>JAQBRM010000027.1 GCA_028286485.1 Candidatus Nomurabacteria bacterium
CTCTTCAGGGGAGCGCTCTACCAACTGAGCTACCTGAGCAAGCGAGTGGTATGTGAAAATGTAAACATTTTCACATCATCCGAGCGCCGCTCAGGCAAGAAATTTTCCTCAAAAAAATTTCTTACACGAGCAAAACTCTTTGCTTACTAAGCCGTGGTTTTACCCTTAGCTGAGTTGCATTTTAGCCGAAAACAGCCGCAAAAGCAATCCTACTGCCCCGTCTTCTGGCTCGCTTGGTACTCATTTAAAAGCTTGGTCAAGGTGGCGTTAGAAGTCGCGGCCGTATCGTTATTATTGGTATTTCCTATGCCATATGCGGCTCCCAGCTGCCCCAGATAGGGCGTAATGAAGTAAAGTGACACAATGCCCAGAATGATAATAACCACCCAATACACGAGGCGCATATAGACTGCATTTTTCTGTCCCCGACGCAGCTTGCCCAGCATGCGATTGTTGTCGCTAACCATCTTTTCTATTCTATCCAATCGGTCATTTATTTCAGTATCCATGTGCCCCCGGTAGGAGTCGAACCTACAATTACTCCTTAGGACGGAGTCGTTATATCCATTTAACTACAAGAGCCCTTCGGGAAACCCTCAGGGTCTAGGGCGGCGATACACGAAGTGTATCGCCGCCCTATGACTATGCTGCTGCCAGCAATTCCGCCACTTTGCTTTCTTGGAAGCCCACCATGGCGGTGTCGCCGACCACAATGACCGGCACGCCGAGCTGATGGGTCATATTGATCATTTCCTGGCGCTTCTCGGCGTCAGTACCGACATTGTACTCTTTATAGGCAATGTCGTGTTCCTTGAAATAGGCTTTCGCCAAGTTGCAATAATGGCAGGTATTGGTTGTATAAATTGTTACTTCTTTCATATATATAGTGTAGCACAGCCGTCAAGACCTACGATTGCTTCCTGATACCCAATCCATGCAAGAGTTCATCCCACCACCGCACTATGATTGACTGATGCGCCGCAGGATCCGCCAGAGGCGTTTCCGGCATAATGACAATCATGCCCTCCCCCGGCTTCACATAGTTGTATCGTTCCCGTAATGATTGCTCCGCTCCTTCCGGTGATGACAGGTAGGCATTGGTGCTGATAAGCGTGTTTTCTTTTTGCTGAAGATCCGCGGACTGTGTCGCCAATTCCTTATTACGATTTCGGACGGCAAAATATTTTTCACCCAAACGAATAACCGACATCATCAATAAAAAAAAGATAAGCAGCCCAAGTGCTGCCCCCAACAGGCGCTTAGTGGAGATACCGGTATGATGCGAAGCGGGAAATTGCGTTTTTGCCATGGCGTGGTAGCATAGTCACTATGCTATTCAATCATAACAGAAAAAGAGTGGATTTGGCATGGAAAATCTTTTCCGTCATCATGATTCTGGGAATGCTCCTCTTCACGATCCTACCTCTTTTCCGCTAGTACTAATGGGGGTTAGTCCCCTTGTTTCATTACTTTTATAAAAATATCGTGTGGAATATTCACGTTGGCATTTTCGCGCATCTTCTTCTTCCCTTTCTTCTGCTTGTCCAACAATTTTAATTTTCGGGAATAGTCCCCGCCGTACATGTGCTGTGTCACGTCCTTTCGAAACGCCTTCAATGTTCGTGACGCGATAATGCGACCCAACGCCTTGGCTTGGATCTTCATTTCCACCTGCTGGCGCGGCATCAGTTTTTCCAATCGTTCCACGAATTCTTCCCCGTCTTCAACGACCCGCCGTCGGGCCATGATGCGCGTGAAGGCCGGCTGCAATTCATCGCCGATGATGATATCCATGCGCACCACATCGGCCGCTTTCATTTCCCCTTGCTCATACGAGATCGACGCATAGCCGGAAGTAATGCTTTTCAAGCCGTCAAAAAATCCGCGCATCAGTTCGCGCAACGGCATGACGGCATCGAGCTTCACGCGATCATCGCCGAACTGATTGATTGCTTCCACTGTCGCTTCGTGGTCGTACAAGAATGGCATCAGCATGCTGACGTATTGTTCCGGTGTAATGATAGCAACCTTGATCCACGGCTCATACACAGTCGTGACCGTACCGTCATCGGGGAAAAGGTGCGGTGAATACACCACGATGCGTTCGTGTTTCCTGTTTTCCACTTCGTAGGTAATCGACGGCATGGTCACGATCAGCTCCAGATTGAATTCACGACGCAGGCGCTCGGAAATGATTTCCAGATGCAGCATGCCAAGAAAACCGCAGCGATAGCCGCGTCCCAAGGCACCCGACACTTCTTCTTCAAAGGAAAAGGCGGAGTCTGATAGTCGCAACCGGCCCAGTGCCATGCGCAGCTCATCGAAGTCATCCTGACTCTCGGGATAGATAGAAGCCCAGACTACCGGTCGAGGCAAGCTGTAGCCGGACAGTGGCACAGCTGGATTCTTTTGTGAGACGATGGTATCCCCGACCGAAGCAATACCCGGCTGCTTGATACCGGTCACGATATAGCCGATAGTCCCCGCTTCCAACGCATCCTGTGGGGTGGCTTCCGGGGCGAAAATACCCACCTCCAAGGCTTGAAATTGCTGCTTGCTGGCCGCAAACGATAGCGTATCCCCTCGCTTGATGCTGCCGCCGAACATGCGCACAAAGACAATGACGCCCTTATGGTTGGAGTAACTAAAGTCAAAGACCAAGGCTTGCGTGCGTTGCTGCACTTCCTCGGGATTTGGTGCAGGAATGCGTTCAATGACCGCTTGAAGCAGGGCCGGTACTCCTTCACCGGTCTTGCCGGATACTTTCAATACTTCATCGACATCGCAATTGATCAGGTTGCAGATTTCTATCGTGGTTTCTTCAATACGCGCCAACGGCGAGTCAACTTTCGTCAGACACGGAATGATGACCAAGCCGGACTCACGCGCCATGGCAAGCGTGGTGAGGGTTTGCGCTTGCACGCCTTGCGTCGAGTCCACCAACAGCAGTGATCCTTCCACTGCTTTCAATGCACGTGACACTTCGTATGAGAAGTCGATGTGGCCCGGAGTATCAATAAGGTTCAACATGTAGTTTGTTCCATCTTGGGCATAGTTCATCCTGACCGGCTGCATTTTGATGGTGATGCCGCGCTCGCGCTCCAGCTCCATGCTGTCCAAGACTTGATCGCGCATTTTGCGGGCTTCAATGGTACCCGTGACCTCAAGCATACGGTCTGCCAAGGTGCTTTTGCCGTGGTCAATATGGGCAATAATGCTGAAATTTCTGATATTTTTGAGCTCCATGTTGCCTGACTATACCATATTTTACAATTCCTGTTGCTCTTGCACGATCATTGGTTTTTCTTTCCAGAAACGGCTTTTAGCGGTTTCCACAAAGAGACTGAGGTCTTCGTTGCGGAGGGCTCGAAGGACAATACCGTACATGGCAACCCCCACGCCCCCAGCGACAATCGCTTGAATCAGAATACCCAGAAAATGGCTTTGCTGTACTCCGTTACCCATCCATGCCAAGGTGCCGTAGGCGGCGGCCGCGGCAATGATGCTGGCTGCAGTAATATGCGCCAAGGTGCGTGATAAAATATCGTTCTCTGTTTTGGTATTGGGGATTTTTTTATGGAAATAAAACCACAGGCCGAAAGCATTGATAATTTCACCGATTGAGAATGCCAGCGGTAACATAATGACGGTACTGCCGCCCGTTCCATCAATACGCATCAGACTGTCCATAAAATCATGGAAAAACACATTGGTATGATACATCACCAACAAGCCGGCCGCTGAAGCAATCGTGATCACCGATGACCAGATGTTAATGCGCAGCGGGGTCTTGGTATCGCCAATGGCAAAGAATGCGCGCACCAAAAGCAAGACCATGCATTGGGCCGCGATCGATACGGAGAAGAGGGCCACAGACGCCGCTACCAATCGGGTGTCATTCCATGAAAATACTCCCGCTCCCAAAAGCAACCGCACGACATGAGCACGCAGCACGATCATCAGCAACGATACCGGAATAGTCATGAAAAAAATATTGCGAGTGGCACGATAGAGTACGTTCAACAATTCTTTTTTGTCTCCCATGGCATACATTCTGGTCATGGTGGGAAAGGCCGCCACCGCGTACGATATGCCGATGATCAGCAACGGCGTATTTTCAATATTGTATGAAAATTGAAAGATAGAGATGGAGCCGGCGGCCAACAGAGAGGCTATGGCGCCGATCATGATGGAAGTCAGCGTGGTCAGCGACGATCCGAGCGTGCGGGGCAATGATAAGGTCATGACACGTTTGACGGTATCCCAATCAATATTGAGATCGAAGCGAGGCAGTTTGCCGAGCCGAATAAGCGTTGGCACCTGCACGCCGAAATACAATACGGCTCCCATGGCTACTCCTATCACCACACCCAGCATACCCATGAACGGGCGTAAGAAGATGACTCCGACCAAGATGCCGAGATTGTACATCAACGGTGCAATGGCAAAGGCAAAAAACTTTTTCTGGACTTGGGAAAATGAACTGAGCAAGCTGGCTAGTCCGAATAAGAACGGCGAAATGAGCATGATGCGCGCATACAGCACCAGCTGCACATGCTCGGTCGGGTTGAATCCGGGAGCCACCAACCGAGTCAGCCACGGCATGATGATGATCAACAGCAAGGAGAGTACTGTCATACCGATCATGTACACGCTGAAAATGCTGTTCAAGAATCGTTTAAAAGCATTGGTACTGCCCTCTTCTTTTTCTTTCTCAATATACTGCGCAATAAACGGAATAAGCACTGTTACGGAAAAAAGACAGCCGAAGGAGTTATAGATGAAGTCGGGAATACGGAAGGCTGCATAGTACACGTCCAAGCTGGCAGAAGGACCTACCAGCGAGGCGAGTAGGTGGTCACGTAATAATCCAAATACTTGGGAAAGGAAGGAAAAAACAGCAAGAACCAGGGCGGCCTGGTTCATGCTAAAAAGATCTTGGTTCAAGAATTTTATTATTTTCGAGACCATGTGAAATTATTTCTTTTTGGTAGTCGTGGTACTGGTAGCGGTAGTAGTGTTACTTGTAGTGGTAACAGGAGTTGGGGCGGTGCCGCCATTTTGAATACGTTGAATTTGCGCATCTACACCTTGAATTTGCGGGAACTTAGTTTGAAAATCTTGCAGTGCGGCTACCGCTTGGGTATTTTGCCCCGCTGCCTCCAAAGCGCCGATATACTGAAGATAATCATTCGGATTGGTCGGAGCAAGGTCACGCGCACGGGCAAACGCTATGATAGCATCCGTGTAATTCTTGGCCTGCAAATCTGCTTGACCCAGCAACAAGAATCCTTGATCATCAAACGGTGCGATAGCGGTATAGGCACTGAGCTCTTTAATCATCGCACCCGTATCCCCCCCCGTGGTTTCAATCTGGCCCTTCAACAAGTAGGCATCAAGATAATCTTGTTTTATTGCCAACGCTTGAGCAATGTATTGGTAGGCCGTGCCGGTATCTTGTTTCGTCAGCGCGAGCTGTGCTTGGTTCAAGAGAAAGACCGGATTATTAGGATTAAGCTTCAAAGCTTGATCCGCGGCAGTCTTGGCGTTGGTAAATGCATCGGCATTTTGAGTATTGGCAACGAGTTGATACACCTGACTTAATGCCAGCCAGTTGCTTGCACTGTGCGTATCCCATGCGACGGCGGCTTGCGCACTCTGCTCGGCTTGGGAAAACACTGTCTGCAACTGAGTCTTATCCGGACTTTGCGCAGACTCGAGGCTGGTAAACTGACTGGTCAGAATTTGTGTTTCCGTTCTCCAGTAAATATCATTTGGCGAAAGAGCAATGGCTTTACCGAGACGAGCTTGAGCAGTGGCAAGATCTTGCGCTTGAATGGCACGGTTGTAGTACACGATACTTGCGAAACGGTTGCCGGTGAAGTACACGGCTGAGAACCCTGTCATACTTGCCAACACGATCAGCAAGATGGCGAAGAAGCTGCTGCGGGGATCTTGCAGATAATTATAAGAGATCGGTTTGGTGCGGCCCACCAAGGTGGATACGCCAAGCAGCAAGCCCATGTACATGAATCCGAAGATGATCAGTACCATGCCGGGTGAAGCAAATACAATGAGACAAAGGAATGCCACCATCATGATTTCTGCCGTTACTGCGATGAAGCGGCTGAAGCGATCAGGAAATTGATAGCTGAATAATTTGAAGCCGTGAATGATTACAATAATAAGCGCGGCGAGTAACGCTAAGACCGGCAAGATACCGTTGGTGGTGAAGAGGGATTGCAAGAAGTTGTAGCCTGTATCAAAAGGGGTGTTCCAGAATACGGTGTTGTTGATCGCCAGTGGGTGGTAGAGATTCCACATGTCAGCGTAGCGCCCGGCGCCGGCGCCGAAGAAAGGCTGGTGCGCCAAGGTAGCCCGCATGACGTGAGTAGTAGTAGTAAATGAAGGACGGATATCGGTAAAAGAAACGTTAGCGTAGCTGGCCAAGGATGCACCGATTGAGTTACTGCTGAGGAAGAAGAAAAGTCCTACCAAGAGAGAGATGAAAGACATCATCGGGAATCGCTGGTTGTTTTCTATTTGTTCAGAAGGCTCAGTACTATCGATAGTTCCATCCTGAGGGAGGAATTTTGAGATTGATCGTTCAACGGAAGACTTGTACACAAACACCAAGAGCGCGGAAACGATCGTGATGATCCATGCCGCTTTGAAGTTGAGAAACACTAACACTACTAATGAGAGAATCATGGCGCTCAATGAGAGGATACGGAAAAATCCTTTCGGCATGAGTACTTCAAACATCAACAAAGCCAAGAGGAAGGTGAAGATAACAAAGTAGGCGAAGTCAACCCAAGAACCCACTAGCGTGCCTTGCGTGGTAACGTGTGCCAAATAGGTTGAAACAAAATGGGTGTGCTGAGAGAGGTAGAGTATCACTTGCAAAAAGACCGTGAGGACTGATCCGGCAAATGCGGCGAGGAACAACTGCACCAAACGACGCTGATCACTGGCAAACGATGCCACCATGAACGTAAACAATACCACCACCAGTACTGTTGCAAATGAATCAAGTGCAAACCCACGACCCCACAATGACACGGCGGTTACAGGGGAAACCAACGCGCTGACCAGTGCTAATGCAGCCCATGCCGCCAATGCTAAAAAGGCCCAATGTCTTTGAATTTTAAATGAGCCGGCCAAAAATTGAGCTACTAGCCAGAGAGAGAAGGCCATCAGTACTGCGGCGTACAGCAATAAGGCCTTGGTGGCACCTTGACCACTGATCGTGGCGGGTAGAAAAAAGAGTGGTAATAATGCGCAGAGTCCGGTAATAATATTAAAAGAAACAGTGTTGAATTTGCGAATGGTGTTTTGATACATACGGGGTTTATTATATCACAATATTAATAATCCTAACGGGGATAACAATGATTTTTTTGACTGTTTTACCTTGCAAAAATTCTTGAATGCGCGGGAGGGCGAGGGCGGCAGACTCTATTGCCTCTTTGGATGCATCTGCCGCAATAGTCAGCTCCGCCCGCACCTTGCCATTAACCTGCACGCCGATCGTCACCTCATCTTCAATCAGCAACTTCGGATCGTACTTCGGCCACGCCGACAAATGAATGCTCGATTCAGCGGAATCGTGTCGCGTACCGTCCATTGAAACGCGACGGTTAGCTTCCATATGCTGCCACAACTCTTCCGTGACATGGGGTGCGAAGGGCGCGAGTATTTGGAGGAAGAGTTTGAAATCTTTCTTCGTCACGCCATAGCCTTTGGCGGAGGCGGATTCAAATTCATTCAAACATATCATCAATGATGATATCGCTGTATTAAATGCAAATTGCTGAATATCGTTCGTAACTTTTTTAATAGTCTTATGCAAAACTTTTTCAACATTTTTTTCTGATACACCATCGGCGACATTTTCCGACAATCGCCAGACGCGTTCAATGAATCGCCGTGAACCGATAATACTCTCAGTACTCCATGGTAAGTGAGAGTCAAAAGGACCGAGGAACATTTCAAATACCCGCAATGTATCCCCGCCGTAATTTTTCACTATATCATCAGGATTGATAACGTTACCCCAGCGTTTGCTCATTTTTCTACCATCCGCTGCGCCTATAAAACCTTGATTTTTAAGCCTTTTAAACGGCTCTGGTGTTGGCACATAGTCCATATCAAACAGAAATTTATGCCAAAAGCGACTATATAATAAGTGTCCTGTGGCGTGCTCTGTGCCGCCCACATACATATCGACATCTTTCCAGTATTCAATTGCCTTCTCTCCGGCAAAGGCTTTATTGTTTTTCGGATCCATATACCGCAAAAAATACCATGATGAGCCGGCCCAGCCGGGCATCGTGTTGGTCTCATAGCCCGCCTCCACCCAGCTTTTCACTTTTGCCAGCGGAGACTCGCCATTACCGGATGGTTGGTATGATTTCACCTTCGGCAATTCAAGCGGAAGGTTTTTTTCCTTGACGGGAATAATAATGCCGTCCGCACGATGAATAAGCGGTATCGGCTCTCCCCAATATCGCTGTCGCGCAAATATCGCGTCGCGCATTTTGTATTTCGTGACCATGCTGCCGCCGACCTTTTTTGTAATAGTCATTGCATCCACCAATGGTCGGTCAACAATCGGCAAATTATATTTGGTTGCAAAAATATGATCGCGTTCATCATGTTGTGGCACACCCATCACCGCGCCGGTGCCGTAGCCTGCCAAGACATAGTCGGCAATCCAGACGGGCACTTCCTCACCATTGGCGGGATTGATGGCAATGACACCTTCCAATTGAATACCGGTTTTTTCCTTATCGGTGCTCATGCGTTCCGTTTCATCTTTTTGTGCAACACTCTTGATATATTTCTCCACCGCTGGCCAGTTGGTAATACTATTTTGCCAATCCTGCACCAGCGCATGCTCGGGTGCCAATACAATATATGTCACACCAAAAATGGTATCGGCACGAGTTGTGAAGACTGAGACTGGTGCAAATGGAGACGAATGGTTTTTCGAATGGGGTATGGGCGGGGTCTGGCCGTTCGAAAAACTATTCGTTGGAATTTGCACTTGGAATTCAATCTCACTCCCCTCACTTCTGCCGATCCAATTCTTCTGAACTTCCTTTATGTTATTAGGCCAATCAATAGTATCCAGGCCTTCTATCAAACGATCGGCATAGGCGGTAATGCGCATGAACCACTGACGCATCGGCTTCTTGATGACGGAATAGCCGCCGCGCTCGGAGACAGGGCCGGTCGGACCGTCCACTATTTCATCATTAGCGAGGACGGTCCCCAGCTCCTCGCACCAGTTCACCTCCGCAAACCCTTCATAGGCCAAGCGATAATGCATCAAGATGTTTTGCTGATCGATAGCGGAAAAGCCTTTCCATTCCTTGGCCGAGAAAATTTCCCTGATGTCAGTTGCGGCAGCGACACCGGCATTACCGCTCTTTTCAAACAGCGCGATCAGTTCCGCAATCGGTCGCGCCTTGTTTTTCTTCGTGTCATACCACGCGTCATAGAGCTGCAGGAAAATCCACTGCGTCCATTTGTAGTATTCCGGACGGTGTGTGGACACTTCCCTGTCCCAATCATAAGAAAAGCCGATGATCTCCAATTGCTTCTTGTATTGCGCGACAAGCTTGTCGGTAAACGGTCCGGGGTGCTTCTTCGTTTGAATGGCATACTGTTCCGCCGGCAAGCCGAAGGAATCAAATCCCATCGGGTGTAAAACATTAAATCCTTCCATGCGCTTCATGCGCGCATACACATCACTGGCAATGTAGCCGCGCGGATGCCCCACATGCAGGCCGGCACCGGAAGGATACGGAAACATGTCCAAGACGTACATTTTCGGTTTCTTACTGGGACCTTCGGTTTTGTACGTCTTGTTGTTCTCCCACGCTTTCTGCCACTTCTTCTCAATCTTTAAATGATCATATGTTGGGATAGGCTTTCTCTGGCGCGCCGTAGCTTTAGCGGAGGATGGCATATATAAGCATTTTTCCACAAAAAGGGCTTTATAGCAATTAGAAGCGATTTGACATTTTAATTGCATAAGATATAGTTTTAAAAAAGCCAAATGAAAAAAGAATCAGTCGATTTAACGAATATCAAAATCACGTATCCGGATACGCCATCCCGGAAATCGGAAATCATTCATCAGTGGAGCGTTTTGACCAAATACCGGCACTTCAAAAAAAGAGAAGATTTCTCTGCCGAGTATGAGAAAGCTGTCATTGACGAATACGAAAAATTGAATGCCGAAGAAAAGGAGAAGTGCTATGCAGTGCTTACTGAAGAATTAAATTCCTTAATGAAAAATTAAAAAGGGGTTTCGCTTTGCGAAACCCCTTTTTTCATGCGAACTTCTTGATGGCGGTCCAGATCAGGCTGCCGAGCGCCACGGCCAGAATGAGTACTTTCAAAAGGTTGTTGGCATCGGACCAATAGCGTAATGAGGCAATGAAGAGTGACAGAACACCGCCCCAAGAAAATGCCAATGACAATACTTCATTCATTACCAATGAACCGGTGACAATGCTGAGTACTCCTACTATTACTAAAATAATAAATATGGTCCGGTCATACTGCTTTTGCGCGGCATTGAATTGCTGCTGCTTGGTGAAGTCGGGATTGCAGTAGCCGGTTACTTGTGCAGGTACAGCCTTTGTTGGTGCTGGTGAAGACATTTGTGCATTCCACTGACCGCCGACTGCAATACAATCTTGCTGGGTCGTAATATCGGGGACAACTTGCGTCTGAGGGAAATATGCGGCGTAGTCCGGCGCTTTGTATACCAATGAAGTGGCGTAGTTGAAAAATAAATTCATGACGATGACAATGCCGATAATCAATGACCATTTCATGACGGAAGAGTGCTTGCGTGATGTGGGGTGTTCCATGCCTGAAGTATAGCAGACAATCAAATTGACAGGGTGCAAGACTAGGAGTAATCTGAAGAAAACCCTAAAAAATTTAAGCTATGTGGAATCTCATTATTTTTTTCCGTAGGAATTGCGGTTCAGCCGAATTACCGATTGGTTACCGTATTTGCAAAAATGCTACCGAACAAACTGTTTCTTCTCGCAGGAAGAAGCGGGTAAGTTTTAGGAGAATTGTAAATATCCCTGTTCCGACAAAAAATGTATCCGTTAAAGTGGAGGATACTGGTTTGATCTATGTTTTCAATAATGACAAACCGTGGGAGGAACCAAGGAATATTGGCAGCCTGATTAAAAATTTCTTGTTGAGAACATCCCAAAAAGTGTATTGGTAAAAAATGCCTTACTCATTCCTAATATGAGTAAGGCATTTTATTTTTCCTCCACTACCGACTTCACGAACTCTTGCAGCGTGGCGCCGACGGCATCGAGGGCCACGAGAAACGGTGCATTGTTCGTGAGATGCGGGTGCGTATCCAGCTCGATGAACCACGGCTTGCCGCGCTTATCGACGATGAATTCACTTTGAGAATAATCTTTGGCACCGAAATGCTTGTGCAACCGTTTCGCCAATTCAGAAAGCGTGTCCCGTTCGTCCGCACTGAAGCCGCCATGCAGGCGCGCATAGTCTTCTTCGCCATTGCGCATTTCATTACTAAGAATACCACGCGACGGTGACTGTACTTCTACGACCGGCAACGCGTAGGTCTCTTGATTACGAAAATGATCGATCACGCCAACGGCCGCTTCCCTGCCATAGATATATTGCTCGGCTAAAAACGGTTCGTGGTTGTGAATGCTTTCTTCCACGAACTGCGCCAGGTCCAGCGGAGTAAATGCGAAGTAGGTGCGCAATGATGCGCCACCGGATAATGGTTTCAAGACCCACGGTGGTGCCATGGTTTTATAAATGCGCTGTGATACTTCTGAGACCGACTCATTGCCTTCGGGAATAATCAAAATGGACTGAGGAGTATCAATACCCAAGGCTTTGGCATGATTCTTGGCGCGTTGTTTATCAAATGCCAATTCCGCGGTTTGAAACGGCGCGCCAGTATACGGAATGGCATTAATATCCAGCAAGGCTTGGATTTGTCCGTCCTCCCCAAAGCTGCCATGCAAGGCATTCCAGACCTTATCAACCGACTGCTTGGCATCCTCCATATCGGCGGGAATGCCTTTGATGTGCAGCACGCCTTCCTTGTCGAGCAGCATGTCCACGGCTTCCAAGCCCGCGTCATGCAGCGCGCGCTGCACGTTCGCTCCCGTCTTCAATGACAGGTCATATTCTTCACTGACGCCGCCGCGCAGTATCCCGATTCGTTGCATGGCTATAGTATAGCAAATTGCTATAAATATAGGTTAATTTCAGGATAGACAATAATTTTTCTTTCTTTAACATCTGCAATTGATACCCATTCCGCATATTCATTTTCCTTATCAAGAATTTTTATTTTTTCTTTTGTGTTTAGATTATCGTCTTTGATATCAGCTTTGTATAAAAAAGTAATTTCTTGGTTCGGTTCGCCATTGTATTCAAAAATATTTTCAATCACTGTTAGCAACTTCTCATTTGCTAGTTTTACTCCTAGCTCTTCCTGTAATTCGCGCTCAAGCGCAACCAGTGATGTTTCGCCAAATTCAATTCCCCCACCTATCAGGCGTCCAAAATGCTTGCCCGTTTTTTTATCAACTGCGCTATGCACGAGCAAATTTCCATTTCGAACAATAATGGCAAGGGCGTTTGGGCGAATTTGTTTCATTAATTACTATAATATAGCAAATGAAAAACTATACAAAGCAATTAAATGGGGACAGGCCCATTTTTATATTTTATTTATCTTAAAAAAAGACCTTAATTATAAAGATATACTAGATAATGTTGCATTAATAATGGGCGGTAAAATCATAAGATTGAAAATTATCGAGATAAAAAGCTTATATAGTTGAGTACAAATGTATTAAAGATTTTCTAAAAAGGGGCCTGTCCCTATTTATTTTTAGAGCATCGCTTTCTTTCGGCGGTCTTTGTGGAAGGTCAGGGCGAAGCGGTGGGCTTCGGAGTTGGCGAGCAGGATGGCGAATTTATGGGTTTCGATGATGGCTTGCGGACCGCTGATGAATTTGGGGCGGTGACGCTCGTCTTTGGTCACCGCAATAACGGGAATATCGAGCTGCAAATCCTTCAAGACCGTAGCCGCCGCATTGGTTTGAATGATATTGCCATCCACCACAATGACGGAAGGATACGGCCATTCGGTATGAGCCAGCCGGCGCACCAACACTTCGCGCAGCGCGCCGGCGTCATTGGCCGTATCAAATCCTCGAATGATGAATTTGCGATACTCGTTTTTATTGGAAGTGGAATTTTCTATGACCGTCATGACTCCAACCATTTGCTTGCCGGATAGGTGGGCAATATCATACGCTTCAATGCGAAATACCTGTTCCCCGCTGCTGCGCTCCAAGTCCCGCTTGATGAGCGAGATATCCTGGATGTGCTCCAACGCGAAAATTTTCTGCTTCAATTCATTGGCTTCTTCAAAGTGTTCCTGCTTGGCGGCCGCGGCCATTTCTTTTTTCAATCCTTGAATAAGCGAGCGCATTTTGCCCTGCAAGATGCATTTGATACGACCGACATTCTGGCGATACTTTTTCCCGGCTTCCGCATTTGAAACATCCGGCGCCAAGGCAATCTGCCGATAGAAGGCCTCCTTGTCTTTCTGCGCCGAAGCACGATCCCGAAACGGAAAGATATGACGAATGATCTTCAACGCTTCGCGAATGCTCGGTCCGTTCGGAAATGGCCCGAAGGCCGCATCGTATTTGCACTGATGCAAACCGAGTCGCGGCAATGTCACGGTCTTCGTCCTCCCATCAATATCCTTTTGTCGCACCAAAATGATACGTGGGAAATCTTCTTTGGTGATAACCACGATATTAAAGCTCTTATCGTCTTTTTCCTTGGTGTTGTAGTAGGGCTTGTACTTCTTGATCAGGTTCGCTTCCAAGATCAACGCTTCCAACACAGTCAGTGTCGCTTCATAGGTAACCGTCGTTGCTTTGAATACCATATCGACGATATGCGCACCGCGCGTCTTTATGACATCGGGCGCAAAATATGAGCGCACCCTGTCTCGCAGTGACGTGGCTTTGCCGATATAGAGGATCTTGCCGTCACTATCCTTCCAAAAATACACCCCCGGTTCCGCCGGTAATTCCAATTTATCCAACTCTTGACGAATCATGATTTTGATTTAAGCAGTTCCAGAATTTTATCCAACTTGTCATTCTCAATCGAGTTTAAGCGACTGATGATATCTTCAATTTCTTTTTTCGATTCCACATTCGTTTCGTAGTCCGCGTCAGCGCGCAATTCGGAATGGCGGCTTTGCAGGTTTTGTCCGATCATGATGATGGATAGCAAGACCAGTTGTAGGAACGTTTGAGCAATCCACGAAATAATGGTCGCTGTGCCTCCTTGAAGGGCTTGCGGCAAACTGATCAATGCCAGAATGGTAAAGGCGATGGCACACCACATGGTGCCGACTATTTTGGTAATAAACAGCGCGGCTTTGTCCAATGGATTAAGGTTTTCCTTGTGTTCTTTATTGACGTTTCGGGGCATGCCCGAATTGTACTACATAAAGGCACGCTGCACCTCATCAATGATCTCTTCCCAAACCGGCTCATTGTTTTTGTTGTAGTTGAAGATAGCCTCATTGGCGGCGGTAATATATTCATCCGCCGTCTCCTCCGCAAATGACAGTGCGTCGGCGAAGTCCTTGGCGGGGTGATTATCCATAAACCATGTGATCAGTGTCTGCTTCTTTTCTTTCATATCGGTCGGGCAGTCCGTGATGTCATCCAAAAGTTGGAATACCATACCGAGATTAGTGGCATAGTTTTCCGCAAAATCCCTTGACTCCTCATCAATACCGGCCAGCAGCATGCCGATATGCAATGGTCGATAGAAAGAATAGTGCGCGCTTTTTAATTCCATGGTCTTCTCGATCATGTCCCGAGATAGTACTTGTTCGCTGCTGTATAGCACATCCAGCATCTGCCCATGAATGACTTCCGCCAAGACCGTGGCGAACTCTTTGCGCACATCATCAATAGTATAGGGTTCGACCGCTTCCATTTCATCCAAGCATTCATACGCCCATGTTAGTAGTACGTCTCCGGCCAGAATGGCAATCGATGAGCCGAATTTTTTATTCATCGTCATGACGCCTCGTCGCGTATGTTCGTCATCAATCACATCATCGTGCACCAGACAAAAGAAGTGCAGCAGTTCTATAGCGGCCAGCAAGGGGAAAATATCCTGCTCACCACCTTCCGTCACATAGCCGCAGTACGTCATGTACGGCCGGAAGCGTTTGCCTTCTTGCGCCACGGCCTGCAAATGAAAAATAATTTCCCGTACGGCTTTGTTCTCGCTATAATTGCTAAATATCCTGCCTTTCTCTTCAATAAGCGCCATGAAGCGATCATCGAAGAAATTTTTAAACTCATTTAAATTCATCATTTCCCCATCATACAAAATGAGCGGTCAAGGGAATCCGAAGAAATAATAAAGAAGAATTAAAGAATTTTTTTCAGGTAACCACCGGTGTAGGAATGCTTGTTGTTGGCGACTTCTTCCGGTGTGCCTTTAGCCACGATCTTACCGCCATGCACGCCGCCTTCCGGACCGAAGTCGATCAGCCAGTCAGCACATTTGATGAGGTCGAGATTGTGTTCAATCACTACCACGGTGTTGCCCTTGGCAACGAGACGATTCAATACACCGATCAAATTTTTCACATCATCGTAGTGCAAGCCCACCGTCGGTTCATCCAAGAGATAAATAGTTTTCTCCAAATACGGACGATAGAGTTCCGAGGCGATCTTCACGCGTTGCGCTTCGCCGCCGGACAATGTCGTGGCGCTCTGACCCAGCTTCACATATCCCAAACCAACGTCGGACAGTGTTTTCAATCGGTCATACAGGGCCGGAATTTCTCCAAAGAATTCCAAGGCTTCTTCCACTGTCAGCTGCAACACATCATAAATATTCTTCTTCTTGTATTTCACCACCAATGTTTCCTTATCAAAACGTTTGCCATTGCAAACATCACAAGTCACATACACGGTCGGCAAGAAGTGCATCTCTACTGCGATCTCGCCATTACCTTCACACGCTTCACAACGGCCGCCTTTGACATTGAATGAGAAGCGGTTGATCTTCCAGCCGCGCAAACGGGCTTCATCCGTCGCTGCAAAGAGATCACGAATATGGGTAAAAGCACCGGTGTAGGTGGCAATGTTGGAGCGCGGAGTGCGACCGATAGCGGACTGATCAATCATAATGGCGCGTGCCAAATACTCGCTGCCGCTGAATGAAGCACAATTGAATGTCTTGGCGCTGCGCATCTTGCGTTCAAAACGCGCCTGCAAATTACTGT
Organism: Candidatus Nomurabacteria bacterium; assembly: GCA_028286485.1. Lineage (GTDB taxonomy): Bacteria > Patescibacteriota > Minisyncoccia > Phycocordibacterales > UBA9973 > UBA4124. Next base: position 16,379 of record JAQBRM010000027.1, read on the forward strand.
ATAAAATATCATACAAAAAAGTACTTTTGCCAGAACCGGACACACCGGTAATAGCCACCATCTTGCCGAGCGGTACTTCAATGTTTTGATTATGGAGATTGTGCAAGTTGGCGCCGACTATTTTAATAGTGCCCTTGTCGGTATCACGTCGCTTGTCAGGAATTTCTATAGCTTCTTCTTTACGCAGATATGCCAACGTACGAGAACCGGAAGGATTTGTTTTAGCTGCTAACAATTTATCGAGATAGCCTGATACCACGACTTGTCCACCATGAATGCCAGCTTTCGGACCGATATCGATAATGTAGTCTGACGCATAGATAGTATCTTCATCGTGCTCCACCACGATGATGGTATTGCCGATGTCACGCAGATCTTCCAAGGTACGGATCAGTCGTTCATTGTCACGTTGGTGTAAGCCAATTGTTGGTTCGTCCAACACATATAATGCACCGACCAATCGAGAGCCGAGCTGTGAGGCGAGACGAATACGCTGTGCTTCCCCGCCGGACAACGTATTGGCGGTACGATTCAATGCCAAGTATTCCAACCCAACATTCAAAAGGAAATTCAAACGATCTTCAATTTCCTTGGTGACCGCATTGGCAACTTCGCGATCCTTGGCGGAAAGCTTGATGGTGACGAAGAAGTTAAATGCTTCTTCCACGGACATGGACGTCAGATCAACAATATTTATCCCTCTCACGGTGCCGTCTTCATTTGTCTTGGTCGTTCCAAGAAATACATTCAAGGCTTCGGGCCGCAGGCGCTTGCCGTGACATGATTCACATGGTTCCGTGCCGCCGAAAAACTTCGTGCCGATACCATTACAAGCCGGACAGGCGCCGTATGGACTATTAAAAGAGAAGAGGCGCGGTTCTATTTCCGGAAATGAGAAGCCATCATTCGGACAAGCGAATTTGCTGGACAGGAGAAATTCCTGCAAGAGGTCGGTATCCATGGAGAAGTCCGGCGATGTGCCGAATGTCACTTGCACCAAACCGTCCGCTTCGAGTAATGCCCGCTCAACCGCTTCGGATAGTCGCAGCTCGGCGTCACGAGGCGTATCCTTGAATTCATGTACGGCGAGTTCATCCACCAGCACTTCGATATTGTGGGTGGTGGTCTTGTTCATTTCAATGCGTTCACGCAGGTTGTGCATTTTGCCATCGACGCGCACGGTTGAAAAACCGCGACCGAGCAAATCGTACAGCAGCTGGTAGTATTCGCCTTTTCGTCCGCGCACGACCGGCGCATAAATTTGAATGCGGGTATCGTTCCATGCCACTCCCATGACTTCCTTTTTTTGTTTGGCAGTACTGGCTTTGGAAATATCCTTGATTTTACTTAAAACGAAACTGTTGATTTCTTCCATCGAAAGTTTTTGAATGAGCGTGCCACAGACCGGACAGTAGGCTTTGCCGACGCGCGCATAGAGCACGCGCAGGTAGTCGTAAATTTCCGTGATAGTTGCCACAGTTGAACGAGGGTTGTTGGAGCGGGACTTTTGATCGATTGAGATCGCCGGTGACAGTCCGGTAATCTCATCGACATCGGGCTTGGGCATTTGATTCAAGAATTGCCGCGCATAGGAAGACAATGACTCAACGTATCGGCGTTGGCCCTCGGCAAAAATAGTATCGAAGGCCAACGAACTCTTCCCTGACCCTGACATGCCGGTAATGGCAATCATGGCGTTTCGCGGCATTTCGACACTGATATTCTTAAGGTTATGCGTCCGCGCGCCTTTGACAATAATGCTTTCAGCGGCGGTCTCAGCTGTTCTTTTCCTTTTTTCCACGGCAGCAATTATACCATAAAAATGAGCTTTTTGCGACTAGGGATTGATGTATGTTTTCTCGCGGAGGACTTTGATTTCATCGCGCAGGATGGCGGCGGTTTCGAAGTCGAGCAGTTTGACGGATTCTTTCATTTCGGACTCTTTGATGGCGATCAGTTTTTCAATCGGATTCTTTTTTCCTCGCTTGCCTTTGCCATCTTTTTCCAATTGCGCAAACAATGCAATATCAAGGGCCAGCTCGGCATTGACGGCTTTGCTGTGTGCACTCTCCATGCCCTGCGTGATGTCCAGAATTTTCTTTTGAATGGTCATCGGCGTAATGCCATGCTCTTTGTTATAGGCCAGCTGAATATTGCGACGACGTGTGGTCTCGCCAATGGCGCGCTCCATGGAGCCGGTCATGTTGTCGGCATAGAGAATGACACGGCCGTTGGAATTACGAGCGGCACGACCGATAGTCTGAATGAGTGACACTTCACTGCGCAGGAATCCTTCCTTGTCCGCATCCAAGATACCGATCAACGTGACCTCCGGCATATCCAATCCTTCACGAAGCAGGTTCACACCGATCAGAATATCGAACTCCCCTCTGCGAAAACTGGTAATGATCTTGATACGATCGATCGTTTTGATATCGCTGTGAATGTACGCCACTTTGATTTTCTTTTCTTTGACGTAGTCGGTCAGATCTTCTGCCATGCGCTTCGTCAATGTCGTAACCAAGACACGTCCGCCTTTGGCAATTTCCTTTTCGGACTCGCTGATCAGATCGTGTATTTGCCCCAAGTACTCGCCATTTTCCAAAATAGGCTTCACTTCCACCATCGGGTCCACCAGACCGGTCGGTCGGATAATTTGCTCCACCACTTTGGTGGAATGCTCATGCTCGTATTTTCCGGGTGTAGCAGAGACAAAAATAGTCTGGCCGATGCGGTCTTTGAATTCCTCAAACTTCAGCGGTCTGTTATCCTTGGCACTCGGCAATCGAAAGCCGAATTCCACCAATGTCTGCTTGCGTGAGGCGTCCCCCGCATACATACCTTGCAGCTGCGGCAATGTCACATGCGACTCATCAACGAATAGCATGAAGTCCGGGCTGCCATCGGCTTTGTGCGGGAAATACGACAACAATGTTTCAGGTGGTTCGCCTGCCATTTTGCCTGACATGTGCCGAGAGTAATTCTCAATACCGGAACAGTAGCCAACCTCACGGATCATGGCGAGGTCATACGTCGTGCGACGCTTGATACGCTCCGCTTCCAAAAGCTTTCCTTCCAATTCAAAATGCTTCAGCTGCTCATTGAGCTCATGCTGAATATCGGCAATAGCGCGATTCTTCTCGTCTTCATTGGTGATGAAGTGTTTGGCCGGGAAAATAAAAACAGTTTCTTCTTCCGACAAAATACGCGCTGAGACCGGATCGATCTTCAAGATGCTTTTCACGGTCGTACCGGAAAATTCCACCATGTATTGAATAGTGTCTGAGACAGGCATGATCTCCACCTTGTTGCCCAACGCGCGAAATTGCCCTGATGACAGGTCAGCGTTGGTACGAGAAAAGTGAATACTGACTAAACGCTCCATAGCTTCAGTGCGGGACAAGGTCATGCCTTTTTCTATTTTGAAATTTTTCTTCTCATATTCTACCGGACTACCGAGACCGTAAATACATGACACTGATGCCACAATGATCACGTCCTTGCGCGTCAGCAATGACTGCGTGGTAGCGTGACGCAAACGATCAATCTCCTTGTTGATCTGCGCGTCTTTTTCAATGTACGTATCAGTGACGGGCATGTAGGCTTCTGGTTGGTAGTAGTCGTAGTATGAGACGAAGTAGTGCACGGCATTATTGGGAAAAAATTCGGCAAACTCGCTGGCCAGCTGTGCCGCCAGTGTTTTGTTGTGGGCAATGACCAGCGTCGGTTTCTGGATATCGGCGATGATATTGGCCATGGTAAATGTCTTGCCGGTGCCCGTAGCACCCAGCAAGGTCTGCATCTGCTCGCCCTTTTTCAGCCCTGCCAATAAGCCTTTTATGGCTTTAGGCTGGTCTCCGGCCGGTTGATAGTGGTTGGAAAGCTCGAATTTCATCCTTCTATTATATAGAAGTCATCAAGGCGTCACAAATTAGTTGGTTGGAGTGGCATCAGCGGGTGGCTGAGGAGCGGAATGGTGGTGGTGAATAACAGGACCGGTATCACTGTTAATATCGGAGTAATCAAATGCGCTGTAGGCAGCGGAACAAATTTTCAGCGTGGCGAATGCTCCCACCATCGTAAAAACTAAAAAGAAAATATATGTTTTGCGAACTTGCATCATATGCCTATAGTGTACTACAGACTGACAGTCGGTGGGTAGTACTGTGCCAAGAAATCTTTCTTGTATTGATGAAATGTATCATTCAAAATGCTCTCGCGAATGTTTTCGACCAATCGCAAGATAAAATGCAGATTGTGAATGGAGGCCAACGTGGCAGCGGTCATTTCATCGGCTCGAAAAAGGTGTGCCAAATATGCGCGAGTGTGGTGCTGACAGGTATAGCACATGCAGCCTTCCTCAATCGGCAGGAACTGGTCGACAAACTGCGCATTGCGAATATTGAGACGTCCGCGCGACGTGTGCAAGGTGCCGTGACGACCCATGCGCGTCGGTGCAATGCAATCAAATAAATCACAGCCGGCTTCCACGGCATTGAAAAGATCAAGCGGTTCGCCGATACCGAGCAGGTGTCGCGGCTTGTCTTCCGGCAGCAAGGCATTGACCCATCCTACTGCAGTACCGATATCTTCCTTGGTAAAGGATCCGCCGATGCCGTATCCATCGAATCCTTCGCCATATTCGGAACTGGCGGCCAGCGCTCCTAATGTTCGTGCCGCTTCCTCACGCAGATCCTGAAACCGTCCCCCTTGAATCACGGCGAAAAGGCTTTGCCTTTTCGCCGTATCAAGTTCATTGTGTCGCGCGAGGCTGCGCTTGGCCCAGTCATACGTTCGTGCCAGTGATTTCTTTTGATATTCGTACGGCGCAGTCGGACTGGTGCATTCATCAAAGGCGAAGATCATATCGGCGCCGAGCTTCCATTGGATATCCATGGAAGACTCGGGAGTAAATAAATGCTTGCTGCCATCCAAGTGCGACTTGAATGTCACGCCTTCATCGGTCACATGCGCCAATTGTCCGCTGTGCACTGATACATCCTCCACTTCATCACCGGTGGCAATCTTGCTGACCGCGGTACCAAAAGCCGCGCCCAATGAAAATGCTTGAAAGCCGCCCGAGTCCGTCATGGTCGGTCCGTGCCAATCCATAAAAGGACCGAATCCTCCAGCCTGCGCCACGATGTCCTCTCCGGGCTGCAAATACAAATGGTAGGTATTGGCCAATACCACCTGCGCGCCCAAGCTCCGTATCTGCTCCGCCGTCAATGCCTTCACCGTCGCCTTCGTACCCACCGCCACGAATGCCGGCGTCTTGATCTCACCATGTGCCGTTTCAATCACCCCGGCCCTACCCAACGTTCCCTCCAACTTCTTTTGTATCGTAAATTTCAACATGTATTTCGTACCTTGTTTATAACATACCTAAAAGAATTCTGGTACCATTTAATATAAGAACAAATGAAAAAAGCCAGCATTGCACTGGCTTTAAATAAATACATTTAATTAAACAATCCATCCGCTTCCTAAAGAAGTTTCTTTGCTGCATTTTAGGCAGATATGTTTGCGAACAAACAATAATCGTTCGCCCTCTTTTGGAAGCGGAAATTTTTCCAATTTATCAACCAGTTCGTAATCATGATTACAGAACAGCTGTGTCAGAAATTTATGAAGGGGATTCCGGTACTTGCGCGGTGAAGGCGCTAGCGACTCTAGTGTTGTACACATGGCTCAGTTTTTTTAATTTCCACCACTCTACCCCTCCCTCTTGCCAAAGTCAATCCAGAATTATCTCACTATCACCCACTTCAGAGCCTGTAAGTTCACGGGGGCTTTGGCGAGGAGGCGTTGGAAGGGATCGCGGGGGTCGGTGACGATTTTTTCGATGGTAGCCAAAGTGGCGGGAGTGATGGATTGTGAGGAAATGGTCACGCCGACATCAATAGGGACGTCACGAGGCAGCTGCACTTCGTATTCCCCACCACCACGACCGATCAAAGTCACGGCTACATTGCTGCCGGTAGCGGTACCGGAAGTCTGACGGCTCGGCGCACTGTAGAGTGAGACGGTGGCGGTATGCGTATCAACGGCGGAAATATTTCCCAAGGCCACACTGCCAAATGCATAGACGATCATGTTGGTGCGGATGCCATCAGCACTGCCGGCGTCGATCATCATCGTGTCATAAAAGCTGCGGTTCGGTAAGGTAATGACATCAGCCAAAATACCGGTCGGTGCCGGTGTGCGGCCAAGCTCGGCTTTCAACGTGTCATTTTCATTTTGCAGTTGCGATAGCGTGGAGAGCTGTGCATCATATGAGTTGATGGTGTTTTGCAAGCCATTGACCTTGCTGATCAATGCGCGTTTTGATAGCAGTTCATTTTGTACAGTGCTGCCATAAATAAACGGCGCATGCACGATCATTTTTTTTGCCAATAGTGTCGCCAGTACAATAAAAAGAATAGTGCCTACCACCACACCAATGCGCAGCAAAGGATGCCACGTATTGAGCGGTCGCTTCTTTTTCAATTTTTGTGATTTATAGCGACGCATGATCTTCTATGGAAAGTAGGGTTTGTTTATAATTATCAAATTGTTCCAAGACAATGCCGGTACCGCGTGCCACGGCGGACAACGGATCTTCGGCAATGTGCACCGGCAGTTTCAATTCCTGTTGCAGCAGTATGGCCAAGCCGCGCAGGTTCGCGCCGCCGCCGGTCAAGACAATGCCTGTTTGTAAAATATCGGAGACCATTTCCGGCGGCGCGGTTTCCAAGACTTCGCGAATGCCGGCCACCAGCAATCCCACCGTACGCGCAAACGCCTCGCGCACGTCACCATCGGTGATCATCAACGCCTTCGGCAAGCCGCTGACCAAGTCTCGTCCGCGCACTTCTATTTCCATGTATTCCGTTTCCATGGCGGAGCCCAGCTCTACCTTTACCGTTTCGGCTGTGCGTTCCCCGACCAATAGTTTGAATTCATCGCGCAGGTAGTCAATGACACGAGCATCGAAGTGGTCCCCGGCCACGCGCAGATTCAATGAGCGCACGATGCCGCCCAAAGCAATCAGCGCGATGTCAGTCGTACCGCCACCGATATCAACAATAAATGATGCGTCGGCGGACAATACCGGTAGACGTACACCAATGGCCGCTGCCATGGCTTCCTCGATCAAATGCACTTCACGTGCGCCGGCATCAATGCCGGCATCGTAGACTGCGCGCACTTCGACATTGGTAATGCCGGACGGCACGCCGATGAGCACTCTCGGTCGAAAAAATTTCTTTGAAATTTTTTCGACCTTGCGAATGAAGTACGCCAGCATTTCCTCGGCCATTTCAAAATCCGACACCACGCCTTCCGACAACGGCCGAATGATCTTGATATGCTCCGGCGTCTTGCCCCACATTTCCTTGGCTTCCTTGCCGATGGCCACGATCTGGCCGGTCTTTTGATTGACCGCCACAATCGACGGTTCATCGATCACGATGCCCTGCCCTTTCAAGTACACCAAGGTGTTGGCGGTACCCAAGTCGATGCCGATATCATTTGAAAAACGCTGGTAAAGATTCTTGAACATGTTAGGCAATCAATTGCTGGATCAGACTTTCAACAGACAGCACCGTTGATTCATCCGAATCCCGTTTCTTATATTCCACGCCGCCTTGCGCCAGACTGCGTTCGGATACCACGACGCGATGCGGCATGCCGAGCAAGTCGCTGTCGGCAAATTTTTCCCCGGCACTCATTCCTATGCGATCATCAAATAGTACTTCGATATTATTTTCCAACAGCTGATTGTAAATTTCCTGCGCATTGGTAATGACCTGATCGCCCAGTTGCAGCAAGTGCACCTTGAACGGCGCAATACTCTCCGGCCAGACAATGCCTTTTTCATCCGACAGCACTTCCACCACCGTACCCATCAAGCGCGTCACGCCAATACCGTATGAACCCATGAATACCGGCACGTCCCCTCCTTCGCTGTTTTTATACGTCAGATCAAAGGGGTCGGAAAACTTGGAGCCAAGGGAGAAAATATTTCCCACCTCAATCGCCTTCTTTTCCACAAGGGTTGCTCGATCGATATTGAGCTCGGCCAGCACCTCATCCGTCAGCACTTCTTTATTTATAGCAATGCCTTTTGCAGTATCAATATAAATAAGATCTTCACCTGCCTCGGAAACAGTTTGGAATTCATGGGAGTATTTTGAAAATGTTCCTCCTGATGCAAATGTCATATAAGTGTACGCGCCTAATCCCACTCGGTTATAAACATTCCTGTACGCCTCTTTGGACTTTTCATAGAAAACATCATGCGACTCTTTATCTGCAGAAAATGAGTACAATGCTTTCCAATAGAATTCCCGCCCCCGCATGATGCCGGACTTGCTGCGTATTTCGTTTCGAAAAATTGTTTTGAAGTCGTAAGGATACAACGGCAGGTCTTTGTATGAACTGACGAAATTTTTCACGATGTTTGAATACGCTTCTTCATTGGTAAAAGAAAGCCCCACTTCAGTACCGTTCTTAAGCGTGGTCTTGAACCAGTTGTCGACAACCTCATCATCCCAGCGATTTGTTTTCTCCCAGACGTCTTTGCTTTGCAGTGCGGATGTTTTCATCTGGATACCACCAATAGCGTCCATTTCTTCCTTTATGATATGAACGATTTTTTCCATGACACGATAGCCCAACGGTAACATTGAGTAGACTCCTGCCATTTCCTTATGGATAAAACCACCCCGAATAAGCAGCTGGGCGTTTTTGGCTTGCTCGTCCGCTGGGTTATCCTTGCTGGTTTTGGTGAAAAGCTGTGATTGACGCATATAGTCCTTATATACTGGCATAAAAAAGGAAATAAAAAAAGCCTAAAGATTTTGGTCAACATCGAATGTTGACCGCTCGACAAAACACCTTTTGAGTGCTATATTTAGCGCTCGTCACATTGGACGAAATTATTCAGTTATTAAGGGTTGTGCGTCGAAAACGCAATACAGCCCTGCTACAGATTGTTATGAAAACTATAGATCCTAAAGACCTCATGGAGGCAGGTGTCCACTATGGATACTCTCGTACTCGTCGTCACCCTACCAACAGTCCCCTCATTTACGGAACCAAGGACGGTATCGACATTATCAACCTTGAAAAGACCGTTCCACAAATTGAAGCTGCGGCGACCTTTTTGAGCGGCTTGGGCGCGTCCGGCAAGACAGTGTTCTTCGTCGGCGTGAAGCCGGAGTCTCGCAATGCCACTCGTGACATTGCTGATGCATTGCACCAGCCGTACGTTACCGAACGATGGATCGGTGGTATCTTGACCAACTTTCCTGAAATCAAGCGCCGTATCCAGAAACTGGAAGACATGACTGCCAAGCGTGCTTCCGGTGAATGGGACAAGTTCACCAAGAAAGAGCAGCTGCTGATGACGCGCGAGCTTGATCGTTTGAACAAATATTTCTCCGGTCTGGTTGGTGTTACCAAACTGCCTGACGCTATCCTTGTTATTGACTCCAAGAAAGAGCACATTGCCATCGCTGAGGCTCGCAAGAGTAACGTGCCGGTGATTGCTATCGGCAACACTGACTGTTCCATTCGCGGCATCGACTACCCTATCACTGCCAATGACAGTTCCGCTTCTTCAATTGCCGCAATCCTTGCTATACTGAAGGACGCTTTTCAGCAGTAATAGCACTGAGCTGCAAAGAATTGCTCTTTCGAAAACCACACATAAATTTCTGCTGAAATTTTGCTATGCTCGGGCCAGTCGCCCTTGCGCAATGCTTTTCTAAAGACAATTCTTTTTCGCTCTAAGTACAAAGTACAAATCACCTCTTATAAAAATAACCACCATAAAAATATGATCACCACCGAACAAGTAAAAGAACTTCGCGATAAGACAGGTATTTCCGTTATGCAATGTCGTAAGGCATTGGAAGAAGCAAACGGCGATATGGAAAAAGCCATTGTTATCTTGCAAAAGAAAGGCGGTGAAGCTGCTCAGAAGAAAGCTGATCGTTCCGCCGCTGATGGCCTTGTGGTCATGCGTACTGATGGCAAGCGCGCGCTGACACTCGTATTGAACTGCGAGACTGACTTCGTGGCAAAGAACGAGGACTTCTTGAACTTGGCCAATACCCTTGCTGATATGGCGTGGAATGATGGCATTGCGAAAATGCAGGAAGCCGCTCCGGATCTGATCAATGCGCTCGTATTGAAAAGTGGTGAGAATATTCAGCTCGGTGCGGTGGAAGAACTCAGTGGTGAAGTAGTAAATGGCTACACACACTTCGATAATAAGAGCGCCGCAGTGGTAACGCTGGCTGGCGGTACACCGGCAGTGGCAAAGGACATTGCCATGCATGTGGCGGCAATGAAGCCATCATTCCTCACCAGCAACGATATCTCCGAGGAAAATCGCGCCACCGTTAAGGCAGTGATGGAAGCAGAAGTTGCCGCGCAGAGTGAAGGCAAGTCCCAAGAGATCAAAGACAAAATGTTGGAAGGCAAGATCAACGGATTCTTTGCAGAACAGACATTGCTCAACCAATCATTCTTCAAAGTACCGGAAAAGACCATTGAACAGTACGCCAAGGACAATGGTGCCACGGTACAGAAATTCGTGTTGTATACTGTCTAAATGATTATCGCCCTTGTTATCGTTATTGCCCTGCTGCTCATCGCGCTGTGGATCAGCGCCATGGCATTGTGGTGGCGTCATGAGCAAGGACGTATTGCTCCCCTGCAACCCCGCGCCGTCATTCGACATTTGAACAAAGCCGCTCGTTTGGGCCGCCGCAGCCTGTACAGCACCATGCGATACAGCAAGCGCGCCGGACGATGGGGCAACAGAAAAGTCAGCAATGCATTCGTGGCGGTCTTTCCCAAAGCCAAAGCCGCTTTCACAAAGAAAGATATGCTGACCGGCTTGCAGCATGGTCCCTCATCATACTTCTTGGCCAGCTTGTCCAAGCGCGCGAAGAAGAAAACCAAACCCTCCGAAGATTTGTCAGTATAAGGAAAATCTGATATTCTAGGGGCACGCCGGATTAGCTCAGTTGTAGCAGCCTTTTGTATAAAGCGAAGAGAGCCATCAATCCAATCTGACAACTCCGGCTCCTTAAAATTTCATATCTATAATGCCGGAATAGCTCAGTTGGTAGAGCAACGCTTTTGTAAAGCGAAGGTCGTCAGTTCAAGTCTGTCTTCCGGCTCCAAATAAAAAGATGCACCCATAGGGTGCATCTTTTTATTTGGAGCCCTGAGTATTTATCAAAGGACTTTTGATAGTTGGTGGGGGCGTAGCCTTCAGCGGATTAGTTACACTGCTTGGCAATAGCTTTTCGAGATCATCCAAGCTCATAAAGCCACTCTGTGTCTTCCCGTTAATCACTAACGATGGCAGACTGGCGGGTATCTTATAGATAGTCTGTAGAGCACGGATGGTGGAGCTATCAAGACCGGTATCAAATGAATAAATACGCACTTGCGGATACGCTTGACGTAGTGCATCCAAAACATATCCTTGACGGGTGCAGTCAGCGCAACTGTTAGAATTTTTGTAAAAGTACAATATGGTAGTAATAGGCTGCTTGCAGCGTATGCTGATTTGTTTGGTCAGCAAGAAATCTTTCACTTCCAAGACCGAATACTGTTGTTTCAATAACTGTATTTGATTCGGGTCATTGAGATTTTGCTCAGCATATGAAATCTTATCGGCCAAGTCGGAAATTTCGCTCGCCAATGTAGTATTGCCGATATCCTGACATGACAATGATTGCAGCAGGTAAAACTGCGTTTCCGATGACATGATATCCACATTCACCTTATTTTGGGCATTCCTGATGTCGGTTATTTTTTTATTATTCAAATAAGTACTGATATACCAGGCTACGGCAAACAAGGCGATAGTGATCAAGAGTACGATAAAATATTTCTTAAATCCTTTCATATATTATCTCCATACGGGCTGACGACGAGTGACAATGCTATTCCACACTGCTTTCAATAGCCAGACCGGTGCAATGACCGTATAAATGATGATGTACAGCAAGATATGCCAGTCCAATCCCCGCCCCTGTCGACTGAGCCGTGAGCCTGCCACGATTGAAAAGATCAATAATACATAGAGCAAAATGGTAACAAAAAAGATTGTTTGCGTATTGATGTAAAACCAATTGAAGTTGATATGGGTGTGGATGTTAAAACCAACCGTACTGTACTGGCTAACCTTCTTCAAAATAAAGACAATCAAGTCATAGAAAAATGTCAGTGACAAAAAGACTACTGCAATGATGGAAATAACACCGGAGGGCAGCGTGAAGAATGAGAAGTTAAGATAGTCCCTGTTGAATATCAATCGCTTATAATCCGCGGTATTTTGGATGAAACCGTAGATCCAACGCAGGCGCTGCACATACAATTTCTTGATAGTGTCAGGAGAAGAAGTGTAGACTAGTGCATTGGCACAGTGTTCGATCTTCATATGGTTTTCTTGCATGCGATATGCCAATTCTTGGTCTTCGGTATTATGCGCTTTCTGAAATTTTCCGATACGCTCAAAGACGGTTCGACGGAAAAGAGAGAACGGTCCGGGAGTAACATGAATGGCCCCAAGAAACGACAGCATTTTTTTATTATAGGTACTCATATTGTACTCTACGCGCTGGGCGTACTGCAGCATGTTCTTGGGATTATGCACGATCAATGAAGGAGTTACTGCCATGACTTCGGGGTTTTTTTGAAACAATGCCACCATGCGCTTCAAGGCATCGGGCGCCACGAAAGAGTCCGCATCCAAGCCACCGATAATATCCGCATCCGTTTGATCAATGCCGAAGTTCACCGCCGTGTGTTTGCCCCCATTTTCCTTGTGGAAAATATGCACGCGCGGATTGTCTTTGTATTCTAACAGCTCTTGCCATGTCGTATCAGTACTGCCATCATCCACCGCGATAACCTCCAGCCTGTCGGTCGGATAATCAAGTGCAAGGAGAGAATTAATGGTACCGTGAACGGTTTTTTCTTCATTCCAACATGGCACAATAATGGCCACTTTAGGGGGATTAGTAATATCGGGCACTGGCTCAATATGCGAATATTTCATTTTTTTAAGGTGTTCAAAATAGGTCACCAGCAGGAACACCTGTACGTATACGGCCAGAAATACGACCGTATACGTGATAATTTCCGGAATTGTCATAGACCCTATCCTAGCACAAAGAGCCTATTTTTTCTAGCTGAAAAGTGCGGTATACTTGCTCCATGGAACCACAAGAAAACCCACAAAAAGACCCTATTGAAAACAGTCCTATTAGTACCGTACCCCCAAAACCAGCCATCAGTATTGCGGCTGCCATCCTCACCGGCGCCGCCATGACCGCATTGGCACTTATTATTGTATTGCACCCATCCAACACCGCACCAAGTCCGACCACCGGTGCCATCAGCCAACCGACTACTCCGACCACCGTTCCCGCTGCCATCGTGACCGTGCGCCCCGGCGATGCCAATCATATTCGCGGCGATATCAATACTGCGCAAGTAGTGATATTTGAATACTCCGATAGTGACTGCCCGTTCTGCGAACAGTTTCATCCGACCCTTCAGCAAGTGGTAAGTGACTATCAAGGAAAAGTTGCGTGGGTCTATCGTTACTTCCCGCTCAGTATCCACCCCAACACTCATACCGAAGCGATTGCATTGCAATGTGCGGGCCAGCTCGGTGGGGCAAAAGGTTTCAATACCTATCTTGATACCATTATCAATATCACCCTCAATCCTGACACCAAGAGCAATGAGATGCTGACTACTATTGCGTCCCAACAGGGCTTAGACGCTACCAAGTTCAATGCTTGTCGGGCCGATCCGGCTACAGCCGCTATGGTTGACGCAAGCAGCCAAGAAGCACAGAGCATTGGTGCACAAGGTACGCCATTCAGCATTGCCGTCAATATCAAAACCGGCAAGCAAATCATCATCCCCGGCGCATACCCTCTCGCAGAGGTGAAAAAGGATATCGATTCCCTCCTCCAGTAATTCATAATAAAAAAAACGCTAGATCGGATCTAGCGGTTTTTTATTATTTAATCGAAATAGTTTCGGAGGCGTTGGATGCGGTCGTTTTGCCGGAGCTTTTCGTGAACCTTGGCTTCGATTTGTCGAATACGTTCACGAGTCACGCCGAACTCCTTGCCGACTTCTTCAAGGGTGTGCTGTACCCCATCGACAAGTCCGTAGCGCATTTCCAAAATTCTTTTTTCCTTTGGAGAGAGTTCTTCCAAGACGGCCCGAATGGCATCTTGCAACATGCGACGAGAGGATTCTTGGTCGGGACGAAGGATCTTGTCATCGGCAATGAACTCACCGAAGGTAGACTTGTCTTCATCATCACCGATCGGTGATTCAAGTGATCGCGTCTCTTGGTTGATCTGTTCGATGACGTGTACTTTCTCCACTTCAATGCCCATTTCCATGGCGATTTCTTCCGGCATCGGATCACGGCCGAGGTCTTGCCCCAAACGGCGCATGACTTGCTTGTATTTTGAAATAGTCTCAACCATGTGCACGGGAATACGGATGGTACGAGACTGGTCGGCCAAGGCACGCGTAATGGACTGGCGAATCCACCAGGTGGCATAGGTGGAGAATTTAAAGCCCTTGGTGTAGTCGAACTTTTCCACCGCCTTGAAGAGACCGATGTTCCCTTCTTGAATCAAGTCCAAGAGCGTCAGGTCAGCGGTACGGTTGGCATACTTTTTCGCAATGGATACCACCAGACGCAGGTTGGAACGAGCCAACAGGTTCTTGGCTTCCAAATCCCCCGCCGCAATACGCTTGGCGAATTCCTTTTCCTGTGCGGCATTGATCAACGGATACTGTCCGATATCCTTAAGGTACATCTGCACGGAGCTGAAGCTGTGGCTGTCTTTGACGTATTTTGAAAGGTCTTCATTACTATCGATATCCAGTAAGTTGCCGCCCTCCAGAATATCAATACCGGCGATGCTGAATTTCTCATACAGCTCATCAAGAAACATGATATTGTTTTCAATATCGGGAAATGTCTTTAAAATCTCGTCATAGGTAATGAAGCCGCGTTTCTTACCCTTGCCGATAAGTTCTTCAGACTTCACTTCCATTTCTTTCAATTTCTTTTCACTGTTGTTCTCGCGACGTGGCGGCATGCCGGCGTGACGAATAGTAATGGGTTTTGGCTTGACCTTTACTTTGGGTACCACTTTCTTGGGCGCTACTTTTTTAGCAGGAGTTTTTTTTGGAGCTTTTTTTACTGCACGCTTTGGTGCCACTTTTTTTGCTGCCTTTTTCTTGGGCGCCGGAGCGCTCTTTTTTACTACTTTTTTTGATTGTGCTTTTTTAGCTGGTTTTTTGTTGGGCATATGTTCATTCGTATCATTATAGAAAATCACTTGAATGTCAAGCAATTGAGTCACGTCATTGCATATGACGTGACTGATTTATTTGTTGCAGGAGAGCCAGGTATTCGAGTTCTTTTACTTCATCGTTGTTTTGTTTCGCTTCGTTCATTTTCATGGCATAGCTGAAGCGCAGGTTTTCCAAGAATTGATTGATGATGGCCGTGGAAATTTCGTGCAGTACCGCCAATCGTTGCTCGACCTCCAATGATTTATTCTCACGCTCCACGATGGCCAAGATACGTTCGCGATCGGCATCACTCAACGGCGCAAGCGGCAGTCGCTCACCATTGAATTCAAAATTTGTTACTTTTGAAATAACCGTCTCCGTTCCATCTTCCGGATACAATTCTATGAAGGCTTGAAACCGTTCCGCGATGGAAATGCCTTCTGAGGATTTGGGAAGTGTAATCGGTGATGCCACATAAGGAATACTCACTGTTTCTTTCAGGTAGGCGATGAAATCTTCATTCACCTCTTTGGTACCCAAGCTGGATTCAGTGGCAATCGTATTGAGGTACATGTTCCGTTCAATGGATGATTGTACGCGCGCCAGAAAAGGAAATAATTTTTGACGGATACTTTGTTTCAGTTGATGGGCGGATAATGCGCTTTTTTGCAGGACATGAAGCGTGTGGAGAATGAAATGTTCACCATGCTTCAATAATTCCTTCCAGCTGTCGGTGCCATTAGCAATGATAAAATCAGCCGGGTCCACCCCTTCCGGCAATGCCACCACCTTGGGATTCATACCCATGGATAAGGTGACCAGTGCTGCACGTTCCATGGCTTTCTGCCCGGCACTATCGCCATCAAAGGCTAGGAAGAGGTTGGGCGTCAAGCGAGCGATGACTGACAGCTGAGCGCTCGAATCACCGATCGTCGTTTCCGACACGGCCGTACCTGACGTTGCCACCGTATTTTTAAATCCCGCTTGATGGCTGAGCACGAGGTCCATCTGTCCTTCCACTAAAATGGCGAAGTTGTGTTTCTTGATGGCAATCTTGGCTTTATCAAAACCAAATAACACACGCGACTTTTGGAAGACTTCCGTTTCAGGACTATTAAGATACTTCGGACCTTCTTCCGTATCCGGAAACATGCGACCGGAAAACGCTACAATGCGTCCACTGCTGTCCGTTAATGGAAATATAATGCGTCCGCGGAAGCGATCATAGTACCCTTTTTCAGTTTTTTTGATTAGTCCCGCACGTTCATAGTAGCCGTGGTTTTTCTCATCCAGTCCGCCCGCAATAGTGCGCCACTCCATTGGGGCATACCCAATACGAAATTGCTCAATGGTTTCTTCCATCACTCCCCTTTTTTTCAAATACTCCACTGCTTCAGGATTTTTTTTCAACAGCGCCTGGTATTTCCGTGCGGCTTGTTCCAATGCATCGTAGACACTATCGGTCGGCTCGGCTGTATCATATTGAGCGGTCAGCGGTATGCCCGCTCTGTCGGCCAGCACTTTCAATGCGCCCTTGAAGTCCAATCCTTCAAACTCTTGTACGAAGTTCAGAATATCTCCCTTAGCACCGCAACCGAAGCAATAGTAAAGGCCGCGTTCCGGCGATACCGAAAACGACGCGGTCTTTTCATTATGAAACGGGCATCGGGCCTTAAACTGGGTTCCAGACGGCTCAAGCGTAATATACGTTGAGAGGACTTCGGTAATAGGCAATCGATGTTTTATTTGTTCGATCAGCCTGTTGTCCATCGTTTTATTCGTCGTGCTTAATGTTGTTGATATCGAGCGCACTGCGTTCTCGGAAACCGGTGCCGGCAGGAATCAATCGTCCGACAGTCACATTTTCCTTCAAGCCACGGAGCGTGTCAGTACCGCCTTTTACGGCATTGGCAATGAGCACACGGTTGGTGTTCTGGAAGGAAGCGGCAGAGATCCAACTCTTGGCATTAAGCGCAGTTTGTGTAATACCGAAGATGACCAGTGCGCCTTTGGCTTCTTTCAAGCCACGTTCACGCATCTTGGCATTTTCTTCCATCAATTCCGTTGCTTCAATCACTTCTCCAGGAGAGAAGGTAGTATCACCGGTATCCTTGATTTTGCGACGAGAGAACATCTGACGAACAATGATTTCCAAGTGCTTGCGGGCGATTGAGGCGCCTTGCAATTCATACACTTTGATAATTTCACGAATGATGTAATCTTCGGCTGCTTCACGGCTGCCGTATTCGTAGACTTCCTCTACATTGGCTGATCCATCGGTCAACAATTCGCCGCCGACAATTTCTTGTCCGACTTTCACGATTGGCACGCGACGAGGACCGACAGGGTATGCAATGGACTCTTTCTTTGATTCTTCTTTCTCGGAAAGCACTATGATAGTTTTGTCGGCACCGTCTTCGGTAATTTCCAACACCGTACCGGCATATTTTGCCACTGCGGCAGGATTCTTCACCGTACGACATTCGAAGACTTCTTCCACACGAGGCAGACCTTGTGTAATGTCGACACCTGCTAGACCGCCGGCGTGGAACGTACGAAGGGTGAGCTGCGTACCCGGTTCACCGATCGCTTGCGCGGCGATGATACCCACGGACTCACCGCGTGCTACCAAATGGTTACGTCCCAAGTCGAGACCGTAACACTGTCGGCAAATACCGTAGATCGTCTTACACACCATTGGTGTACGGACGAATACTTCCTTTACTCCTTTCTGGTCAATCAACATGATATCGTCTTTGGCGAGCAAGTGTCCGCGCTTGAGGATAGTAGTGCCATCCACCACGATATCTTTTGCGAGCACACGTCCGCGAATGCTCTTGGCCAATGGAATTTCCAATCCGGAAATAACTTCTGCCACCATGCGCTTGGAGCCTTTGGTGCCACAGTCTTCTTCCGTAATGACCACATCCTGCGCCACATCAACGAGACGACGTGTCAGGTATCCGGCACGAGCGGTGTTCAACGCCGTGTCGGCCAAACCTTTACGTGAACCGTGAGTGGTAATGAAGTATTCAATCGGTGATAGTCCTTCCTTGTATGAAGGAATAATCGGGAAATCAATCGTTCGTCCGGTAGTGTTTTGAATCAAACCAGTCATACCCGCCATCTGCGATACCTGCGCCATAGAGCCACGGGCACCGGAGGTAACGAGGTTGTAAGTAGAACTTCCTTTCGTCATCATATCAGGCAGCAGTTTTTCAATTTCGGCCTTGGCTTTATTCCACAATGTAATTGTTTTTTCATACAATTCTTCCTTTGAAAGCAAACCATCTTCATATTGCTTTTTCATTTCCGTATCGAGTAAACGATACTTCTGCACGATCTCAGGTTTTTCTTTTGGTACGATCACGTTATCAATACCCCAAGTAGTACCGGACTGTGTCGCGTATTTGTAGCCGAATGATTTGATGCGGTCAAGAATCGGAGCGACTTCCGTCACGCCATACTTGGCAATCAAGTCATCCATGATGACGGCCATTTTCTTGGAAGTCATTTCATCTTCGATATACGGAAAGTCTGCAGGCAGAATGGCGTTGAAGAGCAATCGTCCGACGGTCGTAGGAAATGGCTTGCCGGCGAACTGCGCGTACTTTGTCTTATCGGTACCGAGCACGTGAATTTTTGCGCGGAGCGATACTTGTTCGAAGTCGTAGGTGGTGATGGCTTCGTTCGGATTGGCAAAATACATGCCCTCCCCTTTTTCACCATCAACATCCGCTGTCATCCAGTAACAACCTAGAATAATGTCGAGCTTGTTCACCGCCACAATAGGATCACCGTTCTGCGGTTTCAAGATATTCTTATCAGCAGCGATCAATGTCTTAGCTTCGCGCTGTGCTTCTTCAGACAATGGCAGATAGACACCCATTTGGTCACCATCGAAGTCGGCGTTGAAGGCCGGACAAACGAGTGGGTGCACCTTGATGGCATTGCCTTCTACCAGTACCGGCATGAAGGCCTGAATACCAAGTCGGTGCAAGGTCGGTGCACGGTTCAACATCACATACTTGCCCTTGATGGCTTCTTCAAGAATGGCCCAGACTTCCGGAATCCCTTCTTCAATAAGTTTGTTGGCACCACGAATGTTGTATGCGAGCTCTTGTTCGATGATTTTTGAAATCACGAATGGACGGAAGAGTTCCAACGCCATATGTTTTGGCAGACCACATTGGTTGAGTTTCAATGTCGGGCCGACGACGATGACAGAACGAGCGGAGTAGTCCACACGCTTACCGAGCAAGTTCTGACGGAAGAGTCCTTGCTTTGATTTCAAGTTATCAGACAATGACTTCAGTGCACGACGCTGTGCTTGGCTCATGGCAGGACTGTCTTGTCCGGCAATGGAGTTATCAATCAATGCGTCCACTGCTTCTTGCAAGATACGCTTTTCATTACGAAGGATCACATCAGGTGCACCGATTTCTTTCAATTTTTTCAAACGATTGTTTCGGTTGATGACACGACGGTAGAGGTCGTTGATATCGGATGTAGCGTGACGGCCACCTTCCAATGCCACCATTGGGCGAATAGCTGGTGGGATCACAGGAATAACGGAAAGGAACATCCATTCTGGGCGAATGTTGGCATAGATCATGCCGCGTACGAGTGCCAAACGCTTGTTCAATTTCTCGCGTTCTGCCGCACCGGCTTTCTCAAGCATTTTTTCCGTGTGTGCTTTCACTTTAGCCAAATCCATATCTTTGAAGAGTTGGTAGATTGGCTCAGCACCAACACCGGCTTCAAACGCAGAACCGTATTTCAATGAGTAGTGGTGGTATGAAATTTCATTCAATACTTTTCCAACGCGAATTTCACCGATTTCTTTTTTGGTGTTGGTCAGCAAGGTGCGAAGCTTGTCGCGTGTTTCTTCATCCGCCGCGCCTTTCAATTTGTTTTTGAATTCCGCATCAAGATCGGTGATAATACGCTCACGTTCGTCTTCATGCACGATCGTAATAATGTAGCCGGCGAAGTAGACGACTTTTTCAAGATCGGTCAGAGAGACGTTGAGCAAGATACTCATACGAGATGGTACGCCGCGCAGGAACCAGATGTGTGCTACCGGAGAGGCCAGCTCGATGTGGCCCATACGATCACGGCGAACGATGGACTGGGTGACTTCCACGCCACATTTCTCACAGATAATACCGGCGTATCGAATACGCTTGTACTTGCCACAGTAACATTCATAGTCTTTCTCGGGACCGAAGATGCGTTCGTCGAAGAGACCGCCGCGTTCACTGCGTCCGGTACGGTAGTTGATGGTTTCCGGCTTGGTTACTTCACCAAAACTCCATTCGCGAATGCGATCAGGGCTTGCGAGCTTCAGACTGATTGAGTTAAAATTTGTTGTGTCGAGTGTTTTCATAATGGTTTTTATTTAATGAGGCGTGGAGTTAATTTTCTACTTCTGTTGCTGATGCGTCGACCGGATTTGATTGCAACAGTTCTACGTCCAGTGATAATCCTCGCAAGTAGTTCAACATGACCGAGAATGAGGCCGGCACATTAGGCTCGCCTATTTTTTCATTCTTGATGATGGCGTCAAATGTTGCGGCACGTCCGCGAATATCATCGGATTTGATCGTGAGCATTTCACGAAGGGTGTGCGCTGCACCGTATCCTTCCAATGCCCAGACCTCCATTTCTCCGAAACGCTGACCACCGCCTTGCGCCTTACCGCCCAATGGCTGCTGCGTAATGAGACTGTATGGCCCGATGGAACGCATGTGAATCTTGTCTTCCACCATGTGGTGCAGTTTCAAAATATACATATATCCCACGGCAATATCTTGTTCAAACTTATCACCGGTTCGTCCATCGAAGAGTGGTACACGACCGTTGGCAGGGAAACCCGCTTTGACCAATTCTTCTTTGATTTCTGCATCAGTAGCACCGGAGAATGGTGGCACGATGGCTTGGTAGCCCAACTCGTTTGCAGCCATACCCAAGTGTAGTTCCAGGATTTGTCCGAGGTTCATACGTGATGGCACACCGAGCGGTGTTAGTACAACGTCTACCGGGGTACCGTCTGCCATGTATGGCATATCTTCTTCAGGTAATACAACGGAGATAACTCCCTTGTTACCGTGACGTCCTGCCAGCTTGTCACCGACTGAAATATTTCGAAGCTGTGCCACTTCAATGACGATTTTCTTGATCACACCGGATTCAAGCGTGTGTCCTTGGTCGCGTGAGAATACTTTCACACGAATGATACGTCCGCGCTTGCCGTGATCCATTTTCAATGACGTGTCTTTCACATCACGCGCTTTCTCGGCGAAGATACTGCGGAGCAAACGTTCTTCCGGAGTGAGTTCTGTCTCGCCTTTTGGCGTGATTTTACCCACGAGGATGTCCCCTTCTTTCACTTCCGCACCGACACGAATGATACCGTCTTCATCAAGATCTTTCAGACGAGCTTCACCGACGTTTGGAATATCACGTGTGGTTACTTCCGGTCCGAGCTTGGTATCACGCACCACACAGATGAATTCCGCGATATAAATAGAGGTGAATTTTGAATTCTTAATCAATCGTTCTGACAGAATGATCGCGTCTTCGAAGTTTGCACCGTTCCAACTCATGAATGCCACCATCATGTTCTGGCCGAGCGCGATTTGACCGCGATCAGTAGTAGAGGTATCGGCAAGCAATTCCCCCTTCTTGACTTTCTGTCCCATGGACACAACCGGACGCTGGTGAAAGGCGTTGAAGTTGTTGTTACGCTGGAATGACACAAGGCTGTAGGAATGATCTTTGCCTTTCTCGTCCTTGACGGTAATTTTTGATGCATCAACGAAGGTGATTTCTCCCGCTTCTTGTGCTTGCACGAGACGGCCGGAATATGGTGCGGCATCTTCTTCGACACCCGTCGCCACGAATGGTGCTTCAGGGCAAATAAGCGGCACGGCTTGTCGTTGCATGTTACTGCCCATCAATGCACGGTTGGCATTGTTGTGTTCAATGAACGGAATCATGGAAGTACCGACTGAGAACGCCTGGTTCGGCGCTACGTCGATGTAGTCCACTTCATCCTTGCGCACGATGCCTGGGTTGGTACGGATACGCGCTTCCACTTCATCAGGCAAGTTGCCTTTGTCATCATAGCGAGTACCGGCATGCGCAATAATGCACTTCTCTTCTTCTGCCGCATTGAGGTAGGCCACTTCGCCGGTGATTTTGCCATTCTTCACTTTCACATATGGGGTCTCAATAATACCGAATGCGTTCACGCGAGCGTAAATAGACAGACGCAAAATCAAACCGATGTTCGGACCTTCCGGTGTTTGGATCGGACAAACGCGACCGTAGTGAGATGGGTGCACGTCACGCACTTCAAGGGTAGCGCGTTCACGTGTCAGACCGCCGGGACCAAGGGCAGAAAGGGTACGTAGTTCTTCAAGCTCGGACAAGACGTTCTCTTGCTGCATGAACTGAGAGAGCTGGTTGGTGGTAAAAAATTCTTTGATGCGAGCTTGCAATGGGCGCTGGTTAACCACCTGAATAGGCAATGCATTCGTTGCATCGATAGTAGACATACGGTCCTGCACGTTACGCTTGATCTGAGTCAGACCAACGTAGACTTTTTGCTGGAGCATTTCACCAACGAAACGCACGCGACGTGAACTGAGGTTATCAATGTCATCAGGGCGAGAGCCGGGAGTGTTATTCAATGCAATGATGTTGTTGACGATCAATGCCAAGTCAGCCGCGGAGAGGGTCTTGCGTTCCATTTCTTTATCAGACATGTCGAGCTCGAAACGCTTGTTGAAACGAAAACGTCCAACAGCTGAGAGGTCGTAACGCTCTTCTGAGAAGAGGTTGTTGACGAAGTCACGAGCGTTATCAGCAGTCGCGAGGTCGCCGTCACGGAGCTTACGGTAGATTTCCACGAAAGCTTCGCCAGGGGTTTTTGCTACGTCCTTTTCCAATGAGTGAGTGATGAGCGCGTTTGCTACCGGATTAGGAAAATGTTTTTTGATTTCTTCATCAGTGGCCAAACCGAGGGCGCGCAAAAGAGACACAACAGGGAATTTGCGCTTTTTGTCGATACGCACGTAGACCGTGCCATCAGGATCGGATTCGATTTCAATCCACACACCGCGGTTAGGAATGATTTTAGCACCGAAGAAACGCTTGCCTTTGACTTCCAGCTCGGTGAAAAAGACACCGGATGAACGAGAGAGTTGTGGAATGATGGAACGTTCAACACCGTTGATGATGAATGTGCCGTGTGGAGTCATGACCGGCAGGTCAGCCATGAAAATTTCCTGTTCTTTTTCGGAACCGGTTTGCTTGTTGGTGAGTTTTACGCGAGCCTTGATTTGCGCTTCGAGAGAGAGCTTGTTTTCCTTACAATGATGTTCATCATTTTTCGGTTCAACAACGTGGAATGAGACGAAGTCCAGCTGGAACTTCTTGCCGGAGTAGTCATTGATGGGAGTGAATTCCTTGAAGACTTCCTTCAGGCCTTTCTCAATGAGCCAGTTGAATGAATCAAGCTGGTGCTGAATAAGGTTTGGGAATGGTACGAGGGGTTTTTTATACTTCGAAAAGTACTTTTTTGGACGAACGTCGGTGCTTTTTATAATTTTACTCATAGCTATCTAAACGCAAAAATGCCTCACGGGGCCTCCCGAGGGCGTTATCTATAAAAATCTCTCTAATCTACAGCGTTTTCTACCGCAACCATTCCACAATCTGTAAGAGCACCAGTATAAGCAAAAGATGACTCTTTGTCAAACGATTTCACTCTTATCTCTCTTTGATCTTTAAATATTCTTGATCACTAAAATTATATGATGGAGCTGCATGATTAAAGCTCAAAAAAGTGATTTTTTCAGAATCAAGAGATTGGTAAAGATTTACTACAATCTTAGACAGGGAGAATTAATAGGACGACATACGGAATTACTGTTTTTATTTAAAATTAAGAACCCAAATCACCCCCATCATCACTTCGAGGTATACATCTCTCGGATGTCCTTAAAACATTTTGTTGAGAGGAGAAAAGAGGAATTTAGTAAGAATAATTCTGAAGATACCGCCCTATCTCTTATTTATAAAATCCTTGATAAAACCCATGATGTTATGATCAATTTTGATTCTTATAAATTTGAATTATCAAATAAGCATTTTTATGATAAGGAATATTTCCTCAGTCCAACCCATGCGCGTATTCTGAGGATATTGCTGGAAATTAAAGAAAACAGGCTAGAAATAATATCAATGCATTTTAGAAGAAAATAAAAATACCCCCTTTCGGTGGTATTTTTATTTATAGCAAGGAGCGTTGGCGGTTCGCTCATGAGTACCCTCTTTCGAAGGTCCGCAGCAAGCCATTTCTGTCGTCAAGCTATATAAATATACTATCAAAACGAAAGAAAAACGCAACTAGATTTTTTTACTTTTTTGCTGTGTTTTACGCCATTCCTCGATTTTCTTGTGGTCACCGGAGATAAGGACAGGAGGAACTTTGTGTTTTTTGCCTTTTATAGTTTTCGTTGTTTTTGGAAATTCCAGAATTTCAGGACGGGTGAAGACGCGAGGGCTGGCAGTGCGGTTTTCTTCCACAGAGGCATGATCACCCAGCACGCCGGGGATTTGGCGGCAGATAGCGTCGGTCATGATCAATGCGGGCAGTTCCCCACCAGTCAGGACGAAATCTCCTACGGAGATTTCGTCCGCTTTCAAAATCTTGCGCACCCGGTCATCCACTCCTTCATACCGTCCGCAAATAAAGACAATATCGCTGTACTGCTTGGCCATTTTTGCCGCCATGGCATTGGTAAACAGTTTGCCTGACGGTGACAGCATCACCACTTTTACTTCCGACTTAGAAGCTGAGCTTCTAAGTTTCAGTTTGGAGTAGGTGCGCAGGATCGGCTCGGGTGTCATGACCATGCCTGGACCGCCGCCGTAGGGTCGTTCATCCACTTTTTTGTGCTTGTCCAAGCTGTAGTCGCGAATATTCTTCACATCAAAAGAAATAGCTCCTTTTAAACTGGCTCTTTTCAGTATTGCTTCTCCCAGATAACTTTCGATCATGTCGGGGAATATTGTCAGGAAATGGAATTTCATTACAGGTCTTTCAAGTCGGCCATGGCGTCATCAAGGTTGGCGACATCGGGCTGTTTTTCGTAGCCAGCCGGTTCATTGATTTTAAGGTTGACGCGGGCATTGTTTTTCATGCCGACAACGCGGAGGAGGGTGCGGATGGCTTTGGCGGTATTACCGGAGCGGCCGATAATTTTGCCCATATCGGCTTGGTTTATGGAAAGGGTAAGAAGCACGCCCATTTCATCGACCGTGCGGTCGATGCGAACGTCATTTGGGTTATCAACAAGGGCTTTTATGAGCATTTCGAGAAATTCTTTGTCAGACATAGGTAGAGGCTTGTATTACTGCTAATCCGTCTCAGACGGCATATATATAGTATATGCGAAATAAAGAATTAGTAAATAAACAAAAAACCTCTCGAGAGGTTTTTTAAATTCAATAAGGTCTACTTCTTTTTCAGCTCTTTTCGTGCAACAGTCGGAGATTTACGGGAGAGGACGTTCTTGGCCCGTCCTTCAACCAATCCTTCCTTTACCAGCATATTGTGCGCGGTATCGGAAACCTGTGCTCCATTGGAAATCCAGTGAGTAATGCGCTCGCGCTTCAGTACGACGGTATTGCTCTTCACGGTATAGGAACCGAGAATTTCCAAGAACTTGCCGCTTTGTGGGCCGTTTTTAGAGTCCGTCACTACGAGACGGAAGGCTGGTTCATTTTTGCGCCCGATGCGCTGTAATCGAATCTTTAACATGTAGCGCTCATCGTAGCAGACAAAAGAAAAAGTGTCAAAACCTTGCGGTTTTGACACTTTAAATAAAACTAGCCTTTAGAGGACTTTTACTCCGATTCCACAACTAAATTTTCAGGCATGTAAATGCTGTTAATTTTTTCCGCATCCTCAGTATCAATTTGCATAAAGCCGTGCTCAATGAGCAGGTTACGGCATTTTTCAGCTCCATGTTTTTGAAGATACGCTTGATCAATTTCCCCCACTACCGGCTCATTCTCCATATTAAGGTATTTTTGTTTCTTGTTTTTACACACAAACAACATTCTTAATACAAAAAATGGTTTTTCAGCATCGGGTTTGTATTCAAGGAAATTACTCTTCGTAAACATCTCTTTTACAATGCAAAGGATGTACTGGACCTCTAAAGCAGGAATGTCTTTATTATTCATCTTTTTTAATTTTCAAAACTATACCAAAAACACGAATAATGTCAATGTATTCCTTCACGGTTCGGGCCAGTCATGCTACAGTGTCTACTACATGGATACCCCTATTCCCGAGCTGAACATCGGCTCGACATTCGAAGGACAAATCAATATTTCCACCAAAGGCATTGGTTATGTGAAAGTGCGGGACCTCAATATTTCCATTGAAATCCCGCGCGAGGCTTTAAACAAAGCCTTTCATGGCGATACCGTGACCGCCGAAGTCACTGCCCTGCCACCGGCTGAAAACCCCCAAGGCAAGGTGACCGACATCATCCGACGGGCCAAAGTCGGGTACAGCGGCACGCTCGGCTTCGAACATGGTGCGCATTGCATCATGACCAATGACGGTCGCATGTACACCTCCATCGTCATTCCCGATGACAAACTGAATGGTGCCGTACAAGGTGACAAAGTCTTCTGTCGCATCCACGAATGGAACGATCCGATGGCGGAACCAAAGGGAGAAATCGTCCGTGTGCTCGGCAAGCCGTTGGAGAACAATGCCGAAATGCTTTCTTTGGCATTGGAAAAAGGCTTCGATGACAGCTACCCGCCAGCCGTGATCAAGGAAGCGGAGGACATCAGCGCGCACGGCATTACTGATGAAGAAAAAGCCAATCGTCGCGACTTCCGACCGATCGTCACCTTCACCATCGACCCTGAAGATGCCAAGGATTTCGATGATGCCATCTCTGTGAACTTTTTGGAAAACGGCAACACCGAAGTCGGCATTCACATCGCCGATGTATCGCACTATGTACAGCCCGGCATGGCCATTGATACTGAAGCGTCGACTCGTGCGACCTCCGTCTATCTGGTGGACCGCACCATTCCCATGCTGCCGGAAGTACTATCCAACGATCTGTGTAGTTTGAACCCCAACGTCGATCGCCTGACATTCTCTGCCGTATTCACCTTCACTCCAAGCATGGAAATTATCGACGAATGGTACGGCAAAACCGTTATCTATTCCCATCAGCGTTTCAGCTATGAAAGCGCGCAGGCCGTACTCGATACCAAACCCGGACCATATCTGAAAGAGCTGGAAGCGGCACTGGCTATTTCAAAAGTCTTGGAGAAAAAACGCTTTGAGGAAGGAGCTATTTCCTTGGAAACGGAAGAAGTGAAATTCAAGCTTGATGACAAGGGCGTACCGATCAGTGTCTACAAGAAGCTGCGCGGACCGACGCATCACATGATTGAGGAGTTGATGCTTCTCGCCAATAGAAAAGTAGCTGAACATATTGCCACTAGCGACAAACACGCCGAGGAAGTCTTCGTCTTCCGCGTCCATGATCATCCTGATCCGGAACGGGTGGAAAATCTGCAACTCTTTTTGAAACGCATTGGGCATGTGGTGACCGTGAATGAACACGGCGTCATTCCTTCCAAGGAACTGAATGACTTGGTACTGTCGCTCGAAGGCAAGCCGGAAAGCGAAACCGTTCAGACGGCCATTGTACGCTCCATGGCCAAAGCCATTTATTCCACGAAAAATATCGGGCACTACGGTTTGGCATTTAAATATTACACGCACTTCACTTCCCCTATCCGTCGCTACCCTGACCTCGTCGTGCATCGCCTGCTGTTTGAATACTTGCAGCACAAGACCATTCCCAAGGAAATGTGGCATTACTACGATGAGATTTCCGCCCATTCATCACAGCGCGAGAAAGAAGCGGCTGATGCAGAGCGCGCAAGTATCAAATACAAACAGGTGGAGTACATGAGCACCCGTATCGGCCAGACATTTGATGGCATCGTGACCGGTATTTCCCGAAACGGCATGTTCGTTGAGGACAAAGAGACTCGTTGTGAAGGCATGGTACGCATGCGCGATATCGGCCATGACTACTATGAGTACAATGAGAAAACATTGACTATTGTCGGCAAAAGTACTAAAAAGGAGTTTCGTATTGGTGATCGCGTGCGCATGAAAGTAACTGCCACCGACATCAACAAGCGATTGATTGACTACGTATTGGTATGATGAAAAAAATACTCTTAATAGTACTGTGTGTGATTGCGGCACTGATGGTGTGGCATTTTTCCCTGCTGTCTATTAACGACGCGGGCATTACAGCGGAGTCGCCTGCTACCCCGCCAGTCAAAACATTGACCGTCGGTTGGACCGGCAACATGGTGCCTTCAAGTGACATTGGCTATAACCTTACTGCCCTGAACAATGTCAGTCCGACACTTGAACAACCTGATCTGATGATCGGAAATTTGGACGGCACATTGGGTCACAGCACTCGCCCCTTTCAAGGTGATCCATCATTTGCGGATACATTGAAAGCCGCCGGATTTGATTTCATTACACTCGTCAACAATCATTCGCTGGATTACGGTCCAACAGGATTGAAAAATACCGAAGCGGAACTTGATCGGATCGGTTTGCCCTACATTGCTCCTGATAAACCCACAGCCAGTATCACTATCAATGGGATAAGGATCGGTATCATGGGTCTATCAAGCAATGCACCGGATCACACTATTAGCGACTATCACTATATTGCGACGACTGTTGCACAATTAAAAAAAGAAAATGATATTGTTATTGTAGTATTCCAAGGTGCTGAAAACAGTACCACAGCGGTGCCCAATACGATCGAATATCAAAATGGTGATAACCGCGGCAATGTACAAGGAGTGGCCTATACTGCCATCAATGCCGGCGCTGACTTGGTCTTGGGTGACGGTCCGAAAGTATTACGCAAAGTGGAGTGGTATAACAGCAAGCCTATTGCATACTCGCTTGGCAACTTCGTCAGCGGCCCAGGCCACCTCGTTACGACCGGCAACTTAGGTCTCGGCGGCATCTTCACCGCAACATTTGAAAACAATATTCCGCAATCCACCGGCTTCACTTCCATTACACTCGCCAAAGATGGCACACCTTCACTAGACACTACCGACAAAGCAAAACAATTATTGGATTCCCTTTCAGGAACGAAAAAATAATTTTGCAAAAAAAATAAGCCAATCGATATTCATCAATTGGCTCTATATGTGTGTGGTTTGTCCCGTAGGACTAGTTGATTTCGCGGGTTGGTTGGAACAATTTCCAGCCAACCCCAAGCGGTTTAAAGAATGATTAAACTAATCAATCTGTTCATATCATAACACCTATCACTCTTTTTGTCAACTATCAAAAAACCCGGATTGATTCATCAATCCGGGTTTTTACTGCGCGTTGTCATCCTCCATAGGAGGGGCCTTGAGGTGTACCTTTTAGGTATTTATACAGAATTACCAAGCAAAAGGAAATTAGTACAGCCAGACAGCTAATCAATATTATTTTCATAAAACTAGGGTTTGTATATATGATGCCATACTGACAGTATTAGTCAATGAATGCGCGTGATTGCGGAAAATAGCTTTTTCTGCTATAGTAGACACGTTTCACCTATGGCAGCAACGCTACACAGTCTTCAATTAGTCTCCGCAATCGTCCTGATCGTCCTTGTCTTGCTTCAACGCACAAGCGGCGATACGGCAAGTAATTTCGGTGACACCATGTCATTCTTTCAAACCCGACGAGGCGTCGAGCGCTTTTTGTTTGTTCTGACGATTATTGTGGCAATCGCATTTGCTGTGCTCTCTATCTGGGTTATTGCGGTAACGAAGTAGTCCATATATACGGGTGAGGCTCATATTATGGAGTCTTTCTTCTCTTTTCTCACCACAAAAAAATTTCCTTCTCTCAAAACAGTTCGTTCATTGTTGGGCGGACCAGTCACCCCTTTTGTAGCGATTGTCTACGGAATCTTTTTTGCCTTGTGTGCAACCGTCTTCGCATTGCTTATTACGCTCAATAATAAAATTTTAGTAACGGTGCCCGCTCGCGGCGGCAGCCTGACCGAGGGTGTCATCGGCGCTCCCCATTTTATCAATCCGATATTGGCAACTACACCGACCGATCAAGGATTAGTGGCGCTCATCTATGGCAGCCTCATGAAAACGGATGAGAATGGCAATGTGAGCAATTCATTGGTCAAAGACTATGCTGTTTCGCCGGATGGAAGAACGTATACAATCACCCTTCTTCCTAGCCTGATGTTTGATGATGGCAAACCACTGACCAGTGATGATGTGGCATTTACCGTCACGAAATTACAGGACAATACTATCAGCACTGCCAGCGGCTATTGGCAAACCATTGCGGTGGAAACCCCCGACGCCAACACTGTTGTTTTTACCCTGCCTGCTGCCGATACTTCTTTCCTGTCCCATCTTACCTTCGGCATCTTGCCAAAACATATTTGGGGTACGGTGACTGACGAATCATTCCCTACTGCCGTACAAAACCTTCAACCCGTCGGCGCTGGTGTAATGAAAGTATCGACAGTGCAATATCAAAATGACATTCCCGCTGCGGTAGTATTGGTACGCAACAAATATTTTCCTCTCGGCAAAACATTACTGGATGGCCTGACCATTAAAAGTTTTGCCAATCAAATCGCATTACTCGATGCAGTGAATAACGGCGATGTGAATTTTTCATACGACCTGACACCGAGTACGGTCGCTGCTCAACCGTTGGCATCGGGCCTTACTGCCAGC
This sequence comes from Candidatus Nomurabacteria bacterium, assembly GCA_028286485.1. GTDB lineage: Bacteria > Patescibacteriota > Minisyncoccia > Phycocordibacterales > UBA9973 > UBA4124. The sequence continues at coordinate 47,594 of JAQBRM010000027.1, forward strand.
ATGGTGATGACTCCTCAAATGATTGCCATATATCGTTCCTCTGCGGATACGGCCCTATCAAGCCTGACGACCGTTGCAACAATCAACCGTTTTATTGACAAAAATGCTATAATTGCTACAGTACAAAACGGTTACGGCATTCCGGCAGGAATACCATCGGATAGTCTTGCTCCCTCAACAGGAGCTCCCAAGGGATTTTCATTAGCGGTGGAAAATAATCCCGATATGCTACGCGCAGCGCAAACACTGGCGACACAACTGGCAGAGCACGGTGTCACGATTGCAGTGCATGCATTCGATCCCGGAACATTTCAAAAAAACATTACCGCGGGAAATTTTCCCCTGTTCCTTGCCCGCAGTAATGACGAAATCATTCCTCAGCAATATACGCCCGTCATTACACTCTATGATGAATGCATCCCGTACGTTTTTGATACCCGTACTCACCTTATTCCCCCCAGCACCTTCCAGTCTCCCGCCATTGAATACGAAGATGTACAGCATTGGTACACCAATACCGACAAGCTCTGGAAATGGTTTATAAAACAACAATAAAAATAATATTTAACTAACACATATGGAACAAACAAATTCACAAGAAAAAAGACAATTTAACAGACCGCGTCCGACTACCCCATCAGGACAAGCCGGCGCTGCTACGACAGCGAAACCGAAGCGTTCCTTCGGTGGCAATCGCCGTCCGCATGATCGTCAGCGCCGTCCGGCGTGGCCCAAGGCTGATGCCAATGGCACCAGTACGACAGAAGTAGCGGAGCGAAAGACCGCCCATATTCCCAATCCGGAAGCGGGTATTATTCGCGTCATTCCGTTGGGTGGCGTGGAAGAAATCGGCAAGAACATGACCGCTATCGAAATCGGTGATGACATCATTGTCATCGATGCCGGCATGTCGTTTGCCAATGAGACGACGCCGGGTATCGACTATGTCATCCCCAACACGCGTTATCTCGAGGAACGCAAGGACAAGATCCGCGCCATGATCATCACGCACGGTCACTTGGACCACATCGGCGGAGTACCGTTGGTGCTTTCACGTATCGGCAACCCGCCGGTCTATTCCCGCAACCTGACAGTGCTGATGCTGAAAAAACGTCACAGTGAATTTCCTCACCTGCCACCGATGAACACGATCATTGTTGAAAATAACGAGACCATTACCATGGGCGCTCTGCGTGTAAAATTCTGGGGTGTCACGCACACTATCCCCGACTCAATGGGTATTATCATTGAAACTCCTCACGGCAATATCGTGAACCCTGGCGACTACAAGCTGGATCAGGTTGACGGCGTGGTCAGCCAAGAAGAAGAAGATGCGTACAAGATTTTCGATACCATGAAAACATTGTTACTCTTCACCGACTCCACCAACATTGAGAACGAGGGGTTTTCTCTGTCCGAATCAAAAGTACATATCGGTCTGGAAAACATCCTGCGACGTGAAAGCGGTCATCGTATCATCGTTGCCGCCTTCTCCTCCACCATTACCCGTCTGATCAAGATCATTGAGATCGCCGAAATGCTCGGCAAGCACATCTTCATCAACGGCCGCTCCATGAGAAATAATATTGATATTGCCATGGAGGCAGGATTGCTGAAACCGCAGAAAGATACCATCCAACCGATGGATAATATCGACAAGTACCCCCCGCACAAAGTCATCGTTCTCACGACAGGAGGACAGGGCGAGGAATTTTCAGGGTTGATGCGTGCTGCCAACAAGACCGACAAGAAATTCGCGCTTAAAAAGGGCGATACGGTTATTCTTTCTTCCTCAATCGTGCCGGGCAATGAACGCCAAGTGGAGAAAATGAAAGACGGGCTTTCCCGCCAAGGCACCCGTGTCATCACCTACCGCACGCCGGGTGAAGAGTACGTGCACGCCACCGGTCACGGCAACAAGGAAGACATCAAGTGGCTGCACCGAAAAATTCGTGAGAAGTTCTTCATTCCTATTCACGGCAACCACTATCGCCTGCAACAGCACAAGGATCTTGCCATGGAGCTTGGCGTACCTGAATCAAATATCATCGTTCCTGACAACGGTTCCATCATCGAAATTTCCGCCGATGGTGAAAAGATCACCATGCGCAGGGAAAAAGCTCCGGCTACACCAATGATGGTGGACGGGTTCTCAGTCGGTGACGAGCAGAGCGTGGTCATTCGTGATCGCCAGATGCTGGCCGAGGATGGTATGTTCGTGGTGGTGGCATTGCTCGATAGCAAGACCGGATTATTGAAAAAATCTCCGGATATCATTTCGCGCGGCTTCGTCTACTTGAAAGAAAATCAGGACTTGCTGCGTCATGCGCGCGTACTGATCAAGCGTACGATCGAACAGGAAACCAAGGGTCAAAATCCCGTGAACTTTGATCAGGTTAAAAATACCGTGGCGGATATCGTATCGAAATACCTCTACCAGCACACCGCCAAGCGGCCATTGGTCATTCCTGTCATTCTCTCAATGTAGTATCATGTAATGCATGAGCGCATTACGCCCGATCTTCTTCACCTCATTTCTCTTCTTCGCACACCTGTCGATCGTGATGTATATCAACACGACCGTCTTGAGCGCGTTTATTGATGCCAAATACACCAGTATCGTGTTTGTACTGGGGGCAGCCGGATCAATCCTGCTGCTCTTCGTCTTGCCTCATATTGTACAGGGAATAGGATTGGTAAAAACAGCGGCCTCCATCTTCATACTCTTGGCTATTACATTAGCCATCTTGGGTACTACGGTTATAGCTGCAACATTTATCGGGGTATTCATCTTATACCTCGCGCTCACCGGTACTGTCTGGTATTGCAATGACTTGTTCGTGGCGCACTATTCTCAGGCCGCTACGGTGGGTCATACGCGTGGCAGCTACCTCACCATCAATAATGGCGCCATTGCACTGATGCCGGTCATCGCCGGATGGGTGGTGGAACGCAGCGGCTTCCATAGCGTGTACATCGTAGCCGCTTCCTTATTGTCGATAGCAGCCGCCTGCATTCTCTACAGTCAACGATCCTTCGTGGATCGCCCCTATGTTTCCGCGACTATTCCCGCGGCATGGAACGCTATGCGCCATAGCCCGTCATTGCGACGGGTGGCGGCTATCAATTTTCTTTTGCAATTTTTTTACGTCTGGATGACGCTCTTTACTCCCTTGTATTTATCAATGGTGCTGCATTTCAGTTGGGGGCAAATCGGCCTGATGTTTTCCATCATGCTCGTAGCATTCGTGCTGTTGCAATACCCTGTCGGCCGATGGGCTGACACCATCGGCGAAAAGAAATTACTCTTTGTCGGATTCACTATTGCGATGATCAGCACGCTCGCATTTGCATTACTGCACACGCATTCATTCATCATCTACACCGCGGTCTTGTTTACCACTCGTGTGGGTATTTGCATGGTGGAAGTCCTCGCCGAAACGTATTTTTTCAAACAAATTACTGATCGCGATGAAGGGATTGTAAGTGTCTATCGTATGATGAACCCGCTGGCCTATATCATCGGCCCCCTTACCGGCTGGTATATTATCACTACCACTTCTTATACCACGCTCTTTATAATTTTGGCCACACTGTTGTGTTTTGGCGCCATATATAGTCTTCGATTGGTGGATATTCGTTGACAACATAATTATGGATATGATACGATCAACTCGTGCTTGGGTCGAAAGACTTGGTCGGCCACAGGAGAAATCCTTAAAGCTGAAGACAAGTACATATTCACCACGGAAAAGACCCTTATACAGTTTCGTCTGTATCGGGGGCTTTTTCATTAAAGGTCTCTATTGCGAGTTCTAATAATGATCGTTGATTGTTCAAATATGCAATGGGTGCATTTGTTCTTTTTAAAAGCACGGAGCAACGTTTTGCGGGAGCAGGAGAAAGTACCACTTCAATCTGGTTTCTTTCTTTTAGAAACCTTACTAAAGGTGCATAGTCCCCATCACTAGCTACAAGTACTGCCCTATTAAGGTCTCCTTCATAAAAATCTTTCACTACATACATCAATAAATCGGAATCGCAATTCCCTTTTGTTTTCCCTTTTTGATACAACACTTCTTTATATACAAGAAAAAAATTACTTTCTTCAAAATAGGCATATAAATTTTTGTATTTTTTAATCCGTCCTATGAAAATATATGCCCGTTCGACTTTATATTTTTCCTTAAGCCAAATTCGAAATCTTTTATAGTCAAGTTTCCATCCTAAACTTCTGAGAGCTTGATCGAGGTTCGCGGCATCTATGTACGCAATATTAACCTTTTTATCTTCTTTGTTCGCTGAAACGATTTCCATGTCCGCCTATTGTATAGGAGGACCACTAAAGAATATCTGAAGTTATTATAAATTTTTCCTAATTATTGGCAGCGACAAAGGATTTTACTTCATTGATCGGCAATGCAAAGCCGATGCTTTGGGAGCCAGCGGCAGTCGCCACGTTTACTCCGACGACATTGCCGTCCAATGTCAGCAACGGACCGCCGGAATTCCCCGGATTAATCGCCGCATCGGTTTGAATAAGTTTACTCAAATCTTCCGTGGATCCATTCAGGGCATCACCGGCAGTAATATTGCGAGAAAGCCCCGATACGATTCCGGCGGAAATCGAATTATTCAATTGTCCCAAGGCGTAGCCGATCGCCACGACACTTTGCCCCAACTGCAGACTATCGGAATTACCCAACGTGACAGGAGGAAATGAAGTGCCGCTTGTTACCTTCAGTAATGCAATATCAAGGGTAGAATCTTTCGCCACTATAGTAGCGGCGTAGCGTTTACCGCCGGCGGTAACAGCTGTAAAGGTTGCTCCATCAAAATCCACCACATGCCGATTGGTTAAAATTAATCCGCTGCGAGAAACAAAGAATCCGGTTCCCCCGCCGATAGTTTGCATGCTGCCGCTTTGCGCGATACTGCCATCAGCTTGCACAATATAATTCAGTACCGGCTGAGCGACTTCTATGGAGACAACGCTTTTATTTACTTTTGCTACGGCTGAGGCAACCGTGGCTGGTGGAGCAATAACAGGAGTTGGGGCGATGGCGGCTGTCGGTAGTGGAGATAGTACCGGCGCCAGTGGTATGGTGGGAGTTTTCACTATCGGCACCGTGGCCAGTAATACGCGGGCAATACGGGCGCGGTAGTGCCATGCGGCGGCTGCAGCCACGCCTATCACCAGCAAGGCGGAAAGGACCCCTATCACTACCATGCGGATAATGTAACGGGCTAAACGATATTTCATAGCACTATTGTACTTATTCTCCTAGGAAATTCCTAGCTGACTACCCTTTTTGATAATAAGCCCCTCTTTCAATAAAGTCCGGGCTGCCTCCAGAATCCGCTCTTTTTCAAAACCGGTTATTTTTTGCAATTGCCCAATCGTGGCGGATTGAGTAGTCAGTACTTTCACAATACTGCCCCGCACTTGGCGTAACGAGCCGGCAAATGTACTCTGTTTTTTATACTGCGCACTATTGCGATGAATACGTACACCGATACTTTTCAAATATGATCCGTAATCCATTAAGGCCCAGTACCATGCTCGGGGATTTTTTTGATCCAAGGTGGTTGCAATGAGTGCCAACAGCTCATTATCATGTACGGTCTCTTTTGCATCCGGAAAAAAGTGGTGCAGATACACCGTGCGGATATTTGTTTCAATTACCGCTACGGGGCTGTTATATGCAAATGCCATAACAGCACCGGCAGTATACGCACCGATGCCGGGCAAGGTTATAAGTTCATTGAAGGTTTTTGGAAAGACTCCGTTGTATTCTTGCATGACCGTTTGGGCCATCTGTTGCAGAAATCGTGCTCGGCGATTGTAACCCAAGCCGCTCCAGTGCAAGAGCACCTGCTGCAAGGGCGCGCTCGCAAGCGAGCGCGCCGTTGGAAATGCTTTTAAAAATTCCTTGTATTTCCCGACTACTCTGCCGGCCTGTGTTTGCTGGAGCATCACTTCCGACACGATGATCTTATACGGGTCGATAGTCAAACGCCACGGCAAGTCATGACGGCCATGAGTACGGTAATACTGTCGTACGGTTTCAATAAAACGCTTTTGTTGCGCATTGGTCATTTTCTAGAGCGGATTGTCTCCTCGAATAGCGCGAATGATGATAAGGATTATCGCCACAATAAGGAGAATATGAATGTAGTAGCCCAGCGCGTACACGCCAATAAGGCCAAGAAACCAAAGGATAACAAGTAGGATTGCAATATCGATCAACATAGGGTAACTCGTGATTATTTAGCTGATTTTTTGGCTGCCTTTTTCGTTGCGGGCTTTTTTTTCTGGGCAGCCGGCTTTGCAACTTTCTTCACTTCTTTTTTGACGGTCTTTGCTACTTTTTTGCTCGCGGTTTTCACTGCGGCCATCTTGTGATGGGATTTCACGATCCCTTTCCATTGTTGTTTCAATAGATTGGCGAAGAGTTTGATTTCCGCCTCACTGATCTTACCGGCTTTGGCGTATTTTACCGCGACTGCATCAACGATTTTTTCATAGGCAGCTTCTGTCATATCTTTCGCATCTTCCATTTTTTCAATGACTTCTCCCTTCATTTTCACCATCCAGCCCTTCATGGCGTGACGATTTTTCTTCCCTTCCGGTCCGAAGAAGAAATATGAGGCTGCCGCTACGGCGATGACTCCTGCTCCCACAGCCGCTATTGTTCCCGCTGACATTCCGTCATCTTTCTTTGTTTGTTTTTTCATCATGATTGTATTTCTTACGTTACTGCTATTAATTCAGTATACCACAGGCTAATGATCCAGCTTTTTCCGTTTTTTGGCTATACCGAACATCCATGAAAATACCTTGCTGTTCACCAGCTTGAGAATAAACCCCTTGGTGGTGTCGCTGATATTGTCAACATCTTGCTCGATTTTCTTGGTAATGTGCAAGACGCTATGAAAAAATCCGATGATGTACATCAAGGCAACCGCCAAGAGAATAAACACGATACCAAAACCGATGGTGGCAACAACGAAAAACGTGTCTGCGTGGGATACCATATTCATATTTTCAGTATAGCATTATTGGGACGCTTGTGGAGCAGTGGAAACAGAAGGTGGGGGCAATTCCCGAATGAATCGTGCGGCAATTTGCGACTGCGCATTAGGATCACCGATGGCCACGATATAATCCCCTGCTTGTATGTCAGTAGATGCCAAGGTATCCCGCATCCGTCGAATGATGGTTTGTGGACCAATCAAGATGGTTTTTTCCGTACCATCACGATCAGCAATGGTAACGGCGGGTAATGTTACCGTCAACACCTTGCCGACCGTTCCATGTGCATCCGAGAAATTTTCCGCCTGCATGACTCCTCCGTGAAATGCAAATGAGGCCTTGCGAAAGCCGATGTGTTCACCAATTGAAAAACCAGCCAAGAGTAACACGAGTCCGACAATACTGATCAGTACTATTTTAAACGTATGCGATTGAAAAAAATCAGAGGTTTTCATATAAGGTATTATACCGCTCTACTAAATACTACGATACGGGTAGCGGAAAATCGTACCATACTGCGAAGCGACCACAGAAAGGCGGCAATCAACACCAATGCGGCCGCTAACGTGAGCGCCGGCAATGATTCGGCTAAAGATGCCGTAATTTCCTTCCATGAAGATATGATAACGCTCCTATCGCTGAATACGAGGGACATATACGCGTCAAAATTGGAAGCGGCAAATGCCTTCATTAAGCTGATCGCGACCGGTATCAATGCGGCTACCGACACGAATGCCGACATCGCAAAAAGCCGTACGCGCCATAATCGCTCAGCCTGCTTTCTCTTATTCAACGCCGCAAAAAGACGCTCGAGTATCCGCGGATCAGGAGTGATGGGAATGATGGCAAGAACAGGTTTTTTATCCATATACATACTACGAAAGGCGGGGGTTTTTTGGTGCATTACTGCCGGTCGTGGCAATAGCCTTTTGTAATAAGGCAATACCTCGCCGATAGAGGCTTTTCACTGTATTGAGGGGCTTGCCTGTGACGCCGGAAATTTCTTCAAATGTCAGATCATCTTCGGCACGCAATATCAAAATTTCACGGTACACAACCGGTAACTGTTCAATGGCCGTATTGAGATTTTCCTTCCGCTCTCGGGCAATAGCTATTTCTATAATATCAATACTCTCATCCTCAAAAACCGCATCGGCTTCTCCTTCTTCACTGAAATAAGAGAAGGGAATATTTTTCTTTTTACGAAGGTGGTCAATGGCGGTATTGCGCGCAATTCGAAAGAGCCACGGGCGAAGACCGGAGCCTCCTTTGAAACGACCCAACTGACGCCAAACCTTAATGAAGGTTTCTTGAACAATATCTTCAGCTGCGCTGGTATTGTGTACAAACCGATAGACATAGCTATAAATGCCGGCAAAATGCCGCTCGATCAATATGACGAGTGCGGCTTCATTCCCTTTTCGGTAGGCATCGATAAGCTGCTCGTCTGATTGTTCCATTCACTCAGTATAATCCATTATGTCGGAAATTACTGAGGGAGAAATTTGAAACCCTGCATGATACTGTTGAGATCATTATGAACCTGTACCGAATTATAAGCACTGACCCCCATGCTTGGGTCAAAATTTGCCAATACGACATAGTGAATAGTGTATTCAATGGCATAACACTGACCGTTACGCACCGTACGATAACTGGTGGTTTCATATCGATTGCCCGCACCCGCATCAGTGGAGACAAAGGTGGTATACGGTACGCCATTAATGGTAGTAGCGGATTTAGTTACGCCGTTACCGCTGATATCGTTCAAACAATTTGTAACGGCCTTGGGATCACTGGAAGTACCGACGGTGAACTTGGCATCACCGAAATTTGTTTTCGGCTGATAACTTTGCGGTACATTCACGGTGGCTAAAACAAGTCCCAATGTGCCATCACTATTGGCTTTCCAATCTTGTGTGTAGCCAATGCCGCCGCCCGCCAAGCTGAAAGCTTGAGGGTACGTAAAGGTAAATGTCTTGCCCTGATCGGTGAAGGATTTCAAACCGTTAGTAGCAGTACCGGCGGTGCCGGTCAGACAATTATTATAGGTGGTGGCAGTACCCTCTTTCAAAAATGCTTGGTCGCCTTTATTAATAAATAATATGGTCCCTTGCTGGTACTGTGCGCCATCCGCGGCAATAATTTGAGGCAATGTAAGGTGACGCCCGTCAGAAAGAGTCAGATTTACACTACCATCAGAAAAGCTTGCGGTGATAGTACTGCCGCTATCACAGGTAAACAATGCGGTGGCAGTCACGGGCTGAGTAACCGGTGGAATCGCTGCCGGAATCGGAGTCGACCCTTTATGCACAAAGCTGTACCCTACGATGAGCACCAATACCAATAATACGATATAAAATACCATTCTTTTAAATGTCATACATTCAGTATACGCCCCTCTTTACAGATAGCAAAATAAATGGGGACAGGCCCCTTTTTAGTTTTTCTTTAACGGTCATATGTAATGATAGAGAAATGCCAAGACAACCAAGAAATGATACTGGTAATCGAATCTATCATGTAATTAATCGAGCAAATGCGCGGCTTAAAATATTTGAAAGTGACTCAGATTATGAGCTTTTTGAGAATTTATTAATGAAAGCCCTGAGTCGTTTTTCCATAAAACTATATGCATATACCAATATGCCCAATCATTTCCATTTAGTGCTTTATTCTGAAAAACCTGCTGAGGTTTCAAAATTCATGCACTGGTTAAGCGGTGCTTTTACCCAACATTGGCATACTCGACATGCCACCATGGGAAGCGGTCATCTATTTCAAGGCCGGTACAAATCATTTCCTATTCAAAATGGAAACCACTTACTGCAAGTATTGTTATATGTTGAACGAAATGCAGTTCGTGCAAAATTAGTTAAAAGAGCGGAAGAATGGAGATGGTGTAGTGCGTGGATAAGAAAATACGGAAATGAAAAGCAAAAGAAAATGCTTTCAGAATGGCCTATTGATGTGCCCAAAGATTATTTGAATGTTTTAAATAAAACCGATGATGAAAATATTTTAAAAGACATTAGATTCTCTATTACAAAAAGTGTTTCTATTGGGTCAGAGGGAAAAAGACCGCGAGGGCGACCTAGAAAGAAATAAAGATATTCTAAAAAGGGGCCTGTCCCCATTTATTTACCAATGATTCTTTTTGGGGGCGAGTTAGGCGTTTCAATTCCCCTTCACGGCGACGAACTTCGGCGTAAGTAGGAAATGATTCGCTGTAGACGAGGGTTACGGGGCGGCGGATTTTGGTGTAGTGCGCGCCGGCTTTCGAATTATTATGCTGATAAAGCCGGCGCTCCATATTGTTGGTGGAACCAACATAGTACGTGCCATCATTGCACTGCAAGATGTACGCGTGGAACATTTAAATTTTTCGTGCCCGCCATATGCGAGCAGCAATTGTTACAAGGATAGTAACCAGAATAACCGCTATGAAGGCAATAAAAGGATTGGGCACGATAGAGGTGATACCGAGCACGAGTAACCAGCTGGTAATATAGAAAATCATGTTGCCGACAAACAGGTAGAAAAAACTTTCCGCAAATGAGATGTCGAGCCAGGCGGTGATGAAGGCATTGAGGTACGGAAAGCTGAAATAGCCCAATAGCACCAGATAAATCTTCCGTTGGTGCTTGCCCATGTAGGCGGTAAGCCGCAGCGACCATTTCACCGCAAATGCTTTTACCTTGCCATTATTGAACCTTTTTTTGGCATAACGTCCGATTGCATAGCCGATAATAATATCAACCGTAGTGGCGATGATGAATAACAGGGTGATGATCCATATCGAATAATCCCATTGATGGGTTTTTACCAGCAGTCCGTTCAATGTAACGGTTTCTTGAACGAACAGTATTAGTATCACCCACGGCCATTGCTTCATAGTTTAAAATACATCAAATTGCAGATACAGCGGCGCGTGATCAGAGACCACATCCGGCATAACCTTGAAATCCTCCACTAATACTTCCGGTGATACGAACACATAGTCGGAATGCTGATCATCGCCGGTATAGAGCGGCGTGCGCGTGGAGGTGACGCCGTACTTGCTGATGAGGTTGGTGAAATTCTTTTCCAGCAGTTTGATGCTTTCGGTCTGCGCATTGAGATTGAAATCCCCCACCATTATTTTCGGTGTCAGCCCGACGGATTCGATGAAGTCGTTGAGGATTTTCGATTGCTGCAAACGGTTCGGCGTGTCATCTCTGCCGCGGGCATCCCAGTGGCCGTGCACATTCATGATCATGACATCCTTGCGTCCGTGCTGGATGTGCATCCATTGCATCTTGCGGGTATGATCGCTGGTTTTGTCATGGGGATCAAAGTCCGGATTTTCATACATGACCAGCTCACCACTGGCAATCAGTCCGATGCCTTTTTTCAAAAAGATGGCAATGCCAAAAACATTCTCGGCAATGGGACAGAAGTACTGATCGAAGTCAGCCAGAATATCAGTGATTTCCTGCAGGATATTGCCATTGCCTTCATCGTGATTGATGTAGTCGCCGGTCGCCCCGTCGTAATTATTGAAAATTTCCTGGAAACAAAAAATATCCGTTTCCACCATGTGCTCCTTCAAAAAAGCGTCAAACGCCGCTTTTTCCCGTCCAGCCCATGTGTTAAGCGTGATTAATTTCATATTGTACCCCTACTATACCATCAATTAGCTTGTGCATACACATCTTTGACATTGCGAACCAGCGTATTCCCTTTCACGGTGATATCAATGGCCTTATGTAAAAAGACTCCCGCATTCGGCATACCGGTCACCGTGTTGCCGATAATCGATACGTGATCAGTATTATCATCCATATAAATACCATTGACCGGCACATAGCCGGCATCATTCGTACCGGCGGTAGCGCCCTTCCCTCCACTAATGATATTCCCCGTAATTTGTCGGTTGGAATGCACCAACGGCGGCGTGAAGCCATTCCACGTATAAATACCCGCCCCATCATCAGTCACCGAACAAAAATTCGCCACGGTGTTATTTTTCACTACCGCGCCATTGCCGGAAAAATAAATACCGGTATAGCCGCTGTGACGGATACTATTTTGTGAAATAATTTCATTATCATTTCCAACAGCCTCGGCCACATAGATACCGATCAATGAGGCGGGGCCATTACCGCCCATTCCCGCTTTCATGCCGATAGTGGTAATACTGTTATTGCTAATGGAAGCATTGCCCGATCCACCCGCAAATGAGAAAAAGATACCATTATTATTGGCAGTATCAATGGTGGAATGCTGCAAGGTGAAATAATTCGCTTGATCAAGATCAATACCGTCGGTGCCGGAAAAACCGATGGCAATATTTTGTAAGGAAACATTGGTGCTGTTTGATACCGCAACACCGCTCGTGGTCGATCCTTGAAATGACAACCCGTTCAATACGATGTAGTTTTTTGCAATAGTGGCCAGCACTGGTACGGTGCTTACTTTCGCTGCATAAGAAGAAGGGTCGGCTGAGCCAAAATACATTTCCAGATTTTTTGTCACCGGATTGAAATACCACTCGCCGAGCTGATCAAGTGTTTGCGGACTGTTTTGAATGAAAAAACCGAATCCGTCCGTCGGCTGGCTGGTGGAGACAGCGTGGGCAACGGTAGTGCCTGATTGTGCGGTGATGGCATATTTATCCAACTGCCAGCGATAGTCGCGTATCACGACGTCAGCACCGGTCCAAGAACCGGCCAGCGCGGGACTGGTAATGGAATTCACACTATGTGAAGCAATGGTAAGATAGCCGCCATTGACCGCATCAGCATTGGGATACCGCCCGATTTGTTGCTCAATATTGTTCAGCGTCACCATATTCACGGTTGATCCGCAATACGCACAAGGAGCTTGCCAAATTCCCCCACCGACCGAGGTCCACCCTGACAACGCGGTGAAGCCGCTGATAACAGGTTTTGCTCCACTGCCGTACGCGCCGAAGAAAATCGGCTTGCGAGCAGTGCCGGAAACATTTGGCATTAAGGCGCCGTACCATGTGCCGCCTTTTTTAAAAAGGATACGATCTCCCGGCTGAAATGCGGTGGCATTCACCTTGTCCACTGTTTGCCATGGGGCATGAACACTGATACCCGTATTACCATCATTTCCTTTAGGATCAATATAATAAGTAGCCGCTGATACTGCCGCTATGCGGGCGCACAGCAAAAAGGCCGTTATGAGCAGTACCTTCCACTTATTCATATATTTAATAGCGCAATTTATATTCGTATAAATTCAAGTCGAGAGAGAAATTCTTCACCAACAATCGCTGATAATGAGTGTCGAAATACAGACGCAGCGGTTCTTCATACCCTTGGTTGTAACTGAGCAGCAGCCACAGATTCTGATGGTTTTGGGTGATGGTTGCCACTTGAGCCGGCAGTGTCGCCGCATCAAAGGGTGGTATCGGACCATAGTGGGAGCGATCCCAGATCGGTAAAGTGGTCAGCGTAGAGGAACCATGGTAGTAATATTCCACCGGATAAATAGTGAACGGCGCAGACACCACAATAGTATCATCGGCAGTCGCGTGGGCAGTCAAATAGTCCGTGGCTTGCTGGTAATTTTCCTTCACCGGTGTAAATGCACTGAACGCTTCAATGAACAGCATGCCCACCATGACCACTACCAGCACGATTTCAAAGAATCGCTTGAAATTCGGCGGCAGATTATTGAGAAAGGCGATGATGCAGAGATAGAGCGGCGGCAAGCTCAGGATGAGGTACCGGCTGAGGTAGAGCGGGCGGAAAATACTGCTGACAATAAACGCCAGCGCCATCGGCACGATCAGCGCCGTGATGAAATACATGGTCTCGCTGGACGGTCTTTTTTTGCTTTTCTGCAACCCAAAGAAGCCGAACAGCACCAGCAGCGGCCACATCGAGACTAGAATGGTATTAACGTAATCTATCTGAAAGCCGAATAAGAATTGGGAAAAAGTATTGAAGATGTCAACAGTGGTGGGTGCTTCGAGCTGGGGCGAGCTGTTGCTGATGGTGCCCAAGTGAAGCACATAGTACAGCCACGGACTGATGGCAAGCAATAAAATCATAATGACGGCGAGAAATTTTTTGAAATCCCCCTTCTGGAACAAATCCTTGTTAAAAAGATAGAACAACGCTTGACTGACAAGGGAGAACCAGAAAAAATAGTGCGTGAAGATACCGACTAATGACACGAGACCGTACAGGAACCAATATCCGCCACGACGCTCCGCATCGGCCGTCTTGTACAATTTGAGGAAAAAGTACTGATGCAAAATGACGACGAAAGTGAAGAGACTGTACATGCGGATCTCATTGCCGTACCAATTCATGAACGGGGAAATGGAAAGCAACAATGCCGCATACAGTCCGGCATTTTTATTGTAAGCCAGTTTGCCAAGAAAATAGATGGCCGGAATGGATAATACAAAAAATACCATGGACAATGCCCGGCCGGTCGCCACGCCATTGCCGAGAAAGACCTGCCAAAAATGCAGCATCAGGTGATAGAGCGGCACGTGCACGTCTTGGGCGATGATGTTGAATATCTTCAGGGGCGAGCGGCTGGTTTGCCACAAGCTTTGCGCTTCATCGAGCCGCAAGCTCTGTCGTGAAAAAATAAACACGGACAAGGAGATAATAAAGAGGATCATCGCGCTCAGCGCCAACGTCACTTTGTATTTGTAGAAAAATGCCGGTGGTTTTTTCATACGGCAACTTCAATTGTTTCCTTCGGCTGAGGGGTTTGTTCCGGTAATGCGAGATAAATGAACTGGGTGAATATGACAGTATTCAACAAGGCCCACGCCATATTAGCCATGACGGAGGCACTGACACCCTCGCGATGAACGGCCACGATCAGACCGGCGGCGATCAGCACGATGTAAACGATGTGTATTTTGACCAAGTACAGGAAGTTGCCGGTCAATTTCTTTTTTGATGTTATTTCAAACTTTGGCTTATGTCCGGTAATCACTGACCATAATGCTTCCAAATGAATACTGAAGGAGCTCATGGAAAATGCCAAGGAACGGAAGGTGTAGGAGAAGTTGGTGGATCCCTGCAGCGTGTACAGCGTCACGAAAATGTACGGTAGGAAGATCAATGCCAAGAGCATGGTAGCCACCACGACCGGTACCAAGCCGGTGAAGAAAAATACCACCGGAATCAGCGCGTTCATGATAATGATCAATCCCGACACGTAGAATGAGGCGGAAGCCAAGTATTGGATGCGCTGTGTCAGTGTCAATCCCTTGCGAAACAGCACGTTGTACTTGAAGATCAGATCGAGACCGCCGCGGGCCCAGCGAAACTGCTGCTTGTAGTACGATAGGAAGTCTTCCGGGGCCAATCCCTCGGCCAAGACTTCCCCGACATAGGCGGATTTGAAGCCGTGCTCATGGAGAAACATGCCGGTAGCAAAATCTTCCGCAATGCTTTCCTCGCACATGCCGCCGACTTCCAACAGCATCTCCTTGCGAATGGCCATATTGGTGCCGCACATGGTGACGGCATTCAATCGATTCTTGCCCCGGCAGATCGGCCCGAAAAACAGCTCCTGTTGCTCCCATGCCCCGCGGGTGACTTCATTGAGGTAGTAATTTTTATAGTACTGGGGCGATTGCACGAATGCCATTTTCGGATCGCTGAAATGCGGCATCATTTTCAAAAGAAAATCCGGATGCGGCACATGGTCGGCATCAAATATGACAATGAAAGGGTTGTCAGTTTGCCGCAGCGCGTTGTTGATATTGCCGGCTTTGGCTCCCCCGCCGACTTTGCGGGTAATGACTTCCACACCGTGGGTTTGAGCTACCATTTCGGCCTCTTGCCAATTGTCTCGGTGCGCCACGTAGCCATCATTCAATATATACACTTTGAATTCGGGATACTCCATGGCTTTGATAGCCACGATTGTTTCTTCAATGATTTCTTTGGGCTCGCCCGCTACGGTCACGTATATATCAACCGGCGGATGAAAGTTCGGGTCGGGCGGCGTAATGCCTTTGGTATTCCAGATGGTGTAGAGGAAGGTCAACAGCTGCCACAAGTGGAACACCTCTCCGGCAATCAGCAGGCCGAACAGCACTTTGTTGCCGATCGGGAAAAAGAACGCCAATAGAATGAAGTATGTCAACAGCAGCACGACGTTCAATATCACCAATCCTTTCGGGGTGGTGGTGTTCAAGAATCTTTTTTGATCTTTCGGTGTTTTTTTTGAATTGAATAATCGTATGCGCATAATGGTATGTATCTAATTTGTAAGAGGGGTCGATGAAGCGGGGGCGACCAGATTCGGCAGGAGATTCTGATACAAACCGATGCCGAACCATGTCCAGTTGTCATCGTAATATCCCAAGGGTGTGCGCCATGCATTGGTATCGGGATTATAGAGAATGGCCAGTTTTTGATTATAGACTTCTGCGGCATTTTTGGGATCGCTCACTATGAAATAACCGATCACCCCGCCATATAGTGCGGGAACTTCCGTTTCGTCCCCTGCCAATGTGCCGTCATGGGCGTAGTTCACTGACAGGGATTTTGCCGCAGTCCATTGTTTTGAGAAAAAATTCAAGGAATCAAGCAGTTGTTTGTCACGGGGATCGCCGTACCATTGCCAGTCCAATGCCAAGCGCCACGGCACGCGCAAGGCATCGTAACCATAGTTGGTCGTGAGACCGGCAGCGGTAGCGGCTGTTACCGCACCGGTCTGCCTATTCACTTGGACCCAGTCGGGAGGAATGTTGGCACTGGTATTCTTATCAAGCGGGGAGGCAATACTTTGGGTGAGAATATCATATGAGCTATCGATCACTCCTTGCCAATCATGCTTGCTGTCCACTGCGGCGAACATACGATACTCGTACGGCGCAAAGTAGGAAGGGTCTACCAACACCTTATCGGGTGAGAGGTGCTCCACATCATTGGCCACCAGCACCGGCTTGCCATTGATGACGACGACTTCGTTTTTCCAGATGTCGGCAATCAGGGCTTGCGCTTGATCCATATAAGACTGATCACCCCAACGGCCGTAGGCGAACAACAAACTCATCGCCATGTCAGTTTCAGCGTCGGTAGCGGAGTTTTGTCCGCCCTTGCTCGTCAGGATGGTATAGTTGCCGGGAGATTGTTCGCCGAAGACCCACGCGTGGAGATTGTCATTTTTGTGTTTCAAGATATCCTGCGTCCATTTCAAGCTGGCATCAAACGTGGCTTTGTCATCCATCCAGACGGCACGCAGCATGGTGTAGCTCTGCCCTTCCGACGTGGTGAGGTTGTTCTGCTGCTTATCCAGTGTGCGATTGCTGCCGGCTTCCAAATAATCTACTTTGTAAGTATTCCATGTATTTTCCAATACTTCTTTCGGAGAAAAAATAACCGGTACTTGCCGCTTCCGACTGTTGATGAATTTCACCACGATAAAAAGCAGCGCGGCGAAGCAAATCAGGCTGATGCCGATATAAAATGAATTGGTTGGTTTTTTTATAGGTGGGATATTCATACGCCGAAAAATCATGAGAAGGTAAAGAGCGCTGCCAAACGCCGCGCGATGAATCTCGGCCGACCGATGACCAGGATCAGTCCGGATAATGCCGTGATGCCGCTGATGGCATATAAAATCTTTGTTGTCAGCGGTCGGAAGCCTTTTTCAATGTAAGGATCAGTGGGAATGAAACTCTGCATGATATCGTAGACGACACTTTTATAAGGAGTTGGTGCGGCGACAACTGCCGGTGCTGGCGGCGCAGGGGTCGGGGTTTTTTTAACAGGGTTAGCAGGCTTAACGGTAGTGATCACCGGCGTAACGACCGGGGATTGCGTAGCCGGTTCCGGTGATACGGGAGTAATGACAGGCAACGGTTGGTCTTGCGTCTGTTGATCCGGCAGGGATTGATCGGGTTGCTGCTGAATAATGTCGTAGACACTCCGAGTGTGACGTGCGCCGTGCGTATCGGAATTATCTTGAGCCTGCACTGCCGAACAATGCAATAATATAAACAATAACAAAAATGCCCCTGAGAATGTAAAATATATATTTTTATTGCTATATTTTTTCATACTATTTATATACTCTACCCCATTCTTTTCGAGAATGGAAGTATCTGATATATTGAATATATGGACACAGAAAAACCCGTTTCTCTATCAGTTTTTTTTCCAGCCTACAATGAAGAGGCCAATATTGAAAACAGCGTAGCGGAAGCGGAAATGATTTTAAAAAAGCTGGGCATTGTCTATGAGATCATCATCGTCAATGACGGCAGCCGCGACAAGACCGCCGTCATTGCCGATCGTCTGGCCGCCGAAAATGATTGCATCAAGGTCGTGCACCACCATCCCAACCGCGGCTACGGCGCCGCCTTGTGGAGCGGCATCCAAGCGGCGCGTTATCAGTACGTCTTCTTCACCGATGCGGACTTGCAGTTCGATCTGTCGGAGCTGGCCATCCTCATGCACTTCGTACCGGAGTACAAGGTGGTGCTGGGATATCGCGCACCGCGACGCGATCCTTTCTTGCGATTACTCAATGCCAAGGCATGGAATTTCCTGAATCGCTTCTTGTTCGGCTTGAAAGTGAAGGACATCGACTGCGCGTTCAAGCTGATGGATCGCGAGCTGGTCGCCTCGCTGCCGATCAAGACACGTGGTGCCATGATGACAGCCGAGATGCTCATTCGCTTGCAGCGGCGGAAAGTCGTCTTCAAGGAAATTCCGGTCTCGCATTTTCCTCGTGTTGAGGGTGAAGCGACCGGTGCCAAACCGGAGGTGATCCTCCGCGCCTTCAAAGAACTGTGGGTGCTATTCAAGGGCCGTTTGGGCGCGATCGGCCGCCGCCAGCTGGTGCGTTTTGCCGCCGTGGGAGTGGCCAATACCTTGATTGATCTGGGCTTGTACTATGTGCTGACGCGCACGGTGCCATTCTTCAGTGTGCATATGTTTGTGGCCAAGGCCCTTTCCTTCCTGACCGGTACGGTCTTCAGCTTCTTCGTCAACCGCATCTGGACCTTCAAGAAACAGACTCCCCTTAAAACCGCCGAGCTCATCCGTTTCTACCTCAGTGTCGGCGTGGCATTGCTTATCAATCTGCTCTCCCTGTCCTTCTTCACCAAGGTCCTTCATCTGTATGATCTCATCGGTGTCATCGGCGCCACTGTTGTGACATTCGTCTGGAACTTCATCGCCTCCAAACTCTGGGTCTACGCCGAATCCGTTCCTATCAAACGTCCCCGTTTCTTCAAACGCCGCCGTAATCTTAATTAGGACAATTATTTCTTCTTTGTTGTTTTCTTTTTCGCTGCCTTCTTTGGCACCTTATCTCCTTCTTTTCTGGCCTCTGAAATTCCAATCGCTATGGCCTGCTTCCCGCTCGTCACTTTCTTGCCCGACCTGCCGCTCTTCAACTTGCCTTCGCCATACTCATGCATGACCTTGCTTACTTTCTTCTGTGCTTTTGTTCCATACTTTGCCATAAAAAATACTATTAGCTAGTATTTTTATTAATACTAATGTGACAAGCAAAAACTTTCATTTAAATCCACTACCGTTGATTTTTTGCCCAAAAAACGCTATTCTACATCCGCACTACATTGTGTCTTTTGCCCACTGGGTAAAACGATTGTGGAATCGTCTAATGGTAGGACAACGGTTTCTGGTACCGTTTATCTTGGTTCGAGTCCAGGTTCCACAGCCAAATTTCGCTTTTTGCAAGCGAAGCGTTCCATACCAAAAAGGCAAGAAATTTGCTTAGCGGATGTTTCGCTAGAAACACAAGAAGATTTCCGAGATAGGTCATCCTGCACGAGTTGCGTCGCTGTAACGAGAAATCTTTTTACTGCTGTACTGTAACAACAGGATACATGGTTCCTGTATCAGGCGAATCGTAGTACTGATAACTAAGCAATTTAGCTTCTGTAATTTTTTCAGTAAAAACTATACCCTCCAAAGGTTGGTTGTTGCTGCTTGGCTTGAAAATGGCGATTTCATTGTTGTAATTGGAAGCGACGTATGAAGGTTGGTCGTCACAGGTAGTGATGTCTCGACTGGCTGAGCAAAGATCTTCTTGATATTTTTGATGTCCCACAGTGCCGTTCTGTGTATATTTAATTGTGTAGATCACATGGTCACCAATATTGTGCGGGGTTGGGAAAGCAGAAACCTGCTTATTATTTGAATAGAATACAGCACTCACTATCTTTCCAATAGCAGGGTTATCGGTACTATTGAATACAGCTAGTATCCCACTAGTATAGGAAGGTTCATCTGTAAAATAAATTGTTTTACAGTGCAAGGTAATGCAATCGTTCACGGCATTTTGATTGTAGTCTTGAATGCCAACATTGGAAATTTTTCGCTCGGTGTATTGAAACGTTTGTCTTGTCGAGAGATTTTTAAGGATTGCTTTCACATACTGATCAACCTCTTCGCCTCGGGCATTGACCATATTTTTTTGATCCACTATTGGACTTGGGGCTTGGTTATTTTCTTGTTGAGGATTGCTTTGTACAGGAGTGGTTGGAGTAGTTCTTAAAGGATGATTATTCTGTGTGACGATGTAGCCAAGAATGCCAACTATTATAACGAGTAGACAAATGATGACCGTTCGGTTTTTGTTCATAGATCATTTATACCTTGAAAGAACGGCTTTGTAAATGCGCTGAAGTTGCGTCAGTGCAATATCTGAAGGTTTTGCATAGAACGCGATTTCTAGGAAAACTGCTATAATTAAACTTATATGGAAAAAGAACAGTCAGGACAAAAAAGATGGAGTCGTCAAAAATTTTATCGTGTTGTCTTTACGGTCGCGGTTATTATTGTTATTGTCTCCGCATTTCTCCCTTGCTCTCTCTCAAAATATGGCTGTGCTTACGGCGGGGGTGGGGACGTCCTGCTCGATGGTGCGCTAGGGGCAATAGCTGCTTCTCTTTGTCTTATCATTGTCGCCGTTATTTACGAGATTAACACGCGCCGCGTTTCAAAGAATAAATAATTTTTTGACCTACTCGAGTCGCCTCGTTGCACTATCTGAGGATTTTACATAGAGCGACTAATATTCTAGAACTGATATAATTCAAAGCACATGGAAACCCCTCACCCCATCAAAAACATAGGGTCATATCTCCCTGTCGATGACCAAGGCTTCATTGTAAACTCAACTTCAATTGAGAAGATCCAGCCTGAATGGCTGCCTGCGGTTGAGGAAGTAAGGGAAGCATACGTGCAGCATTTTGGAGACAATTTGCACAGTGTCTATATCAGAGGATCAGTTGCTAAGGGTTGGGCGATAGAACATATTTCAGACATAGACTCTTTCGCGGTTATCTCTCTTGCTTATGAAAAGATAGACATGTTATGGTCAGATCTCTTTAAACAAGAACTTATCTCTGAGTACCCATTTGTCACAGGGGTTGAAATTGGCGCTATCCCGCTAGATGAACTCAAAGATCACAAAGGTGATCAGATAATGATCAAGACTCAAGCTATCTGTATTTACGGCAAGAATCTTGCGGATGAAATTCCCGCAATGAAGCCCGGCATGGAAACCGCTCAACATATACACTTCATCAAGGGTGAGATTATCCGAACCCGGGAATGGCTTAACGGTGAGCACTCTGCGGAAGAAATCATGAGAAAATGCACTTGGATAATGAAGCGTATCCTACGCTCTGGTTTTGAACTGGTGATGGAGCGATCGCAGAAATACACCCGTGACCTCTATCCTTGCTATGAGGGATTCTCGGAATACTATCCTGAGCAGAAAGACAATATGTATAAAGTATTACAACTGGCGATAAATCCCACTGAAGACACGGCTGAAATAGAAAAAGTTTTAAGTGATATTGGGGCTTGGATTATTAAGGAAATTGAGAATAACTAAGCGCTCGAGCTACGTCGTTCAAATAAAAAAGATCACACACGTTTTATAGTATGTGATCTTTGCTAAAGATTAGTCGAATATCGCATGAATTTCCCATTGCTTGCCGATATGATCGATGATGTTCGAGGGGAAGATGAGGTTGTTGGTTTTCTCATCCCTATCAGCACACCACGATCTTTCTTGGATCGTTTCAATCTGCGGTGATGCAAGAATCTCTTTCAATGAATCCCCGCCGCGATAGTGATGGTTAACGTATAATCCCTGGACGATTGGCGGCTCATCTTTTATTTGCTCAAAAAAGACAAGCACGCACACGGCCTTTCCCGGGTTAGAGAAAACCAAGCTTCGCTCAGATGTTCTCATTCCGATAGCTACATGTGCATGATCGGCGGCCCAACATTTTAAATGGTCGATGTCTTTCCCAAACGCAATAAGCACTCGCCGGGACTCATCGCGGACTTCCATCCATAGTTTGCCAAGTTGGTTACGTCCGTCTTTATTTTTTCCCCAACCCCAGAATGAGTCTTGCCACGAATTTTCAATCAACGGCCGGTTTCCGGAATCAATAAGCTTTTTCCTGACGTATGGATGCTGGGTGGCTTTCTCCCGCAAAATTTCTTTCATTATTGCAACTTTTACCTCGTGCCAATCAGCACGCTGGCTAAGCTCGTATTGACGGGCGATTTTTTTCGCATCATGCGCGGAGCGGGCATTCTTGATCTTCTCCTGAATTTCCGGATAATCGGGAAATTTTTCGTAGTGATATGCATGCTCAGAAGTCATAAAATCATATCCCTTCCAATTCAACATAAATGCAGAAAAGTTGGAAAATGGGTAATATTCGTGTTCGTAAAAGAATATAGGTTCCATAGTGTTAAGTTTTCCTCATACTACGTTTTAAGAGGGATTTGTCAACAAATAGTTAAGTCACGCGCATTCCGAACACGGATGTTGTTTCTAATAATCTGATAAAGAAAAAATAAAGAATTATGAAGGTTTTTCACTTTGGATAAACCGGGAAACGCTTTATACTATAGGTCATGGAACAAGAAACTTTGACTGTTAAGTTTGATGGGCAAGAACATCAGGTGGATGTTCAAACTTTTGCGTATTCTGTTTTAAATTTTGCCACTGTTATCAAGGAAGCGAATAAAAAAGTAACGGGAAGCCCTATTGAAATAAATATTAAGGCGCCGGAAAAGGGCAGCGTGCTCGTTGATTTGGTTACTAAAGTGACGCAAAGCCCCACCCTCTTACATGGATTACATACGGGAGCAGATCTTGTTACTGTCGTTGCGGGACTATATGGTTTCCATAAATTTATTAGCGGGAGGAAAATAAAAGAAACAAAAAAAGAAGATGGCGGCATCACGATTCATTTGGAGGACGGTTCGACAATGACGGTAGCGGAAAATGTTTACAACATTTACGTGACTACGCCCGCGATATCAAATGGCATTTCTCAACATTTTTCTGCGCTTAGTGATGATCCGGCTGTTTCAAAGTTTGAAGTCATAAGAAAAGAAAAAAGGATTATTGAAGTTGATAAGGAAGATTATGATCGTCTTTCTATCAAGCAGCAAATTGAGACTGAGAACGCGAGAAGGATTGTTGAATCCGCCGAACTTCATGTTTATAAGATTGTTTTTGACAAGACAGATAGAAAATGGGAATTCTATTATAAGGGCAATAGAATATCAGCCAATATAACAGATGAAGACTTCTTCAAGATGATCGACGGAGGAGAATCATTTGCCAAAGGAGACCTATTGCGTGTTGATTTGCAAATTAATCAGAGCATGGATGAGTCAGTCGGCATTTACGTAAACCAATCATATCAAGTATTAAAAGTCCACGAACACATAAAACGTTTAGAACAGGCACAACTACCTTTTAACAAAACTCTGGACGACTGACAACCCGTTATTGCACTTTCCGTAACGGCAGCAATGCCCGGATACGCGGATCGAGAATATAGAGCGTTCCCCACAGCAGAATGCCCACATAGACGGGAAAGAGGACGTTGCCAAAGAGCGGCAGACCGGCACGCAGGTTGGTCAGCACCGCTCCTCCGAGATCTCCCGTAAGCAGCAGGGCGCCGAGCACTGCGGTGCGCGGCAGGCAATACAGCACCAGGCAAACCAATTCGATAATGCCAATCGGCACTGACAAGCCAAGCGGAAAGCCGAGCTGTATGAATGCCGCGGCAACAGGCGGAATAACCAGCACATGGATAATGCCGTCAAATGCCAGAAACAGCACTAACAGCATCATGATGATTCTCCACACCCATAAACACCCTTTCGAAATTCCCAAATCTTGATTCATAAAAAATATTTAAGTTTGTATGATTATATTGTACCTTATACCCAGCCATGGTTCCAGGTACCTTTTCCTTATTTTATCCAAAAAAGACTAGTGGGCATTCAAAACAAAATAAAAAGCCCCGCTGAAAAGCAGCGTGGCTTCATCCGCAGTACGTCTTAGAATTACTGCAAAAAATAGTTAGTGATTAAAAGAGCCCCTATCCAGGTCACACTGAGATACAACACCTTCCGGCCCAATCCCACTGATGTCGAAAAGCAGCAGAGTATCGCTCCTACCGTGAGGAAAAAATAGTCGAGGTTACTATAGAGCGAGGTAAGGCCTGCGTGGTTGAATTTAAATTCAAAGCCGGCGGAAATACCTGACATGCCCAAAAATACCATTGCAAGGATCAACAATCCGTTTTTTTCAATCAATTTTTTCATTGTCTGTGATTTTTCAGCACTTTACTCTCCCCTCTTGCTAAAGTCAATCAAGGAGGGTAGTATTCGAACAGTTCTTTATCCAAGGGTGGCATTACTAGACGAGACTGGCCAATCCAATAGTGGTGAGCATCCTTGGGCACCATATACTGAACGAGACTCCTGAAAAAACAGGTGATCGAGATCCTGCACTACTACGGTTTGCAGGATTTTTTATTTACCCAGACTATAGTTCTGATTTCAGACTCAATACATAACTCTAATATTATTTTTGAAACCTTTCCCCTCAATCTTTGCTATAATTACCGCATGGTTAAATTCAACGAGGTTACGTGGTATTCGAAATTAGCGGCAATCATCTTTTTCATCGGTGTTATACCAGTGCTGGCATTTTATATCGGCACACAGTACCAACAATCAAAAGATGCCCTGGCGAATGACGCGATTATACCCGTGTATCCCAAACTGACTCCCCATGCTCGCGCGATAGATGGTACAAAAGTTGAGACAACAATGTATATACCGAAGAACTAGTGTACCTTATGCCTTTGCAGCCGATTCTATTTTCGCAATGGCTGCGTTGAATCCTATACTCGTTAGTGATGATCCCGATACCCTACCCACATGCACGCTGGCAATGTCCTTGCCGACAACGTATTGCTTATATCCTGAAACGAACATGGTTTGATAGCGCGCGGAAGTACGATCACCGGGCTTTGGTACCACCGATACGGCAGTGACTACATCACTGCTCAGTGTGACCGTCACCGCAATCTGATCTTGGCCACCGGGAGAATTGTATGAACCGGTCGCTGAATAAGTGCCGTCATTGTAGACATTGGTTGCTACCGCTGTAGGTGTTGGAGTGGAGATTACGGTCTTTTTAGGAGTGACAGTAATAGGCTGAGAAGTGGTCGTGGTTGAGGTAGTAGTCGTTGTATCAGGTGCGGGAAAAATACTGCCAAAGGCTGCGGGGCTGGGCGCGGGAATGATGGGAGTTGGCGTGGGAATTGGCACAGTAGTCGTAGTATCAGAACCCACTGGCTGAGCCGGCGGGTTGAATGTTGAGGCAAACACGCCAACTGCGGCGGCAATCACCACTCCCAGTGCTGCCAATCCCGCTCCTATGGCGTTTTGGGATTTTTTCGGTTCCATGTGTTTATTATGCCATGTATTTATGAAGATGGCGTGAATTCACCCCCTCTTCATGTAAATTAGGTATACTTGAGGCATATGAAAAACTTTTCATCAATCCTCCTCCGTATTGCCATTGCAGCCGTATTCATCTGGTTCGGCATTCAGCAACTCATTGATCCGACTTCATGGGTCGGCTTTCTGCCAACGTGGGTCAATACTCTTCCTATCAGTCAGACCGTATTCATTTATTTGAATGGCGTGTTTGAACTGATATTCGGCACCGCCTTGCTGCTCGGATTTTATTCCAGAATCGCCGCCTTATTGCTCGGGCTTCATTTATTGGGTATCACTCAGACGGTCGGCTACAGTGCCATCGGCGTGCGGGACTTCGGACTGGCATTGTCAGCTCTTTCGATTGCGGCATCGGGCCCCAGTCCATTTTCATTGGATATGGCATTCCGGAAAGACGAACCGGTAGTGACAACTACTTATACGCCTACAAGTTATACGCCTACAAGACCAATACAATCCCCCGAGCCCGTTGTCGAACACAAGGTTATCTAATATGAAAAACCGCTTCATCATAATTTTTCTTGCCACTTTCATACTCACTATTTTTGCAGTCCCTCATCCGCCACAACTCTTCGCCAAAATTATCCATACAAAGAGTGCTGTTCATAGCAAAACCGCCACTACCAAGAAAAAAATTGCTTCGACAAAGAAAGTTTCTAAAGCCAATGCGAAGAAAAAAATATCATCACCAAAAGTTGCCGCTGTTGCTGTCCCAGTAGCCGCTCCAACCTCCACCGCTTCCTATACACTGACAACGGTCGGCCTACACCATTCGGCCGCAAGCTGCTGGACCACCATCAGCGGGAACATCTATGATCTCACACCATGGATTAAGCAACATTCCGGCAGCCGACAACCCGTGCTTTCATTATGTGGTACGGATAGTACCGCTGCGTTCAACACCGAATATGCCGGCAGGGCAAAGCCCACGGAACAGCTTAAAGCGTTTTTGATCGGGAAACTGCAGTAACAATCCGATAATCTTCCGCAGCCGAGATAGTCGACTTTCATCAATATTCAAAATTAAGAAAAACCACCTGCTCCGATTATATGGGGGTGGTTTTTAGATGAACCAATATTGGTTCTGATCAGTTTTCTAAAAAGGCTTTGATTTTTTCAGCAAGCGCTTTTTCAAACTTTGCTTGTTCGCGCTCAGAACCTTCTTTATCAGTAAGCACGCGGCCTATTCGTTCATCTTTGCGAAAAAATTCCCTATTGGATTTTCTGGAACAAAACCTTTTCAATAAAAAAAGACACGAGCCATTACGGTTGTGTCTTTGTGTTTTTGTATTACTGTGTTTGAGGCGGCTTACTGTCGAGCGGCAGCTGGATCTGCGTCGTCCAATCTTTGGGACGGACGGTCAGTACCGCGAAGTCAATATGCTTCAACATTTCATTTACATCTACTTCGTATTCCTCTTGCTGATCTATACTCCTATAATGCCTCCAGATGAATTTTATCGTGGGTATCGCGGCCTTTTCATCGAACTTAACGCGTATTTTCCCGATGGGAAGCGTGGACAGCTGATAGGTGCTCGTATCATTCATTTGCCATGCAAAAGAAATGACGAGGCCAGACTGAAGGTCGGTCTGCGTACTACCTCCCAGTAGAAAGAAAGCGGAAGAGTTGTGGATACTGCTCCCCGATGTCTCCGTCATTTTGCGAAGACGATGGGTACCTCTGAGGGTTAGCGAGCGGGGCGTATTGCCCTCATTCCCATCACATGATGCTAAAAAAGCGCATGCGATAAGCACAATGATTTTTTTCATGATTTCTCCTTGTTTTTAAATTTGTATGTATTAAATAGTATTTTAGTCAAAATGTCAATATTTGATGGTAATGAAACAAAAATCCCCTCTCGGACGTTATTATAGATACGGGTCGAGAGCAGGTTTTAATAATTAATTTTTTCCATTATGGCAAATCCAATTGAGATACAATCATATTTAAAAGGGGTGGCCTATCCGGCGACAAAGCAGGAGCTGCTGGATAAGGCGGAAGAGAACGGCGCTTCAGGAGAGGTGACGGAAGCATTGAACGCATTGCCTGACACCACCTACAACACTCCGGCAGAGGTGCAGAGCGCGTGGGCGGAAGGCGGTGATGATAGCGAATGAAAATAAAAAAGCCGCATGCTAGAGAGTGCGGCTTTTTGCATGGGAAAAGGGCAAACAGCCGCGGCCGTAGTATACTTTCAGTATTAGCAATTTAGACAATACACATATGAATCCAGTAGTACATTTTGAAATGGGATACGTTGATCGTGATCGAATGAAGCAATTTTACGAGGCGGCGTTCGGCTGGAAGATGCAGCAGATGGGCGCGGCCATGGGCAACTATGTGGTTGTTCAAACGACCGACACCGATGAGAAAGGCATGGTGAAAGCTCCGGGCACCATCAATGGCGGCTTCTATCAGAAGACCGACAATCCCCTCTCGCACGCACCGTCAGTGGTCATTGCCGTGCCTGACATCAAGCAGGCCATGCAAGCCGTGACCGATAACGGCGGCACGATCCTCGGCGGCATGGGCGCGAACGGCGAGCATACCATGGAGCCCGGCATGATTCCCGGCGTCGGCTTATGGATATCCATTCAGGATACCGAAGGCAACCGCGCAAGCTTGCTGCAGCCGTTACCCAGAGAATAGTTGAAATTGAAACAAAAAAGCCGCTTACTACGTAAGCGGCTTTTAATTTCTTTTCTTAAAATATCCAAGCAATGCGCGATTGTCGTCATGCCATTCCTTCAACGGCGCGGTTTTCAGGTTTATCTTCCAATACGGAATCCGCGTGTAGCTCTTGGCCTTAAGGGCGAAGCATATCGTGCCGATTTGCATGAGCGCGAGCGAGATATAAAAATCTTCCGCCCAGAAATGAAGCGGTAATGTTTGGCGCAGCTCAAGTATCGGCTCCATGCCCCCGACTTTCAGATAGTCGCTTTTGCGGCAGGCAAAGTTGGATCCCCACGCGAAATAATTCACTTTCATTTTGAATAGTTTTTTGAAGAGCACGAACTGCCAGAAACTCGTCAGTCTGGCAAACCAATTGTTGGTCAAAATAACATACCCCGCCACCAAAGAAATAGTTTCATCTTTTATCAGCGGTGCGGTGACATTCTGCAGCCATATTGGACTAGCAACACTGTCTCCATCCAAACATGCAATAATATCCCCTGTCACTTCTGCAAAGCCTTTGATGCGCGCATAGGGCACGCCCTCCGGTCCATGGTATTCCATCACCTTTATCGTAGCGAATGACTGGGCGATGGAAACCGTCGCGTCGGTGCAATTATGACAAATGACTACAATTTCATCAGGAGTAATACCCTGTGCCATGACCGACTCAAGACAATCCTTGATATGCTCTTGTTCGTTGTGCGCAATGATCAGTACGGAGATTTTCACTGATGTGAGTATACCATTTTGTGTTATTTGACACCTACCCTCCAAAGTACTACCCTGAAGGAAACAAACCCTTAAAAAATTTAAGCATGGAAACGACTATTATTAATTGCAGCGACAGCGAGCTAGTACTGCGGTTTCAAGCCGGAGATGATACCTCATTTGATATCATCATGAAAAGGTATCAGAAATTCATTTACGAGGGCCTTCTAAAAAGAACCTTCGACAAGGATTTATCGAAAGACCTCAGACAGGACACTTTTATCAAGGCTTTTGAGCATTTGAAGCATTCCGGCAAGCCGCATGATCCTAATGGTAATTTGAAAATTTGGCTGCATCGAATAGCCATTAACCTCTGCATGGATCATTACCGA
This sequence comes from Candidatus Nomurabacteria bacterium, assembly GCA_028286485.1. Classification (GTDB taxonomy): domain Bacteria; phylum Patescibacteriota; class Minisyncoccia; order Phycocordibacterales; family UBA9973; genus UBA4124. The sequence continues at coordinate 77,237 of JAQBRM010000027.1, forward strand.
AAATGCAACCGACATCCGTTGGTGAGCCTAGAGGAGTTGCCCACCGAGGAGTATGTACATCTCTTTGAATATCAGCCCAGCCCCGAAGATCTCCAGATTGTTGAGGAAGAAAAACAATTAGTCAGGACCTGGGTCGCGCAATTATGCACCGAGCAAAAGGATACGGTCATGTTCCGCCACTATGCTCACCTTCCTTTCAAAGACATCGCAAAAATCAATGGTATTTCCATTAACACGGCAGTGGGCCGGCATCGATATGCGCTCAATAATCTGAGAAAGATTATTGAGCGCAATGTCTCGCTACCTTTGTTGCATGCCAGCTAAAAAATAAAACTCCCCTTATTGCGGGGAGTTTTTATGTACCTCATGGCATCTCAGCTATTGTAGCGCAGCACCTCTTGCAGCCAGTCCAGAATGCGCTTGCCGTCAGTGGCGCGGTCTTTGGAGTGGAGGAGGACAACGGTGATGTAGTCGTACTTGCCTTGGCCGTTGGTGACAAATGCCACCGTCTGTTGCGCCAAGGCGGTCGTACCGGTCTTGCTGAGGATGATGTGCGGGCCGTAGAGCGGGTCATTATTCAGCTCATCGCTGCTTTTCAGTGATAGGGTCATGCCGGTATTCTGATCGGTGATAACGGCGGATTTTTGTTCCAGAATGGAAGTGAGCAACGGATCATTGCGATAAATATCGCTCAAGATAGTTGAAAGTGTCGTAGCGGTAAATTGGTTGGGTGCGGTCGCCTTGCTGTTGGGATCAAGGCCGGTGGGATTGATAAAATTCACTTTAGGAGATAGGTAACCGTTGTCATGTAAAAATGCATTCATGGTATCGAGAAATACCTTGTCCCCCACTCCTTCTGCGAATTGTCTGCCCGCTTCATTGTTGGAGCTGATGAGCAAGGCGCGGAGCAAATCATCGCGTGAGAAGGTCATGCCGAGCATCAGGCCGTTACTATCGAGATCTTTCGCGGCGCTGGCGGAAATAGTAATGGTGCTGTTTTGCGGATAGAGTATCTCCACCGCTTTGGCCGTCACCAGCTTGGTAATACTGGCGATTGGAAATGGTTGAGTATCATTCTGAATATAAAACACCGTAGGCACACCGTCGCGCCAGCCATAAATAGCCACTCCTTGCGCGCTGAGGGTGGAGATGTCCGCACTTTGCGCCCCGACTTTCATGGGTACGAGAAGGAGCAGCACTATGCCGATAAACAGATACCGCTTCATATTATGAATGCTGTTTTTTCTTAGTATGCTTGTAATACACATAGTAGCCGATCAGTATCAATAGGAGTGCGATGAGAATGTAGTGCAGCTTGCTGAAGACCGGACCGATCGCATCCCAGTTGGCGCCCAAATAAAATCCGATACCCGTCAGTACGACAGACCAGATCAATGAGCCAATAAAGGTGTAGAGAGAGAATTTGACGATAGGCATTTTAAATACTCCCACCGGTAGTGAAATAAACGTGCGCACTCCCGGTAACAATCGTGAGAAGAATACCACGCCCCCGCCATAGCGCTGAAACCATGTTGAAGATTTTTTATAATCATCAGTCGAAAGCAGGATGAATTTTCCATATCGCTCAATCAATCGCAGTACGCGCTTTTCACCGAGCCAAAAACCGAGGTAGTACCCGATCAGTGAGCCCGCTACATTACCTAACGCACCCGCTATCACTACTCCTATGAACAGCAGTGTGCCCTGACTGACCAAGAAGCCGGCAAACGGCATGGTCACTTCCGATGGAATGGGAATCAATGCGCTTTCCAATACCATGAGCAGGAAAATGCCCTTGTAGCCGATAGTGGTAATGAATTTGATGATGAATGCAAACATGATAGTAAATAAAATTAAGACAATAGTATTGACACGGGGTCATGATCTGATAGTACAGGAGTAAGGTACAGAGGGCCATAGGAGCGTACATTGAGCCCCGATTTTTCAATCTGTCGAGTGAGGATGTAGTCATACTGGCGGGAAGTCACGATTCTGTTGATCCAATTGTTCACCAACGGATTTTCCGCACGGTAGGTCGGTGTCATTTCCGACGGTGCATGATGCACAAATCCTTCTTTGGCAAAAAGCCGTTCAAACTGTTTCTCATTGACCATGTCATGCTCGTTGAAATCCCCCGCCAATACGGTCGGCATATCACCTTCATTTTTTATAGCGGCAAACAGCGTCCGCAACTGCCGCAATCGCACCGAGGCGGTTTCGATGATCGTGCTGGGTGAATAGTGCAAATGAGTGTTGATGACCTTGATCAGGCCGCGCGGAGTTTCTATGTTGGTTTCCAACGCGCCCTTGTTGCCGATAATCTCACTGACTGCAAATGCCCGTCGGCCGAACGGGATGAACCGTACCGACACAATGGGAAACTTGGAGAATGTCAGCAATCCGCCATTACCGCGCTTGATACCGGCTTGATGGATGGCGTCATGATAGCCATGAGCGCGCATGTATTCGGATAATGCCCGGCGATATTCCAAACTCCACGACTCCTGCAAGCAAATGATGTCTGTGCCCCGTTCCACCAAGTAGCGCGCTATTTCCAGTAAACGCTTTTTTCTATTTCGTACAAACCATAACGGCAGGTCCCAGATGTTGTAGGTAATGATTTCCATGTAAGAGTAATTAAAGCACGAAGACATGAAGCATGCATGAAGTCCGAGTGTGTTATGATATATCGTATTCCTATGAGACTAAAAGTAATAGTAATTATCGTATTTGTTATAGTAGCCTTTGGCGCTGCCAAATATTACTACGATCTCAATACCACCTATGTTGCACCCGCGACAACTGCCGTTATTCCTACCGAACCACCTGCACCGATAGTGGATAATAGTACCTTGGTTCCGGCAGTGACTACTCCGCCACCGGTGATATCAGCTCATGATAAGCCTTTTTTGGACACGCTGATTCCAGAACCGACACCCGACTTGGCCAATTTCACCGTGCATCAGCTGCCGGTACCGGCCTACAAACAACAGGAACCGCGCAGTTGTGAGGAAGCATCCTTGCGTATGGTCTTGGCGTACTACAATATCCAAGCAACCGATATGGAGGTGGTGCAAAAAGTCGGCTATAATCCGCATCCGTGGGATACGGTGCATGATATATGGGATGATCCCAACACCATGTTCGTTGGCAATATTGATGATCCGGCAAAAAGCGGCTATGGCGCCTTCGCGCCGGCCTTAGCCAAGGCCGCTCGCGCCTTCGGACGATCCGCACAAAGCTACACGCTCGTGTCCGGTGATTTCATCGCCACGCAAGTGGAGCAAGATCATCCGGTCATGGTCTGGGGGTTTTTCAATACTCCACCCTATGTTAAGTATTCTTGGCAAACTCCAGCCGGAAAAAACATTACCGCCTATCGCGGAGAGCATGTGCGCGTCGTCACCGGCACGCTTCGCACTACCGATGGATTATTAATGGGATTCTTTCTGAATGATCCATTGACCGGCGCCCAGAATGAGTACTGGAGTGTCAATCGTCTGACCGCCCACATGAACATGTGGGGAGCACTGACTAATCAAGTCGTGGTAGTGCAATAAAATATTGTTCGTACCAGATACTGAACATCAGTAATGCGAAAATTTTTCTGGCGGCGGGACTTTTCACGTTCTGATGATCCGACAATAGCTGCTGTATGTAGTCCATGCTGCAATGATCCTTCAGATAGGGATTGTGCATGATGAGCGTTTCGATGTCCTGATAGTGGGCGGTGATCATGCTATGAATCGGCGTCGGAAAACCGAGTTTTTTGCGCAGACGCGTTGATTCCGGAATGACTTCCTTGATCGAGGCACGGAGCAGGCTTTTTGTTTCGTTGTCGTGCCATTTCATGTCATCGGTCAGCGTCGCGGCCACGGCAGCCACTTCCTTGTCCAGAAACGGTACGCGTACTTCCAATGAGTTTGCCATGCTCATCTTATCGGCCTTGGCCAGAATATCCCCCTTCAGCCAGGTATTGATATCGATGTACTGCATTTTGACCGAATCGGAATACTGTCCGACTTTTTTATAATAGTGCCGTACGTCAAAAGATGGCAATGGTGCGGCCGTCCACAATGTTTGTATTTCTTTTTTGGTGAATATCGTAGCATTGCCGATGTACCACTCTTCCGGTGTCAGCAATGAGCGTTCCAAGAATTTCACCCCGCGTAATTTCGGAAAACGATCGGACAGTTTCAGGGCCGTGATAACGCTATGAAGACTGCGCCGGATAGCGCGCGGAATGTATTGCAGCTTGCGACGTGCATACGGCTCCAGATAAATATTGTAGCCACCGAACAGTTCATCCGCGCCTTCGCCTGACAGCACCACCTTCACTTTCTTGCGTGCTTCGCGTGCGAGGAAATACAGGGCGATAGCGGACGGATCGGCCACCGGCTCATCAAAATGCCACGCAATAGTCGGCAAGGCGGCAAAGTAATCCTTCCATTCCAACACTATCTGCTGATGGTCGGAATGAATGGCATCGGACAGCTCGCGGGCCTGATCCCACTCATTGCTCTCTTGGAAGCCGATGGTGAATGTTGACAGCGGTCCAGTCACCTCGGATTTGATATTCTGAGAAGCGAATGTGGCGATAATGCCGCTATCGATACCACCGCTCAGAAACGATCCGACCGGTACGTCGGCAATCATATGCGCTGCCACGGAGTCGGCCATCGTGTCTTTGATGGTTTTTTTCACCTCCTCATATGGCTGGGCAATAGGGTTAAAGGTGAATGTCCAGTACTCATCTTCCACGAAAGAGCCGTCAGTGGTATTAATCGTAAGAGAATGCCCAGGGGCGAGGATAAAAATATTCTTGAAAAAACTTTCCGGCAGCGGATTGTATTGAAATGACAGATAGTTGAATACCGCTTCATCATTGATGACTTTAGTGTACTGCGGGTGGTGCAAAATACTCTTGATCTCCGATCCGAAGGCCTTGATAGCGTTATCTTGTTTGAAATAGTACAGCGGCTTGATGCCGAAATAATCCCGCGCGATGAACACGGTCTTTTGTTGGCGATCAAAAATAGCGAAGGCGAACATGCCGCGCAGCTTCCCCACCATGCGTGCTCCTTCCAATTGATACAGCGCCAGAATGACTTCCGTATCGGACTCGGTTTGAAAGACATAGCCTTTTTCAATCGCCCCTGCTCTTAAGATTTTGTAATTGTAAATCTCACCATTGAAGACGATGGTGAAGCGACCATCGACAGAAGTGATCGGCTGCTTGCCGTGTTCAATATCAATAATAGACAGGCGGCGCATGGCCAAGGCCACATCGTGCTCAAAAAAGTACCCTTCATCGTCGGGACCGCGATGCGTGATGGCATCATTCATCTGCTTGGTGATGGCTTCTTTCTGCCCTATTTCGCCGATAATTCCTACAATGCCGCACATGAAAGCTATAGTACCATTCTATCGGACGTAAATGAAGGCCTCAAAAAAACTCCCCCTATGGAGGAGTTTAGAGCACATGCAGGAAATGCAGTACGGAGTAGACAATATTGTCGATAGCATAGGCCGCCTTGGCTTTCAATCCTTCGTTTTTCGCCCTGATACGGCGGACTTTGATGAACCGTGCGTGGATACGCTTGGCGAACAAGCCATCGGTAATGTACTTATCGCCGATCACGACGATGTTGCCCCGTTCTTGCTCCGCCAGTGACTCGACAATTTTGGCATGGGGTTTTTTGTAGGGGGAATGGAGATACGGTACTGCCAATAATTCCGCAAACGCTTTGTTACGATCAGGTAACGGCTTATTGGAAAGCAAATATACTTTGTTGCGTTGTGCCAGCCTCGCGACCATGGTGCGCGTAGCGTGATCAATGACCGTGGCGCCGTCATACCCAAGCGTGCCATCAATGTCCAAGATAATAGTCTGATCCGACAAAATCGTAGGGTCGATTTCTGTAAAGTAAGGTTCTGGTATATGCATGGTGAGGATTTTCCGTACTATACCTTAAAATTAAAAATTAAGACAATGGCTACGATCAGCAAGAGGTAGCCGACAATTTGCACGGGAGTAATATGCTCATGAAAAATAATGATGGAAGCCGCGGTGACAATGATCAAGCTCATGACGGTCATGACAGGGTACGCCAATGCCAACGGTAGAGAACGTAATGCCAGAATATAAAATATTGCATTGATGGCAAACAATATGAAGCCGAGGATCATGGCATAGTTGCTGCTGATGATGTGCAGCAGTGAGCCTTTCAATATGATACCCTTCCCCGCTTCAACTTTAAACAGCACGGTGGCAGTACCGTTCAGAATAAATGCGATGATGAGATAAATGATACCCATATTAGAAAAAGAGTTTGGCAAAGCCGAGAATGCCTTGCTCCCACGGCACGCGGTGGGTGACGCCGGACTTGCCTTCGAATTCCTTCAGGTTGGCAACGTACCAATCATAGTTTCGCACCAGTGCTTGCTTGTTGGAGTACTTCGGTGTGTAGCCGAGCCGCTGCTGGGCTTTCTCAATGGAGACAAATGAGTCTTCCGCCGCCGTTTCGTACACCCATTTGTACAATGGTGAGAGATGGAAGAATTCCAACACACGCAAGATCAAGATCAATGGTGCGGCGGGAAAGCCTTTGATTTTTTTGCCGAAGCCGGCTCGATCCAATACGGCTTGATAATCCTCTTTCATGGTAGTGAATTCCTTGGCGCCGATATTGAAGGTGTCATTCACGATATTCTCAGGCAAGGTGGCGCACGCTAAAATAGCCTCGCATAAATCTTCCACATCGAGCAGCTGGTAGCGGTTGTTGCCACTGCCAATCATCGGGAAGCTTCGGCCGTCCTTGGCCCAATCATAAAACAGTGCGAAGACACCGAGGCGTTCCGGACCGACGAATGACTTCGGGCGGATGATCGGCACGCACAATCCCTTGCTGCGGTATTCGGCGCAGAGCTGCTCGGCCATGATTTTAGATTTGCCATATGGACCGACTCCTTGCAGCTTGTCTGTTTCCAATAACGGATGATGGTCGGGAATGCCATAGACAGCCGTTGAAGAAATGTGAATGAATCGCTTCACGCCATGCTTCAAGGAACTTTCGAGTAACAAGCGTGTGCCATCGATATCAGTGGAGAAAATTTCTTTTTCGGTATAGAGCGGCAATGCGGCCGCGGTGTGAATGACAATATCAATGCCGGCCATGCAGGCATCAACCGTATCCTTATTTCGAATATCACCGATGATCGCTTCGATCCGTGAAGCCTCCGGATAATCAAACGGCAACAGGTCAAGCGACCGCACGGTATGGCCTTTGGCCAAAAGCTCTCGGATCATATTAATCCCCAAAAATCCGCTGCCGCCGGTAACTAAAAATTTCATAGGTTAATAATACAAGACCCTGCCTATAGGAGCAAGGAAATAAAAGGTATTATAGAACACGTTTAATATTCAATACCTTGGCACCACCTGCATTGGCGTGAGGAATGCGATTCCTCCATGCGGTCGTTCATAGTTATAATACTGCAAGTATTTCTTCAATGCCCG
>JAQBRM010000031.1 GCA_028286485.1 Candidatus Nomurabacteria bacterium
AAAACATTGAAAAAGTTAGTCAAATTCATGTCTTCCGACTAATCAAAAAATTTATAGCTCCTTCTACATCGCTTTATTCGGTATTTTTTGCTAACATACCGATTATGAACGGCAAGGCAAGGAGCGAGTCTCCAGAACAGATAAAGAAGAGGATAATTGAGCTTTTCAATGAGAATGTAAGAGGAAGGATTTCTGATACTTCTGGCTCAAACGCCGATCATGACGGCAAGGATGGACATTGGCTGGAGAAACAAATGGGCATTAAGCATAATGGCAACAATGCCCCTGACCTTGATGGTTTTGAAATGAAAAACAATACGACCAGCAAGACAACATTCGGTGACTGGTCTCCAAGTAGAAGATTCCGCATTTATAAGAAAGGCAATGAATATGAAATTAATCGATCTATGTTCTTAAAAATCTTCGGTGCACCCAATGCCTTGAAAGAAGGTCGACATTCATGGTCTGGGAAACCGGTTCCCAAGGTAGGTAAATATAATTTCTTCGGACAAATGTTGAAGGTTGATAAGGAGGGAAATATTCATGCGTTGTATTCCTATGACAAGGACCAGCGTGAAAACAAGAATAATATTGTTCCTGAATCGCTTCAGCAAAACGACTTAATATTGGCAGTCTGGGATGCTGAGATGATGAAAAAACGCGTTGAAGACAAATTCAATAAACTTGGATGGTTTAAGTGCGAAAAGGATAAAAACGGCGTTTATTCAAAAATCGTCTTTGGCAACCCTATTAACTTTGAAACATGGATCGACGGGGTAAGAAAGGGGCTTATATTTTTCGATAGCGGAATGTATGATGGAAACCCAAGGCCGTATGCCAACTGGCGCGCAACCAATCAGTATTGGGAATCCTTAATTGTTGATTCCTACTAACCTAACAGCCATACTCTTCTTTGCCCTATCCACGCTCTCTTTTTTTATCTTATTAAGGTTGATAACCTTAAAATCAGCATTTGAATTCCTCTTTAATTCTTTCAAGGCCTTGTCGATTTGTCTTGCGAGTGCTTTTATTACAGGTACGGCAACGCTGTTTCCAAATTGCTTATACGCCTGACTGTCACTTGAAGAGAGAATGTAGTCGTCACTAAAACCCTGAAGTCTGGCAGCTTCTCGTGGGGTCAGCTTTCTAGGATTCTTGCCTTCTTGTTCGATAAGAATTTCAGACCCGTCTTTATAGTAACGGGCTGAAATAGTGCTGGTATATTCAGAGTCTTCATTAAACAATGAATATCCAAACCCATTCCCTTTTTCACGATGTTGCTTCTTCCTTCTTTGATGGCCCGCCCACAATTTATCAGAGATGGTATATTTTGGATCATGGTTTTTTTCCAAGATGTCTCCAAGTCTGGTCTTTATACCCAATGGTTTTGGAAATGAAAAGTTAGTCTTGCCAAGAAAACCCACGATATAAATCCGCTCCCTGTTCTGAGGTACGCCAAAATCCTTCGCATTAAGAACCTGCGCGTATACTTCATAGCCAAGTCCTTCCAAAACCGCCTTAATTGTTTCAAAAGTCCTGCCCCCATCATGGCTCTTGAACCTTTTTACATTCTCAAGAAATACAACCGTCGGCTTGTGATGCTCGATGATTTTCGCAATATCAAAAAATAACGTTCCCCGAGTATCGGCAAGCCCGAGTTTTTTCCCAGCTTGTGAAAAAGGTTGGCATGGAAATCCTGCGAGAATCACGTCGAATGAAGGAATGTCGTCAGGATTGATTTTTGTTATGTCCCCATATGGAAGTTCCGAGAAATTTGCCTGATATGTTTTTTGCGCCGCCTCATCCCATTCGGATGTAAAAACACATTCCCCTCCAATGCTTTCAAAGCCTAACCGTATACCGCCAATACCGGCAAATAAATCAATCATCTTGAAAGATGCTTGATTATTCGAAGTTTCCCCCCCAAGAAAAAGACTTGATTGCACTATTTTCCTTAATTTATCATTTTTTGCCATTTTATAGGACTATTATAACAAAATTAACGGATATGCCACTAATTAATTTGTGTATTATTTCCAATATAAATTGATTTATTCTTTTTTTTCAAACTTTTTCAAACGATAATATGTCGTTTTTTTAGTTTTTTTCTGCTAGTATAGCCCTATGAACATCCAATCAGCCCAATTTATAAAGGGCGTCATACATGGCGATGATGTGCTTGATTTGCAGCCGCTGCCGCAGGTGGCGTTTATCGGCCGTTCCAATGTCGGCAAGTCCAGCACCATCAACAACCTGACCAAAGTCAAAGGATTGGCCAAAACCAGTTCTTTTCCGGGCCGCACCCGCCAGATCAATGTATTCCTGATCAATAACAAGTTCTATTTGATCGATTTGCCTGGCTACGGCTATGCAAAAGTCTCCAAAGTCGAGCGTGCCAAGATCGAGGAAGTCATCAACAGCTACCTTTTCCATCCCGCCATCCAGCAGAAGAAAGTGGTGCTCATCATTGATGCCTTCGTCGGCCCGACCGACTCCGACCTCGAAATACTCGACGCCCTGCTTGAATACAAGAAACCGGTACTGATCCTCGCCAACAAGATTGACAAGGTCAAAAAATCCACCCAACTCACCGCCCTGACCAAAATCAAAGCCACCCTTCACGGCCAAACCATCCTGCCATTTTCCGCCGATGAAAAGAAAGGGGGAGCGGGAGTTTGGGAGGAGATATTGAAATAGCATTTATTGCATGCTAAACATTTTCATTCTTAGAAAAAGAAAGAAGGCTTCAGTAAAAAAAGTCAGTCCTCAATCAAAAAAACTTCGTGCAGCAGCCCGCGCAATTGTCTTGGAGCGGGTGGAGTATTTCAATCAGCATTATCAGTTGCAGTACGGCAGGATATTCATCAAGGATCAGAAGACGAGGTGGGGGAGTTGTTCGAGCAAGGGAAATTTGAATTTCAATTATCGCATTGCGATGCTGCCGAAGGAATTACAGGATTATCTGGTGGTGCATGAATTGTGTCATCTGCAGGAAATGAATCACGGGCCGAACTTTTGGAAATTGATGATGGAGCAAATACCGAATGCCAAAGCGTTGAACAAAGAGTTGAAGAGCTATTCCTTTAAATAGTTATCCTTTCAACTTCTCGACATCATCTTCGATCAGCTTGCGCACGGCGCCGGGCTTCATTGAGCCGATGGATAGATGGCCGATATTGGTGCGGATGAGGGACTCGACGGTCAGGTGGCAGGCATCGCACATACGGCGAATCTGGTGCTTGCGGCCTTCGTGCAAGATGATGGAGAACCCGGTACGGGAAAGGCGTTTCAGTTTTGCCGGTTTGGTTTTGACTTTATCGAGGGTAATTCCATTCGTCATTTTTCGCAGTGCCTCATCGGTGACATTTTCACGTACGAGCACCTCGTATGTTTTTGCCACGTGGGAATTTTCCTGTGTCAGTGCACGAGCAAGACTGCCGTCATTGGACATGATGATCAATCCCTCTGAATCCTTATCAAGGCGGCCGATCGGAGCGAGATGGCTTAGTTTAGGGAAATAGTCATGGAGGTCTTTTGCGGTAGCGGTAGTCTTATTGGTTTCAATAGCGCGGGGTTTGTAGACCACGTATGATTCCTTGGTACCTAATGCCTCCCCTTCAACCTCGATGGCATCCTTGCCAACCCTGATGCCGTAGCCGGGTTCCTTGATTACTTTCTTATTTACGCGTACCAAGCCTTTGACGATGAGGTCCTTGGCTTCACGTCGTGAAGCCAATCCCATATGCGCGATGGCACGCTCCAAACGCTCCAAACCCGCCGCGAGCGTACTCTGGTCTTTCAGGGTCTTTGGCTTAGGAGCGGGCTTCATTGCGCCGACGCCGCGTATTTTGTTGGAGGAAGTAACAGGTTTTTTCATGTAAGGCGAGTATAGCATTTTTCTATAGTAAAGCTCTCGTCGAGGGGAAGCTGGGGAAAAACGGGAAGTGAGGCGACGGAGCGGATTTGCATATATGCAAATCCGCTATAAACTATGCCCATGGATACGACTGAGCAGCTTATTGCATTGGCGCAAAGCCTGCAGGACAAAGGCAAAATAGAGGACGCATTGGCAACATTCAGCAAGGCATTTGATCTGCTGATTGATGAGGCGGGGAAGTATGCGCGCGAAAAAACCGCCGACATCACCGATCTGGCGGAATTGCGCAAAATGGCCCCCGTGTTATTGGCGTACTCAAAAGAATACTTGAAACAGAATATCACCGCTTCATACATATTGAATGCCATGGGCGTACTGTTCGGTGAAATGAAAGATTATGCCAATGCCCAGCAAAAATTCATCGAGTCCATGGAGTACATTCCCGCCGGAGCAGACTACAGCGATCCGGCCGACAACCTGGAACGCATCGCCAATGAGGTAGCCTCACTTGCTTCCGAAGCAGCAGCAGAAGAAGAAATATGATGTATACTTGGTGTACTTCATGAATCAACGAGGAAACGGAGCGCTTGGAACGATATTCATCATTGCTTTGCTGGTAGTGGTCATGGGATTCGGCTGGCATGCGTACAAAGGCCATGCTTTACCGGCCAATGCAGTGGCAGGAAACATCATTACCGCTGATCAGGCGCGCACTCAAAGTGCTCCCGTGATACCCTCTCCTGTTACGCACATTCCCACACCCGCCGCCGTGAAGGGCATCTATATTTCCGGTTGGAGCGCCGGCACGCCTTCCAGCATGGTGCATATCAATACACTGCTCGATGGCGGGACACTGAACAGCGTGGTCATTGATATCAAGGATGCTACGGGCCGTTTGTCATACGAGCCGCTTGATCCGACCTTGCTTGCCAGCGGTGTCGGCACAAAACGTATTGCCCATTTAGCAACACTTATTCAATCATTGCACGCCAAGCATATCTATGTCATCGGCCGTATTGAAGTATTTCAAGATCAATACTATCCCACCCTTCGTCCGAAAGATGCGCTGCAAGACATCAAAACCGGCGGTCCATGGAAAGATCCCAAAGGATTGGAATACCTTCAGGCTAATAACCCGGATGTCTGGCACTATACCGAACGTATTGCCGAGGATGCCTACGCTCAAGGTTTTGATGAAATCAATCTCGACTATGTACGTTTTCCATCTGATGGAAAACTCAAGGATATTGATGAAAGTACCTTTACTCAAAATAAAGAAGATACTATCGCTACTTTCTTTACCGATGTTGATGCCACCTTGCGTCAGAAAGATCACATTCCATTATCCGCGGATATTTTCGGCCTAACACTCAGCGCCACCGATGACATGGGTATCGGACAAAAGCTGGAATTGATTGCGCCGCATGTCGACTATGTCTGTCCAATGATCTACCCATCGCATTTTGCCCCCGGCTCATATAAATACAAAAACCCCGCCGACCATCCGTACGATGTCATTCATCATTCATTGACCGATGGTATTGCCAAACTTTCCGTTATCACTATTCCGGCCGCCAAACTCCGTCCATGGCTGCAAGATTTTAATCTCGGTGCGGTGTATACCGCTACCATGGTACAAGATCAGATTACCGCCACTAACGATGTCGGACTGGATTCATGGCTAATGTGGGATGCGAGCAATAAATACACTTCATCTGTGTACAAATAATGGTATACTGTAGGGGTTAATAGTAATATATATTTTATGGCCAAAGGCGTACGATCACAAAAAGAAGCAAAGAAACCGAAGAAAGATAAAAAGAAATAAATCTTTCCGATACTTTATATTGCAAAAAAGACCGGGTACTGCCGGTCTTTTTTACTATCTGCTATACTAATGATATTACTCACTAACTTTATCTTTTTTATGGAAATCTTATTCATTATCGGACGTCTTATCGTGGGAATTTACTTCTTAAATTCAGGACTTAATCACTTTTTCAAAGCCAACTACTTGGCCGGCTATGCTTCATCAAAGGGTGTACCATTGGCGAAGGCTGCAGTCATTATTTCCGGAGCGACCATGGCAATTGGCGGTATTTCACTGATAGGTTGGATCGCACCGATCATTGGTCTTGGTTTGCTTATTCTGACACTTATCCCGCTTACCACCATGATGCATAACTTCTGGACCGTTACTGATCCGATGCACCGCGCCAATGAAAAAATTAATTTCACCAAAAACTTCGCCTTGGTAGGAAGTCTATTACTGATCCTTTCTCTTTTCCTCTAAAATGCACTATTGGCTATTGAAAAGCGAGGGGGACTGTTACTCAATTGATGACCTGAAACGCGACAAGCAGACAGCTTGGACCGGCATTCGTAACTACCAAGCCCGTAACTTCATGCGCGATCATATGAAGAAAGGCGACATGGCGCTCTTCTACCACTCCAGCAGCAATCCGACCGGCGTGTATGGCATTGCAAAAATTATCGGCAGTCCGCAGGCTGACACTACACAGTTCGATAAAAAAGATGATCACTATGATGGCACCAGCCCGAAAGAAAATCCGCGCTGGGTTTCGGTCGATGTGGCATTTGTAAAAAAGTTCGCAGAGCCGATTTCATTGGAAGAAATAAAACACAATCCGCATCTCGAAGGCATGATGGTCCGGCAGCCAGGTAGCCGCCTCTCCGTCCAACCAGTCTCGGAAAAACACTTCAAATACATCACGCAAGAACTGATAAAATAGCTCCATACGGGGCTATTTTACTTTTTACGCCCACATGGTATGGTAAGAAAAAAGCACATTTAAAAAGGAGGAAAAATGAAAATAAAAGACAAACCGTATCTGTCGCATGAAAAATTCAGGAAATTTTTCAGCGATTTGGAAGCTCTAGGGTTTGAAGAAAAAAATCCTGCGGAGATGATGAAAGAAATCAGAGCAAGTGGTTCGGTCCCGTATCTGAAAAAGAAATTCGAAGGAAGGGAAAAAATATATGAGCGGAAGTTCGGTATACGGAAAATTTTTGTCTGTACCTCGTTTGTTGAATCCATTAATGATATTAATAAAGAAGATTATATCTGGATTGGATCAAAAACGATTGGGAACCCGATTACTTTTTTCTGGTTTCCATTGCGGCGCTCCCCGAATTTTTCAATTAATGCATTAGCGGATGTAGAAATGCTTATTGAAGTTGTTATTAAGTGGCCAGTATGTCAGGAATGCCATCAGGAATTGCTCTTGGTGCATTACCCGGAAGTGATGCATTTAATGATGTATATTTGTGGAAATTCAAAGTTTATTCATCGGCGCCAAAATAGGGTGCCGTATGCGGTCTTTGATAACCCTAAACTATCTGATAAAACCAGTTTGCGCATGTTCAATCGGTATCAGCAATTTTATCAATATGAATATCAGCAACACCTCATTGATCCGGATAAAAAGCATGAGTATGCTCGGACGTTGCGCGCTCAGAGAAAGCGCCAAGCACAATTGAAAGATAGTAAAGAGAAAAATCAATACGGTGACATCAAAAAAATCGCCGATGATGTTTATGATGACGGTCCTCATAATGATGGAAGTTATGGCGATTAAGAACAAAGTCCTTGCACGATAAAACGTGCGGGGCTTTTTTATTTTCTTATTCGGGGTACAATCGGAATATATGAATGGTATCTATGTAGGGGCAGGAGGATTTTGGATCACAGAAGCGGTCTATCGTAAGGTCAAAGGAGTGATCGAGGTTATTCCCGGCTATATGGGCGGGACGATTGCACACCCAACCCATGAGTTGGTCGCCACAGGCACGACCGGTCATGTTGAAGTGGTGAAGGTGACCTATGACGAGACCGTTATCAGCTTGGAAGAAGTGCTGGATATATTCTTCGCCTTGCATGATCCAGCCGCCCCCAATCACATCACTATCGGCCCCGGCTCGCAATACCGTGCCGTTATTTTTTATACTGATGATAGTGAAGGGGAAGCGACTGATCCGCAAAATGGCGAAGATATCGGCGTCATTCCGCGCGTCATGGAAAAAGTGCAGGCCACCATGCCCGAAGGAGTAACGGTTTCCACGCACGTCATGAGTGCGCAGGAATTCTATGCAGCCCATGAAGATCATTATAACTACTATGGTACCCATCAGGATGATACCTACTCTGTCACCGTGATCCGTCCCACACTGGAAATAATTTCTAAAAAATTTCCTCATAAATTCTTGGGATTTTCTTGATGACCTTTGCGCTATGATAGGGAAATGACCACTATCACACAAGAGAAGGCGAGAGAAAAACATTCGGCAATCTGCTATACTTATGGCATGACTGTACCGTACGATCCCGAACATATCACGTACTTTGCCGAAACCGACTATCGCAATCAGCGTACTCGTTTTGGCATCAAAAGCCGCGATCGTACGCGCCACATGTATGTCATTGGTAAGTCCGGTGTCGGTAAATCCACCTTGCTGGAAAACATGGCCATTCAGGATATTTCCCGCGGTGAAGGGTTGGCAGTGCTTGATCCGCACGGCAGTTTTGCCGAGAAAATGCTGGACTACATTCCCATGGAACGTATCAAGGACGTGATTTACTTCGCGCCATTTGATACCGAGAATCCCATCTCATTCAATGTCTTGGAAGATGTGGGTGCCGACAAGCGCCACTTCGTCGCCTCCGGCTTGATGAGTACCTTCAAGAAAATCTGGGTGGATGCATGGAGTGCCCGCATGGAGTACATTTTGAATAATATCCTATTGGCATTGCTGGAGTCTCCTGATGCCACGCTGCTCGGCGTGAACCGCATGCTGTCCGATAAGGCCTTTCGTGACAAAACTGTTGCAGGAGTCACCGATCCGGGCGTGAAAGCCTTTTGGACGGAAGAATTCGCCAAGTACGGCGATCGCTACATGCAGGAAGCCGGTGCGGCCATTCAAAACAAGATCGGCCAATTCACCGCCAGCCCGCTCATTCGTAATTTGATCGGCCAGCCCAAGTCCAGTTTCGATATTCGTCAGGCCATGGACAATCAAAAGATTCTGATTGTAAACCTTTCCAAAGGCCGCATCGGCGAACAGAATACCAGCCTCTTAGGCAGCATGATCATTACCAAGATTTATCTGGCGGCCATGAGTCGCGCTGATGCCAGTCCGGCCCGTTTGGCGGAACTGCCGAACTTCTATTTCTACGTCGACGAATTCCAGTCATTCGCCAATGAGTCATTCGCCAATATCCTGTCTGAAGCTCGTAAATATAAATTGGCACTGGTGATTGCGCACCAATACGTGGCGCAAATGGAAGAACCGGTGCGTGATGCTGTATTCGGCAACGTCGGCACCAGTATCAGTTTCCGTGTCGGTCCGCTCGATGGGGAATTGATGGAAAAAGTCTTTGCCCCGCAGTTCACTGCCAACGATCTGGTGAATCTTGGGATGGCGCAAATTTATCTCTCGCTATTGATCAATGATATGGGCTCATCGCCATTTTCCGCCCGTACCTTGCCGCCCGTACCAAAACCCGACATCAATTACCGCAATGATGTTATTGAAAATTCCCGTACGCAGTATGCTCAACCGCGCGAGATGGTGGAAAAAAACATCAATGATTGGTTTGGCAAGGACGCCACTCAGGCGCCGTATGATAAGCGCCCCGCTCAACAGCCGCGATCACCCCAGTCAGCACCGCAAAATAATGCTCCT
>JAQBRM010000002.1 GCA_028286485.1 Candidatus Nomurabacteria bacterium
TCCAACGCCAAAATGGCCAACTTGGATATCTAAAAGAAAAATCCCCGTTGGGGATTTTTTAATTAAACAAATCTTTTTTTACACTATATCTTTCGATACTTCTCTTTTCAGAAGAAAGTTGGATGAAAATGTAAGGATAGTGCTCCTCTTCGGGATCGGGTCGATATACAACTGAGCCTACTGATAGCTTGGCTAAATCAGGTGGAATCTTTCTCGGTCTCTTTTCTACAGGTATGCAAATAACAGTTGATATTTCGCCCGCCAATACGTTAGGCACTCTCTTTTCTTCTTTCCAGATAATGTCAGAACGAAGATCTTTCAGTGTAATTTTCCTTTTAAGAATCAATGCATTCATATTTAAATGATTTTTCATAACACTACCATACCAGCCAAGATGTGCAACATCCCACGTTGCACAAGAAAATGGCTAGATCGGACCTAGCCATTTTGTTTATGTATTCTTTAGAGAGATCGGTTTTTGATTTCTTCGGTGATACGGATGATGAAATCTTGAACGGAGATATTTTCCAGTTTGAGATCGTTGCGACCTTCGACGGTCAGGGTGTCGGAAGTCTGTTCTTTTTCACCAATGACGATCTGATAAGGAATTTTTTCCGTCTTGGCTTGGCGGATGCGCTTGCCGAGACTTTCATCAGTGGAGAGGGTGACGCGAATGTTGGCATCATCCAAGGCTTGTTTTACTTTTTCTCCATACGCGGCAAATTTTTCTCCAACCGGCAGAATGGCAACTTGCACGGGAGCGAGCCAGACAGGGAAGGCACCGGCAAAATGTTCGATCATGACGCCCATGAAGCGTTCCAAAGATCCTGAGATAGCGCGGTGAATCACCACGGGCCGTTCTTTCTCGCCTTGTTCATTAATGTATGAGAGATCAAACCGTTCCGGTAAATTGAAATCGCACTGTACGGTTGCCAGCTGCCATTCGCGGCCGATTGCATCCTTGAACATGAAGTCGAGCTTTGGCCCATAGAAGGCTGCTTCATCTTTGGCAGGTACATACGGCAGGTTTTGTTCTTCACAAATATCAGTCAATGCTTTTTCAGCGGTTTGCCAGACTTCATCGGAACCCAAGTATTTTGAATGATCATCACCGCGAAGTGATAGGCGGACCCAGTAGCCATCCATCATGCCCATGGTGGTGTAGAACTCTTTGATAATACCAACGATGGCGGCAAATTCCGGACCGATCTGTTCAGGACGGCAGAAGAGGTGTCCATCATCTTGGGTAATGGAGCGTACGCGAGTAAGCCCGCCAAGCTGGCCGGTCTTTTCATCCCGATAGACAGTTGCAGGTTCGAAGTAGCGCACCGGCATGTCGCGGTATGAGAATTGATTGTCGGCAAAGATCTGCATGTGATGCGGACAGTTCATCGGTTTCAAATAAAAATCCTCTTTGGATGTCCCGCCGTGCACGGAAAACATGTCATCCATGTAGTGACCGGCGTGACCGGAGGTAACGTACAGCGACTCCTTGGCAAGGTGTGGCGTCCAGACGCGATCATAGCCTTTTCTTTTGTGCAGGCTCCATAAATATTCTTCCAGTTCCTTGCGAATGATCATGCCGTTCGGTTGAAAGAGGGGAAGACCGGCACCGACAAGATCGGAGAGGGTGAAAAGCTTCAATTCACGGCCGAGTTTACGGTGATCGCGCTTGCGGCCTTCTTCCTGCTGCCATTCATAGTGTTCAAGGTCGGCCTTGGTCTCAAATGCCAATCCGTAAATACGGGTGAGCATGGGGTTGGTTTCCTTGCCGCGCCAGTATGCGCCGGCGATACGATCCAATTTAAATGAGTCTATATCGATGGTACTGAGGTCATCGATGTGTCCGCCGCGACAGAGGTCGGTAAAACTGCCCATGGTGTAGAGAGTAATGGTTTCTCCGCGCTCCGCGATTTCATTGATCAGCTCGGCTTTGAATTCATTGCCTTTGAAATATTCCAAGGCTTCATCTTTTGATAATTCCTGGTGTGTGACGGTGGTCCATGTCGGCAAGAGCTCGCGCATCTTATTTTCAATTGATGCGAGCTCTTCCGCCCCAACCGAACCGGCAAACTTGATATCGTAATAAAACCCATCATCAACAGCCGGACCGAGCGTCAGCTTGGCGTCGGGATAGAGCTCCATCACGGCCGCACCGAGCAGGTGGGCGAGGGTATGACGCTGGTGTTCAAGATTCGCAGTCTTCTCATTTTGCATCTAAAAACTATAGCATTTATAAGGATTTTTGCCAGCTATTGACAAAGTTTCTCTTTTGTTACAAGATGAAGAAAACTGTAAATTAAAAGCAATGGAAAATAAAGAATCAATCCTTATTGATTGGATCAATAAAGGATATGACATTTGTATTCCGGGTGGAACGGGCCGTAATGGTTCCAATGCCGCATTCGATTGTTTAGGATATAGATTTCCTGATAAAAAGTATGAAATAATTGTCCTTCCTATTCGCCGTAAATCTTATGATGAATATAAAGAAGAACAAGAAAATAATTTCATACTCCCGTATGAAAGTCCGTTTAAAATAATTAAAAGAGAGATTGCAGAAGAACTAACTATTTTTATTAATGCTGATAAAACTTTTTTAGTTACTCAGAAAGCAGAACAAGATAGCAGAAAGGGATTTGAAAATAAATTCCACAGAAAATATTTATTTTTTTCTGAAAGCTATAATGCTCGCCATATGAGGACCACTCTTTCTGATAAGGAGCCCAATCTAGGAATTCCAATAGGGATATCACTAGGCCTGCTGAAGAAATATCTTTGGGAGGGGCATAGATGGATGATTGAACCAATAGAAATTTATACTAAATATCGTGTTGATCATTTTCCGCCCGCGAAACATGTTTTACCTCAAAAAAGGGTAAACAAATTATTATGCGCCGTGTAGCTTTATGCTCACGGCGCTTTTTATTTTACTTTTTTATCCATATGTAGTAGTATGTCCTGATATGGTAGTACGCATGAGACATACGCGAGCGCACACGGCTAACCGCCGTTCGCATCACGCTTTGAAGAGCCCAGCGCTCTCAACTGACAAAACCGGCACGGTACATATCCGTCATCGCGCAAGCATTGATGGAGTATACAAGGGCCGACAAGTTATTGGAGATCCTGTAAAGGCAGTGGTCAAGAAGCAACGTAAAACAACTTCAAAAAAATAATCATTATGGCCAATCGGCACTTATCACGATCAATTGTTCTTCAAGCATTATTCGAATGGGACTTTTCAGGCAATCCTGAAGAGCTGAAGACTATTATTGATCGGGATATGGCAGAGTTCGCACCGGGGCATACCGATGCGGCTTTCATGTATGAGCTGGCCGAGACGGTGCAGCGCAAACAGGCTATCATTGATGACATCATCACCAAGGCCGCGCCGGAATGGCCGATTGATAAAATCTCCAATGTCGATCGCAATATTTTGCGTATGGGCTTGGCGGAGCTATTGTTCGGTGATCGTGATCAGGTGCCACCCAAAGTAGCCATCAATGAATCCATTGAGTTGGCAAAAAACTTCGGCGGTGAAAATAGCGGCAAGTTCGTGAATGGTGTACTCGGTGCAGTCTACAAGGAAATCGGCGAGCCGGGCAAGGACCAGCTCAGCAAGCCGAAGGTGGCCAACAAGCTGCCGGAAGAACCGATTGATATTTCAAAGCTGGTGGTCGAGGCCAAGGCTGGAGGAATTGTGCACGCACGTCACGATGGAGTGGACTATGTGGCGCTCGTACACGATGTCTTCGGCTACTGGACCTTGCCGAAAGGCGGCTTGGAAGAAGGGGAGACCAATGAGATCGGCGGCAAGCGCGAAATCGAGGAGAAGCTTGGCATTGCAGTGAAAGAACTCGGTCCGGAAATCGGCGCCATCGACTATGTGGCTTCACATCCCGAAAAAGGCAAGATTCGCAAAGTCGTTACGTTCTATCTGGCCGAAGCCGACTATCAGCCGCTCGATATGCATACCAATGGTGGCTTGGATAAGGCCGCATGGTTCCAACTGCACGAGGTAGTTGACCTGACGATTTATGATGATATATTGCCATTGATTGCCAAGGCCATCGAACTTATCACCCAGCCAAAATAAAGGCTATAACGCTATCTTAATACAATGAAAGACTTCACTCCATTTGAACAATCCCTCGGTATTGCGTTTAAAGACCAAGCGCTTATTCAACGCGCCTTCACCCACCGGTCTTTCATCAATGAAAACCCTCGTTCAGGATTGGAGCACAATGAACGATTTGAATTTCTCGGTGATGCGGTGATTGAATTGATCGTGACCGACTATCTGTTTCGAACCTACCCGACACATAATGAAGGCGAGTTGACGGCGTACCGCTCCGCCCTCGTAAATGCCATCATCATGGGTGAGGTTGCGACCGAGCTGAATATGAATGAGTACTTGCTGCTCTCAAAAGGTGAAGCCAAAGATACCGGCCGTGCACGTCAGACTATTCTGGCCAACACCTACGAATCATTTGTTGGTGCGCTGTATCTCGATCAGGGCTATGACAGCTGCAAGAAATTCATCCATGACAGTTTGCTGCCGCGCTTGGAAGACATCATCAAATCCAAATCATGGAAGGATGCCAAGAGTCAGGTACAGGAAGAAGCGCAAGAGCGTGTCGGCATGACCCCTTCATACCATGTGGTAGGCGAGTCCGGTCCTGACCATGACAAGTACTTCACCGTGGCAATTCATTTCGGTGACCAAAAGATCGCCGAAGGTAAGGGTAAGAGCAAGCAGGAAGCGCAGCAAAATGCCGCATTGGCCGCGCTGGAAAAGAAAGGCTGGCTCTAATACATCGGAAAAATTTGATAATTCATGAAAATGTGGTTTAATAGGGAAAAACCACAACATGAAAAGAGTAAGATTTTCGTTGCCCAAGCGGCACCTCCTGATTGGATCGTGTACCCATTCTTTTAAAAAACATTATGTAGAGAGTAACAGAATCCCTCTGGCCATGACTGCCGCAGTCTTTATTGTTGCGGGTATGATTATTATTGCCGCAAGAGCCTATGACCATGAACAGCTTAAGCTTCAGGCTTTTGTGCTGTATAGCATAGGCGGCCTTGTAGCTTTAGCCCTCCTTGTGTTGCTCTATTTTGCTTTTTCACCGGCATGCCAAAAATGTTTTTTGGAAGAAGTTTCTGAAAATCAGGAACTATAACAAATTTAAAATCCTTCTCAATTGCGAGGGGATTTTTTTATAGGTAATGCTATACTTCCTTATTATGCGTCTCAAGCACATAGAGATTTCGGGCTTTAAGTCATTTGCCAAGAAAGCCACGCTGACATTCACGGCACCCGTGACATCAGTGGTCGGACCGAACGGTTCCGGCAAGAGTAATGTGGTGGAAGCCTTTCGTTTCGTACTCGGTGAGCAGTCCATGAAAAGCATGCGTGGCAAGAGCGGCGCGGACCTGATCTTCCGCGGCGGCCCTACGGCACCGAAACTTTCTCGAGCCTTCGTCTCCATTACGTTTGATAACAAGGACAAAGTATTTAATTTTAATAACGGTAATGAAGGAACGAAGGCGCCGGTCTTGTTTGAAGAAGTGACATTCACCCGTGAACTGTTTGCCGATGGTACCAGCCGTTATCTGATGAATGGTGCTGAAATTCGTTTGAAGCAGATGGTGGAGCTATTATCATCGGTCAATATCGGCACATCCAGCCATCACATCATTTCGCAAGGCGAAGCGGATGGTATTTTGCGCGCCTCGGCCCGCGATCGTCGTGAAATGCTGGAAGATGCCTTGGGGCTGAAGGTCTACCATTTTCGTATCAAGGAAACGGAGAGCAAGCTGGCCAAGTCGGGCGAGACATTGAAGGAAGTGCAGTCATTGCGCCGCGAGCTGGCACCGCATTTGAACTTCTTGAAGAAGCAGGTGGAGAAAGTCGAGAAAGGCCGCGCAATCCGGGAAGAGCTGGAAAGTTTGCTCGTGCAATATTTGGCCACGGAACGAGCGCAACTTTCCAGCGAAGACGTGCGCTTGCGAAGCGCCAACGATCTGATCATCAGTAAGAAAAGTCAGTTGGAAACATTGCTCGCTACACTGCCGGCAGAAAATGGTCATGATGGTACTGCCGCCGAACGGGCGGAGCTTTCTCGTAATATATATATTATTCGGGAACAGCGCCGTACATGTGAAAGTCGCATCAGTCGTCTTGAAGGCATGGTGGAAGCGCAGCGACAGATGCTCAATGCGCAACGCGCACAGTCACCTCACAGCGGACATGCGGTGACATTTGCGGCGGACGAGTATCAGCAATTGCTCAGTGATGTAGAACTGCTGCTGAGAAATTTGAAAGAAGCGCAATCACTGGAAACGGTGAAGAGTGTCTTGGGACGTTTTGAAACTATGGTGGCGCAATTGAAGCGTCGGGAATCCTCCTCCGCATCTCCCTCCGGTCGAGCTATGGCGGACAAGGGAGAAAGCTTTCATATAGGGATTAAAGATACGGCCTTGGAGCTGGAAGGCTTGGAACGTGACCTGAA
>JAQBRM010000014.1 GCA_028286485.1 Candidatus Nomurabacteria bacterium
CTGCTATTTCCGCTCCCCACGCGCCATTCAAGAAAGCCTTTACTGCCACACCACCTGCCCTGCAAATGGAGGAATTACCGGCTGGCACTGCACGAGTGTTCCGCCCTATTACCGTAGAGAAGGCGGCGGTCAAAAAACCCATTACCCCGCCTGTCGTCCCACAAGATCCCGTGCCACCAAATACCGCCATTAGTCCTGCGCTCACCGAGCTCCTCTCGTCATTGGATGCTACCGCTGACAAGTTGGCGCAGTCAGCTGAATCCGTGCAAGAAAAAATCGTGCAACCGCAAACACCATTCACGGGAGAAAAAACACTACGTGATACCATTCCACCGGTCAAACTAAATGAACGCGGACCGACGGAAAAAAACCGTGACTTATTGAAAGCCGCGTTGCAAAGCATTGCACAAGAACCGAAGAAACCATCGGCAGTACCTCCACCAGCACCGGTTATAGTAGCGCCAAGCACTACTAACATTTCCCTGACCATTGCTGCTCCGGAAATTTCACCTGTTGCTGGTCCTACGTCTGCACCCACTCCCTCACCTACTGCTACTGTCTCTGTTCCTACCACAGCACCGGAAGAAGTCTCCTATCAAACATTACAAAAAACATTAGAATAGTATGAAATACTATCTAAGCTTGTTTCTCGGCGTCTTATTGTCGCTGGTACTCACTACGTTCACTCGGGCGGCAATTACCATCAATGAAGTGGCGTGGATGGGCACGGCCACCAGTCAGTACAGTGAGTGGATCGAACTGTATAACAGCGGTGACCAGTCTGCATCGTTGAAAGATTGGAAATTGTACAAAACGGATAATGTACTGTTATTCACGCTTAGCAAAAGCATTGCGGCCGGAGGGTATTTGCTGGTAGAGCGCACGACAGCCAGCGCTCCTGATGCCGTGCCGGGCATTAATGATGAGTCCGGCACATTCGGTGGCGGGGGATTGAAAAACAGCGGTGAAGATTTGGTATTGAAGGATACGAACGGCAATACTATTGATGAGGCGCTTTTTGCCGGTGGTTGGCCGGCCGGCGATGCCAAGACCAAAGAGACGATGCAGAAGAGTGGTACCGCGTGGATTACCGCCACGGGAACACCCAGTGCACCGAATGCTACTGCTCCCACAAACATCCCTTCTCCTGCTATACCAGAAAGTCATACACAGTCACCCGTGATCCCGATTGTGCAAGTGCGACCGATTACTCCTGTTCCGGTTGTTACCCCAGCGGTTCCTATTGCACCTCCTATAAAAACTTCTGTACCGACTCCGGAAATAGTAGTTCCACCTATTGTCAGTAATGACAGTGACGAACCCGCACCAACACTGGTGGCTGTTATACCGTCGACCCCTATTTCTATCCTACCCAGTGCCACGATAGTTCCTAAAAAAAGCAGTACCAAATCTATTTCTAAAAAAGCACCAGCGGTTGCAACAGAAAGTCCTGCCAATGATATAGCCGCCGATCAATTGCAAGCCGCTGCCGACGTCCCAAAAGAAAACAACCACATCAAGATAATTATTCTCGGTGCGGTTGCATTCATTGGTATCGGCTTGTTCTTACTCCTTGGACGTTTTAAGGCGTCGCAGGAGTAACGGGAGGAGGAGTGGTTGTTTTGGCATCAGTGGTAGCTTGAGTTGAAGTGCTGCTGTCAGGCACGTTGTTAACCGCAGTATTGATATTGTCTATTTCTTTTGAAATAATCTGCACCTCTTGGTTGGAGACTTTTTGCAATGTTGTATTGACGGTATTGATGGCGTCAGCCTTGCCGGCGTCTTGGGTACTTGTAGTAGTCTGAGTGTTTTCAATAGCGGTCTTATTGGCTTTCAATGTTTGCGCAAGGGAAGCGGTGACTGTCAGAGCGGTGTTGGGTGCCTGCGCACTAAGGGTAGTAAGGTTGCTGGAAAGATCCGCAATGTTACTATTCAATGCCTTAGCCGCAATTTCTTGCTTGGCTTGGGTCAGGGAGTTTGAGGCCGCCAATGTCTGTATTTCATTAATGCGCGTCTCAACGCGATTTTGTTCAAAGACCGCCTTGGCAGCCGGAGTATTAAAAAAGAGACCTTTTACTTCTTCGTTAACATTAACTTTGAATGAGTACAGAGGATCCCCAGGAAGGGCATTGTTTGCCACGGCAGACACGCTGCCACCGATGAATACTACGAAAAGCATGCTGGAGAGCGCAATGCGCAAGCCGTGCTGCACCCCACGCTGGAAGAATGATTCGGTGACAAGCATAGGACTGGCAATAACAATGCGCGCAGCATGCGCGCGCAGCAAATTACGGTCTTCATCGGTAAGACTGATTTCCTTGAATGCTTTCAGTTTTGTTAATTTTGTTTCCATTGTTCTTGTTCCTCGAATCGGTTACGCAATTTTTTGATGATACGGTGAATCCGTACCGTCATGGCATTAACACTTTTTCCATAGAGATCGGCGATTTCTTCAATCGGCCGCTCTTCGGTATATCGCAAAAAGATGATTTGCCTGCTTTCTTCATCTAATGTTTCCAGCAAGCTTCTGATTGTTGCGATATCATCTCCACGAAACACCTCATCCACGGCTTTATTGGAACCGGGATCAAACCCCCCCTCCATCATGGTGTCCAGAGAAGCGGACTTCGACTTCTTGAAGAAATCGATGACTGCATTTCTGGCTGTCCGATAGAGAAAGGCCTCAGGATGGTCAATGGTTTTACCGGCTGCCAAGTAAAGCCAGACTTTGGTAAAAGTGTCTTGGGTGATATCAAGGGCCACGGCTCGGTTGGTTACTCGGAAGTAAATAAACCGAAAGATGGCATCTTGGTACGTTTCCACCATGTCAAAAAAAAGCTGTTCCTTATCCTTAGACGAGTCATCACTATCCATCTTACAATTATACACTAACAATAGGGTTTTAGGGCACTTTTTGGTATACTGGCGGCATGATATCCGACCAAAAACGGACAAAAGTGGTGATTATAGGGGGCGGGTTTGCGGGCATTGAAGCGGCCCGTTTTTTGGGTAAAAACAGCCTGCCGGTGGATGTTACTCTGGTGTCCAACAGCCCTTGTTTCCAATATTACCCGAGTCTCTACCGTCTGGTGGTGGGGGCCAGTGTCAATCAAGTTTCCATTCCGCTCAGCAAGACCTTGCCGAAAAAAGTTCAGTTGATTATCGATACGTATACCGCTATTGATCCTGCTCGCAAGGTGATCAGCCTGCAAAGCGGCAAGGAAATCTCATATGACTATGCAGTACTGACACTGGGCAGTGAACCGAATTATTTTGGTATTAATGGCATGGAAACGCAATCAAAAAGTTTTCTTTCCATTGATAAGGCATTGGCGTTGAAACAACACTTTTCCGATTTGTTGGAAAAAAGCAAGACACTTTCCGCGGAAGAAATAAAAATACAACTTCATACTATTATTGTCGGCGCAGGTCCTTCCGGGGTGGAGCTGGCGGGAGCATTGCGACCGTATCTGGTGGAGCTTGCCAAGAAGAATGCCATTGATGAAACATTCATTACCGTTGATCTGCTTGATTCCTCGCCACGAGTATTGGCGACCATTCCGGAACATGCTTCCGCATTAGTGGCGGATCAATTGCAAAAAAACGGCATCACTATATATACGAACTATGGCGTGAATGCCTGCGAGGACAATTGTGTCATCGTAACCGATAAAAATACCAATACGGAAAACATTCACATGAAGGCCGGTACGATTATTTGGACAGCGGGAACAAAAATAAATTCCGCCTTTGCCAATATTCCGAGGGTAGTGATGACTGACAAAAAACGCGTGCAGGTTTCTCCGACACTGACATTGCCCACTGATGATAGTATTTATATTGCAGGGGATGGCGCGGGCACGCAATTCAGCGGCTTGGCCCAAACTGCGGTTGATCACGGGCAGTATGTCGGCAAAACGATCGCGCAGCGTATTGCCGGTATTCCTACCAGCCCATTTGAACCGAAGCAGGGCGTATTTGTCATTCCGGTAGGAAGGAAATGGGCCATATTGAATTTCAAAGACTTTGTTATGAGCGGCTTCACGCCGTGGATCATGCGTATCATGGTGGATGCGCGCTACTTCCTCAGTATCGCTTCCTTGGGAACGGTATTGGGTATGTTAAGAAAGAGTACGAAGTAATGAAAACAACACCGAACACGGACTGGGATAATGTAGCGCAATGGTATGACAACTATCTGATCGGGGACGATACCTACCAAGCGCAAGTCATCGCACCGAATTTATTACGGTTGATCGCTCCTCGTAAAGGACAGCGCATACTTGATGTG
This sequence comes from Candidatus Nomurabacteria bacterium, assembly GCA_028286485.1. Taxonomy (GTDB): domain Bacteria; phylum Patescibacteriota; class Minisyncoccia; order Phycocordibacterales; family UBA9973; genus UBA4124. The sequence goes on from JAQBRM010000014.1 coordinate 4,292, forward strand.
GCATGTGGGCAAGGATATTTCTCACGATTGTGTGCCGAGCAAGGCGCGGAAATCGTCGGCATTGATCAGTCGGCGGTACTGACGGAAAAAGCCAAGATGAATGCGAAGGAAAAAGAGCTGTACATTGTCGGTAATGCGGAACATCTGGACTCCTATAAGCTCGATCAGTTTGATACCGTATTTTCCGTCTTGTCATTGGAGAATATCAAGAATATTCCGGCAGTGATGGAAGGGATTCAGCAGGCATTGAAAAAAGAGGGCAGTGTAATTTTTGTATTACTGCATCCGGCCTTTCGCATCCCGCAATACAGTGATTGGGGATACGACAGCAAGAAAACGTGCCAGTATCGCAAGGTGGAAAAATATCTTTCCGAGATTACCATTCCGATTGAGCTCGCTCCGTTCAAAGGCAATAAGGAAACAAAGAAAATCAGCACGGTCACATTTCATCGGTCACTGCAGTGGTATATGAAAGTCTTCCGCAATGCCGGATTCGCCATTACCAACATGGAAGAATGGATTTCCCATAAGAAATCCCAACCCGGCCCCCGCCAAGCGGCCGAAGACACCGCCCGCAAAGAAATCCCGATGTTTCTAGCCCTCGAACTCAAAAAACTATAGAAATGTTCAACATCCCACGTTGAATATTTAATATTTCTTAAGATTTTCTTGATCAGTACTTCTGTATACTTCTTGGATGACAAAAAATGCTCCGGAAGAGTATCACCATATTTTTAATAGAGGAATGCAGAAACAGGTCGTTTTTCATGATGATAATGACCGCTTACGGTTCTTATTTTTAATTTTAACATTTCAAGGTTTGGATAAAATTGATAATATTGGCAGAAAAATAAAAAGTAGTGTTCAACACGGGATGTTGAACGTCGATACCTTACTTGTTGAAAAAATTATAAAAAATAGAATGGTGGAATTAATAAATTTTACTTTTATGCCTAACCATTTTCATTTAATTGTAAGGACAAAAATAGATGGAGGAGTAACAAAATACATGCAACGGGTGTTAAACGCTTACACAAAATATTTTAATATCAAATATTCGAAAAGTGGCTATCTTTTTCAAGGACCGTATAAAGCTGTTCACATTGAGGATGATGAGCAACTTATGTATACCTCCGCGTATAATCATAAAAACCCTATTGAATTAGAAGACTGGAAAAATTGTCTTGATAAATATCCATGGTCCAGTTATCAAGATTGTCTGTACTGTAATCGTTGGGAGAAATTATTGGTAGTTGATCCAATTATAGACAGGTTTACTACTCGATTAGAATATAAAGAATTTGTTGAATCCAGTACTGCTAAAGAGAGTTATTATTAATGTTCAACATCCCGTGTTGAACTAATCTTTTTTAAAGCCAAGGGGATTTTCTGAAAGTCGTTCAGCAGTTCTTGCCGGAGGCCGCCGTTGTAGAGTGCGGCGGCGGGATGATAGAGGGGGAGGAAATATTCCGTCGGGAAACCAGTGATTTTCTTTTTTAATAATTTTCCATGCACGGCGGAGATTTTTTCGGCTGGGAAAAAGTTGCTCATGGCGTGTCGGCCCAAGAAGACAATGAGCTTCGGTTTGATGGCCAGCAACTCCTCATGCAGCCACTCTTGGCACGCTTCCTTTTCCGCCGGTTCGGGATCGCGGTTGTTGGGCGGGCGATACTTCACGACGTTGGTGATGTAAATATCCTCGCGCTTCATCTTGATACTCTCCAGCATTTCCGCTAAGAATTTTCCGGCTGCTCCGATGAATGGCACCCCCTGTATATCCTCGTTTTTCCCGGGCGCTTCACCGATAAATACCACCTCGGCATGAGGGTTGCCGTCTCCAGGCACGGCCTGAGTGGCGGTGGCTTTGAGCTCGCACGTACAATGGATTTTCCAATAGTCATGGATTTCGGTCAGCGTTTTCATATCGGTATAAATATGATAGCATGGGGCTATGGGATTCAAATCATTTTTACTAAAAAAGACCTTGCAAATGAAAGGTGTTTCCGGCGACCAAGCCGAAAGTATTGCCAAAGCCTTGGAAGAACATCCTGAAATGGCCAAGAGTCTGAAGGCATTGGAAGACAACAAGGAGATTAAGGACTTGTTGGAAAAGATCCAAAAGGAAATCGAGGAAAAGAAAAAGGCGGGCATGCCCGAGCAATACGCCGCCGTCCAAGTCATGGGCAAATACAAATCAGAAATCGCCAAACACCGCGATGAGCTCGCACCGCTCATGCAGCTGATGGGCATGGGGAGATAGTATGGGATTATCTATTGGAATCGTGGGGTTGCCGAATGTGGGCAAGTCGACATTGTTTAATGCATTGACGAAGAAGGGCGTACCGGCGGAGAACTATCCGTTCTGTACTATTGATCCGTCTGTCGGTATCGTGGCGGTGCCGGATGAACGCTTGCACAAGCTCAGCGAGTTTTCGAAGTCTGCCAAGACTATTCCGGGGGCGATCGAGTTCGTCGATATTGCAGGACTAGTGGAAGGTGCATCGAAAGGCGAAGGATTGGGTAATAAATTCCTGGCCAACATTCGCGAGACGGATGCTATTTTGGAAATGGTACGCCTGTTTCCGATTGTCGGTGGCGGCAAGGAGATCGCCCATGTCTATGGCACGGTTGATCCCTTGCGTGATATTGCCGTGATCAACCTCGAGCTGATCTTGGCGGACTTTGAAACGGTGACAAAAAGAAAAAATAATCTGCAGAAGGACCTGAAGCGCGGCGATAAGCTGGCGATACTTGAAGATGCGGCAGTTACGCGTATCGAAGCGGCATTGGAAGCAGGGAAGCTGGCCAACACTGTTGAGTTGACTGAAGAAGAAACAAAGATGATGAAGCAGCTGAACTTGCTGACGATGAAGAAATTCCTCTATGGCTTGAACAAGCGCAACGGTGCGAGTAATCTCGATGAGAGCGATCCGGAAAAATTCAAGGAGCTGACTGATGTCATTACGGAAAGCGGCGCGCAGTATGTGATGCTCGATGCGAAAATCGAAGATGACTTGAAGGACTTTGAAGGTGAAGAAAAGGAATTGATGCGCAGTGAACTGGCCGGAGAAGATGACGGGATTACCAGCCTCATTACCCAAGCGTATCACGTACTTGGTCTGGAAACATTCTTCACGACCGGCGAAGACGAAACGCGCGCGTGGACCATTCAGAAGCATTCCACCGCGCCGATTGCCGGCACTGCCATCCATACCGACTTCAAGGATAAGTTCATTCGCGCGGAAGTGGTCTACTGGAAAGATCTGCTCGACTCCGGCTCATACGCCACTGCCCGCTCCAAGGGCCTTGTGCGCACGGAAGGGAAGGACTACATCGTCAAAGATGGTGATGTCATTGAATTTAAGATTTAAATCTGCTATAGACAAAAATGGAAAGCATGGCATAACTTGACTTTTAGAAGAAAGGGTGCTATAATTTTAAAAATTGTTTTATTGTAACACTTAAAAATCCTAAGAAATTATGGAAACTACTGCTACCCGTGCTTCTTTCCACAACGCAATGAAAGAGCAAAAAGCTGCTACTGTAGCATTATTTATAAAATTTTTATCCCTGTTACCTGCAAGATTAATGCTGCTGGGAATAGTGATTAATCTTTTGTTGATGCCGTTTGGGACTGCCATCCCTACAACCATATGGATACCGCTAGTGATGAATGTAATATTCCTTCTCCAGCTGGCAATACGATATCTTGCGGATGGATCATTCGAGTTAACAAAGGAGAACAAATATTTTATGATAGCTTGTTCTTTCGAATGTATCTGGTTCATGGGATTAATTAAGACGCTCTAAATGAACAACAAAAATCCTCCGATGTGGTAACCGGAGGATTTTTTTTATTTCTTCTTCAACTGCTCGATCTCTTGCTGCAGATTTGTCAGAATGGTTTGGATGGATACTAATGCCTGCACTTCTTTTTCTTCCTTGGTGGCTTCCTGATCTTCTTCAATATCTTCCTGAATCTCATCGACGTCTTTTTGAATTTCGTCCACATCCTTTTGAATCTCATCAACGTCTTCGCCGATTTCCTCGATATCTTCCTGAATCTCATCCACATCTTCCTGAATTTCTTCAATATCCACAGTGTTCTTGTTGACGGCCATCTGAATGAATATATTCATGTAGATCGCTTCCAGTGATACGGCCGTAGTCAGCACCAGCAAGACCAAGTCCAATCGAATACCGAGGAAGGGCAGTATGGCCGCGACAATAAACAGACAGGTATGAAAAACCAATGATGAAGTCGACCCCAACCAATTCGTTGCCGCCTCCGCGCTTTTCTCCAACGCAGTCTTGTATATTTCTTTTTTCTTTTTCTTGTCCTGAGAAGATTTCATCCCTTCCTTGTACCATACTTTGCAACAACAACGCAAACAAAAAACCCCGATATCACATCGGGGCATTTTAAATTTGATGAATGAACATTTTAACCAACACGCAGGATGCCGGCTAATTGGCTGAAGTCATTGTACCTTTCCTTTTTTGGCTTAGCGGTCGAAAGCTTTGCTTTTTGAAGTAATTTTTTCTTCAAATGAAAAGCATAAGCTTTTTTTGCCGTAAATCGTTCCACCCGGGTTAATCCGAAAAAACGATCCGCGTCCAACATAAGCTTGGTCCGGAAGGCAGCCATCATTTGCTCTTCATTCAGCGAAATTTCTTTGCAGAGGAGGTTTCCGTTCTCGTCCCTCAATGCGCGGAGCCGGCCGAATTCATTGTTGGGTGGCAGAAGGCCTTTTTGTTTGGTTTTCTTCCACGGTTGATAATTGAAGAATTCATCCGTAAAGAAACAAAAGCCGCCGTAATTTACCATGTAACCTTCTACTGTTTTTAGCGCCGTTGCGGGGCGTTTGAAGTTTGATGGGTGGTCCGCTCTAAGCGGCACAACCTTCGGGTTTAAGTTTTCAGGCACGTTGTTAATTTTTTATTATTATAGCACCATTTATATAATAAGTCAATAACAGCAGGATTTGCTCAAAAAAGGCCTGCATGCTATAGTTTTGCCACTATGGCGAAACAAAACCTCGTAAGATTGGTAAATAAAGAAAGCGGAGAAACATATTGGACCAGCAAGAACAAGAAAAAACTTGCGGCTATTAAACTGGAATTCAAGAAATACAGCAAGAAGCTCCGCAAAGTGATTGTCTTTAAGGAATCAAAGAAATAGAACAAAAAAGTGGCTACAAGCCGCTTTTTTTGTTATAGTTTGCGCACGATCAAATAATACGGGCTTATAGTTTCAATGGTAAAACATCGGTCTCCAAAACCGCAGTTCCAGGTTCGAGTCCTGGTGGGCCCGCCAACAACAGCGTCTCTCGAGACGCTTCCATGTAATAGTTTCTATGTTTTGCATAGAGCGAGATCAGTACAATTTACGATATAATAAAGGACATGGAAGAAGATAAATTCACGGAAATTATAGGCTGGGCAAAAGAGCAGCTTCATGAAGAAGTCTCAGTCAGTAAAGAAACACACGGCGATCGAAGTGATGTGTTTATATTAAGCACGTCTGATAAGAAGTATTTTCTTAAAGTAGGTAATGATTTAAAAAAGGAGTACGAACGCCTTGTATGGCTTGAAGGTAGACTTCCGGTGCCGAAAGTCATAGCATTTAAAAACTTCGATGGGCGTGAGGCATTATTAATTTCTGGCATGAACGGAAAGAACCTTAAGGTTTTGAGCAAGGAGTGGCCGGTAGAAAAAGTGGTAGATAAGCTAGCAGGAGCCATTCGAGCTTTTCATAGTATGAAAAGCTCGCAATTTCCCTTAGGAAATCCTAAAGATGGAGATGTTTTCATACATGGTGATGCCTCATTGCCAAACTTTATATTTGAAGGTGATAAATTTTCTGGATATATTGATCTTGGTGATATGACTACAGGAGAAAAGGAAACTGATTTTGCAGCCGCGATCTGGAGCTTGCAATACAATCTTGGCAAAGGGTACGGAAAGATGTTTTTGGAAAAATATGGAGTTACCGACGTAACCGAGGAAATGGTAGAAAGGTTGAGGCTCAAGTACGAAGACATGCAGGAGGCTTGGGGGTTATAATACAGACATGGAAAAATTCACCGATATTGAAAATAAGGAAACCGAGCCAAAGCTTTTGTTCAAGGCGATTTTGATGCGACACGAAAAGACCGAATACACCGAGCTTGGTCCTGACCTAACCGAGGAAGGTGTCAGAGGGGCAATTGAAACTGGTCAGAAAATGAAGGAGGACGGTTTCTTGTCTAACAAGGAAAATGTCCTATCTTTCTATTCTCCAGCAGCTCGGACTAAAGGAACATCTGATCTTGTTTTAACTGAAGCTGATATATCAACAGAAAATAGTAGATCCGTTGATATGTTGGGGCCAACTAAAGTTATTGATGCAAAAGAATTTGAAAGACATGCAGTGGAAGATCTTGATGATGACCCTGCCCGAATTGCTGAAGATTTTTATACCGGTGATTTTCATAAAAACCATCCCGAAATAATTGAGCCTCATTTAAAGAAAAAAGAACGGTTATATCGGGCAATGGAATACCTTATTCGATCGATTATAAAAAATAACAAGGAACACGAACCTTCCGTTACGCAAGTCTTTGCAGTATCTCACTTTGAAATAATAACTCACCTTGTCGACGACGTTTTTGGAATAGAAAATACAGGGTATCGGTCACCATCATTTGGCGAGCAAGTTAAAATCTCCGCCTTTCAAACAGAAGACTCAGAGAAGATATTACTAAAGGTATCTTTTAGAGATATGGAGAAAGAGGTTATATTTAATAGAGAGACGAGATCGATTGAATAAGAATTAAGCGCACGAGACGCTTCGGTCTTAACCCTCAAAGTGTTTGAAGCCGACCTTACAGGGCTTGTCCGCCAAAGGTCCAAGCTCGAGACCGCCCGCCTTCAATTTATTTCGCGTATTTTTTAAACCAAGTACGTTGGCGTTTGGCGTATTGCCAAATGGCGGTTTCCAGTTGGGCAAGCATGTCTGCCCTGAGAGTAGTTGAAGGGGCGGTTTTGGATATTTTCTGTTGCAGGTAGAGTGCAAGGAAGCGGTATTCGAGGCCGAGCATTTCGAGGCGTTTCCATGATAGTCCGTGGGTGTGAAGGTCTTGTACTTCCTTGGCCATGCCTTTTTTCATGCGCTTCATCAGACGATCATGGATGCGTTGTTTCAGTACTTCATCAGGGAAGTCGAGGTATATCCATTCAATGTCATACTTAGATGTTCTGGAGGCGGCAGGGACCTTGCCGAGTGTCTCCACAATCTCAATCGCTCTGATCAATCGCACGGGATTGTGAATGTCGATGGTTTCGTATCGCTCGGGATCCATGGCCTGCAATTGCTCTTGCAGTTCGGCAAGGGAACACTTTTCCAATTTCTTTCGCAAGGCTTTGTTGGGCGGTACTTCGGGTAACTGCTGATCAAAAACCACGGCATCAATATAGAAACCGGTGCCGCCGACGATGATGGGTGTTTTGCCTTTTTTCAGAATGGTAGCAATGGCCTTGTCCGCCAATTTTTTATACTGGGCCACCGTGAAGATGCGAGCAGGACTGGCCACATCGAGCAGGTGATGGGGAACACCCTTCATTTCTTTGGAGGTAATTTTGCCGCTGCCAATATCCAAGCCCTTGTAAACCTGCCGTGAATCGGCGGAGATTATTTCACCGTTTCGGTCTTTTGCCAGTTGTACGGCATAGTCGGATTTGCCGGCGGCGGTGGGACCGCAGATGACGATGAGGGTAGGCATAGGGCGAGTGTAGCATAGAGAGGACCCTGTCACGAGTTACTAAGTCTGCTCATACTTCGACAAGCTCAGCATTGCGCGGACTAAGTACTCTCGACCCCGGCGCACTCGCCTTCGGCATCGTTTACGCCTTTCTCGTCCTCCCGCAATGCAAAGCAGTTTGCATTGCTTCTTCGGCACCAAAATATCCCCAAGAGGGGATATTTTGTTTGTGCCGAAGAGAGGACTCGAACCTCCACACCCTTGCGAGTAATCGATTTTGAGTCGATCGCGTCTACCATTCCGCCACATCGGCAATGTGTACCACATCATTGCATTTTTTCCAGATTTTTTCAAATCGCGGATATGATACACTATGCACATGTCCAACCTATACAGCAATTCTATTTTCTTTATTGACGTCGATAAAATCTTTCCAAACCCGTACCAGCCGCGTCGCGAGTTCGATCCGGCAGCCTTGAAAGACCTGTCCGAGTCCATCCGGCAGTACGGTATCCTGCAGCCTTTGGTCCTTTCCCGCGTGGAGAAAGAAACAGGGGATGGAGGATTGGCCACCGAGTATGAGCTTATCGCCGGAGAGCGCCGTTTGCGCGCTTCCAAGCTGGCGGGGCTGACTCAAGTGCCCGCCATCATCCGTGTCGGTGATGACTCCATGATGAAGCTGGAGATCGCCATCATTGAAAACCTGCAACGTGAGGATTTGAATGCCGTGGAGCGCGCCCGCGCCTTCGCCCGTCTAGTGGATGAATTTAAATTCACCCATACGCAGATCGGTCAGAAAGTGGGCAAGAGTCGCGAGTATGTGTCCAACACGGTGCGTCTCTTGGCATTGCCGCAGGACATCCTCGATGCATTGTCCATGGGCAAAATCAATGAAGGACACACCCGTCCATTGCTCATGCTATCCAGCCGTCCGGAAGAGCAGGCGACCTTGTTCAAGGAAATCCAATTCCGCAAGATCACGGTGCGCGAGGCTGAACGTATTGCCCGCCGTATTGCCGTTGATAAGGTGCGCAAGCAGTCATTGATCCCGAATGCTGAACTGATGCAAATTGAACATCAATTGCAAGAGAGTCTCGGCACCCGTGTACACATCGAACCGAAAGAAGCCGGCGGTAAGATCACCATCGACTACTTCTCCAACGATGATCTTGATCTGATTTTGGCGGTCTTGAACAAAGTGCAGGGCGCGGATACTTCAGCCATTGCGGCGGCCGTAGTCCCAGCCGAAATAGAACCGGTACACGAAATTTCTCCGGAATTTGAAAAAGAATCCATCCTCGAACTCGACGATCGCACTTCCGCCGAAACCAAAGAGAGCGAGCAAGAAGTGGACGACCTCTACAACCTCAAGAATTTCTCTCTTTAAATTTAAAATCGAAAAAATATTGCGAAGAGAAAATAGCCCTAGAGCCGGCTCTCGCAGGACGACTGGTCCGAGGGTGAGCGAATTTTCAGCAGAAAATTACGCGACGGCGAGAGGGACTGTTTTCTCGAAGTAAAATTTTTTCCGTTGTACTATTCCTTCGCCAAAAATTTCTGCAGCAAACCGCCATGCTCTGCGACATAGGCGCGGATTTTGCGGCGGGCGAGGGTGGTCTTGGCATAGTCCAACCATTTGCTCGAAGGTTTGGCTTTTTTGCTGGTGATGATTTCCACGATATCGCCGTTACGCAATTTCGCGCCGAGGGGCACCATTTTGCCGTTGACTCGCGCTGAACTGGTGGATTCGCCGATACGAGAGTGAATGGCGTATGAAAAGTCCACCGGACTGGCATCTTCCGGCAAGTCGATGACATCGCCCTTTGGGGTGAAAACGAAGATGCGATTTTTAAAAAGGTCATGATTGAGCTGCTCGAGGAAGCGGCTGGGATTGCGCACTACTGTATGGAGCTCACGCAGCTCATCCAGCCATTCCAATGATGTATTGCCCGGCACGGAATCCTTATCGAATTTATTTTCCTTGTACAGGAAGTGGGAAGCCACACCCATTTCCGCTTCTTGGTTCATGGTATAGGTGCGGATCTGTATCTCCACGATGCCGTGCTCGGTCACCACGGTCGTATGCAGCGATTGATACCCGTTCGGCTTCGGCAAGGCAATGTAATCCTTGATGCGGCCGGGAATAGGCTTCCATAGCATGTGTACTAATCCCAAGACTTGATAGCAGTCCGCCACAGTGTCTACCTGTACGCGCAAGGCCACGATGTCATAGACGCGATCAATGTCCATCTGATACTTTTGCAATTTGCGATAGAGGCTGAACAAGTGCTTCACGCGTGAATCAACCGTCGCATGTTTAATGGAAAACTCCGCCAATGTCTTCTGCATGCTACCGTCCACTTCTTGGATGATCTGCTGCGCTTCCGGCATGTTCTGATCAAACAATGCCTTGACCTGCGCGTACTCCTTGGGATACGCATACGGGAAGGAATAATCCTCCAGCATGCCTTTCAGTTTTCCCATACCCAAACGTCCGGCCAGCGCCGCATGCACGGCAATTGTTTCGACGGCAATGCGCATGCGTTTGTCCGGACGAACATGCTCCAATGTTTGTACATTGTGCAAACGATCGGCCAGCTTGATGATCAGCACGCGCAAGTCCTCGGCCATGGCCACGAAAAATTTCCGCATGCTTTCGACATGACGTTCTTGTCCGCGATATTTCAACTTGCCGAGCTTCGTCACTCCCTTAACAAGGAATAAGATATTTTCACCGAACTGTTCGCGAATCTCTTCTTCGGTCGCATCGGTATCTTCCAACGTATCGTGCAGCAAGCCGCCGACAATCGTCTCGATATCCATACCCAGTCGCGCGCAGTTCTGTGCCACCGCAAAGACATGCACAAAGTACGGTTCACCACTGTTGCGCTTCTGTGTCTCATGACGCGCCTTGGCGAAGTCATACGCGCGCTGTATCAGATCCCGTTCTTCAACGGTCAGTGGGTAGTCGATGAGTGTAAATAGGGAATCAATTTCCATCTAAATATCATACACCCTTTATTTGAAAGGTAAATATTATTTAGCTTTCTTTTGAAAACCTCGAGGTTTCTTTTCCTGTGCCAGTAATTCCTTGGCTTGTTCCAATGTAATGTCGTAGACATTGAGGGGTGGTTTGATGGAGCGGAAATTTCCGTCGCAGGCCACGTAGGGACCGAAGCGGCCATTGTTGGCAGTGATATCGGCACCGGTTTTTTCATCCTTACCAAGGGTGCGGGGCACGGACAAGTATTTTGTCGCCATCTCAACGGTGATGGTAGTAGGGTCAACTTCTTTCGGAATGCTGGCCATGCGCGGCTTGGCTTGTTTCTTACCTTTGATTTTTGGCGGCATTTCACCGAGCTGTACATACGGACCAAATCGCCCGATCATCGTGAATATCGGCAGACCGCTTTCCGGATCATTACCAATCGGCTCGTCTTTCTTGATTTCCAATCCCTCAATAGTCAGGGCGCCGTCACAATCAGGGTAGCGATCGCATGACAAGAACTTGCCGCCGCGACCCAGCTTCACTACCATACTGCTGCCGCACTTCGGACATTTGTATTTGTCATCGGCTTTTTCCAAGGTCGTTGCCTTGTCCAGCTTTTGCTTTTCTTTCACTTCTTTCAAGAATGGCGTGTAGAATTCCGACAAGACTTTCTTGTACTTCAATGTACCGTTGGCGATTTCATCCAATTCATTTTCCATTTCGGCGGTGAAGGTATCACTGATGTACTGCATGAAGTTCTGCTCCAAGAATGATGACACCACCTCACCGGTATCGGTCGGCTTCAATGAACGGCCGATCTTCTCGACATAGCCGCGATCTTCAATCGTTTTCATGATGGATGCATAGGTCGAAGGACGTCCGATGCCGCGAGCTTCCAATTCCTTGACCAATCCTGCCTCCGAGTAACGGTTGGGTGGTTCGGTTTGCTTGGCAATGTCTTCAATAGACAGTAGTGCGAGTGACTCGCCTTTTTTAATAGCCGGTAGTTCCACATCCTCACCACGGGCCGCATCATCAACAGTCAGCCAGCCGAGGAATAACACTTGGCTGCCAGTGACGGTGAAGTCAGGAATAGTATCGCTGGTCACATTTCCCACGATACGTGTCTTCAATACCTTGGCATCAGCCATTTGTGAGGCCACGGTGCGTTCCCAGATCAGGCGATAGAGCTTCTTCTGCTCCTCGGTCAGTCCGGCATTTTCTTTTTCAAAATGAGTGGGGCGAATGGCTTCATGCGCTTCTTGCGCATTCTTGGCCTTGGTCTTGTAGGCACGCGTTTCCAGAAATTCCTTGCCGAATTTTTTCAGTACCAATTTGCTGATGCCGGCAATGGCAATGTCGGACAACGTAGTGGAGTCCGTACGCATGTAGGTGATGTGACCGGCTTCATAGAGCTTCTGTGCCACCTGCATGGTGCGCGCCGGAGAGAAGCTCAATCGTGAGCTGGCTGCTTGCTGCAACGTGGAGGTGGTAAACGGTGCCTTCGGTGAGCGTTTCTGCTCAGTCTCCTTGATGTCTTTTACCAGCCAATCTTCCTTGTTGGCAATGGCCAGGATGCGATCCACTTCCTTGCGATCACGCGGTTCGTCAGTACAGGTCAATAAAAGTTTTGCCTTGGATTTTGTCTGCACATTGGCTTGCAATACCCAATAGTCTTCCGGAACGAAGGCGCGGATTTCCCGTTCGCGTTCCACGATAATACGTAATGCGGGGGATTGTACGCGACCAGCGGAAAGACCGTAGCGCACCTTCTGCCAAATGATACCGGATAGGTCATAGCCGACCAGACGATCGAGCACGCGACGCGCCTCTTGGGCTTGGCGCAGGTCCGTATCAATATCACGCGGATGAGTCAACGCTTCCGTAATGGCTTCCTTGGTGATCTCATTGAACGTCACGCGGGTAATAGGCGCTTTGACTTTCTTGTCCTCACGCAACAGTTCATGGATGTGCCAAGCGATTGCTTCTCCTTCGCGGTCCGGGTCGGGTGCCAGAATAATCTCGGACGCTTTCTCGGCCAGGGCTTGCAGCTCATGCACTACTTTTTCCTTTCCCTTGCTGATCTCGTAGTGTGGAATGAAACCGCCCTCGATGTCGATGGCTTTCTTGTTGGACTTCGGCAAGTCACGCACGTGGCCGACGGAGGCGCGCACAGTATATGCACCATCCAGATATTTCTCGATGGTTTTGGCTTTGGAAGGTGATTCAACGATTAATAATTTCATATAAGTGTCTGCAGTAGTACCATGTCTAAATTTTTTTAGCAAATTTCTTTTTACATAATCCTTTCAATACGACCATACGTTTCCCTGATTACTCCTTTTATTTCCAGTGTGGAAAATGCGATGCCGGCATTTATGGGATCAAGGGAAAGTGTTTCCAATAATGTTTCCTTGGATTGCGGGGAAGTCAGGGCATTCATAATGAGTGTTTCGGTATCATTCAATATAATAGCAGAGGGGAAAGGCAGTCCACCGGGCGGTTGAAATCCCAACTCCCGCAGGATATCGGCGCTGTCGGTAATGGGTACTGCCCCGAGCTTCAACAGCCAGTTGGCGCCGACCGAAGTGAGGGAATTGATCGGTCCGGGCACGGCACCGACTATCTTATTGTATTCGGTGGCCAGCCGGCTGGTGATGAGGGTACCGGACTGCTCTTGCGCTTCAATGACGAGTGTCATGTGCGCGATGCCGGCTTCAAGGCGATTACGTTGCGGGAATGTCCACGGTGCCCCGATCGTATCATGGGGAAATTCACTGAACAGTGCGCCGCCATGTTTCAAGATAGTCTCGGCCAGTTTCTTGTGCTGCACCGGGTAGATAACATCTGCGTGCAAGCCCGACCCGGGAAATGCGATGGTCGGCAGTCCGGCATCCATGGCGGCTTGATGGGCGATGGCATCAATGCCGATGGCCAGCCCCGACACGATGGTAATAGGGTAGCCGCGCAGCCCTTTGATCAATGTCTCGCAAACATACTTGCCGTAGCTGGAATATTTTCGTGAGCCCACCACCGTCAGCAATACCGTTCCGCCGATACGATCCAGACTGCCGCGCATGTACAATGTCTTGGGCGGCTGCGGTATTTCCGCCAACTGCGGAAAATGCCGCGCCACCGTGATTGTTTGAATGGGAAATTCCTTCATCCCTCTATTGTACATATTACCCATCAAGAAAAACTAAAGAGGGAAGAATTCATCTTTAAATATTCTTTACCACTAAAGTTGTAGACTGCTTTCATGCAACAAGAAATAAATGATTTTGAAGAAATAAGAATAGAAGCAGAGAATTTTTATAAAAATTTAAAAGAGGTCTACTGTCCTTATCTCAAGGAAAAGATCTTTTTCAATTCCAATGGATTAGAACATATTAAATTCAAAGCCTATGACAAACCACGATTAGACGATAGTCAGCGGATGCGTTTTAAGTTATTACCTTTAGTTCCAGAAATATTACAAAAATCTCACACTCTTCAAGGATATAGAGAAACAAAAAGATTTGAGCGTGTAAGAAAACATAACAGGACTGAATCCGTTTTACAGTTTGTATCATATTATGAATTTATTGCGATGGTAAAAAGAAACAGAATTAAGATTGTAATAAAACAAATAGAATCCGGACCAAAGTTTTTCTGGAGTGTAATTCCATTCTGGAGGATGGGTAGTGATAAGACAAGAATATTTTTTGAAGGAAGCCCCGAGGAAGATTAATAGAAAGATTAAATCAAAAATCCGCCCGAAGGCGGATACTTGAGCAGGTATTTGTTGACAGCATATCAGCCGTGAGGGAGCGAACTCCACAAATACCTATTAAGTAATCTATCACAGGTCGAATATCGGTTCAAGTGCATAAGTATCTCAAAAAGTTTAAAAAATCTTTAAAATACGGTATAGTAGAGCTACTATGCTCGATATTAAATTCATCAAGGAAAACCCCGATATTATCAAGGAAGCAGTGGAGAAGAAGAATCTGTCATTCAACGTCGATGAGCTCTTGGCACTGGAGGAAAAGCGTCGCGAAGCGTTGGCACTATTTGAATCCTTGCGTACGGAACAAAATACCTTGTCCGATAAAATACCGCAGGCCGCAGATGCAGAGGAGCGCACTGCCATGATCGAAGCGTTGAAGCCATTGAAGGAAAAAGTGCAGGAGGCGGAAGAAAATGTACGTGTCATCATGAAAGAGTGGCAAGTGCTGATGTTGCAAGTACCGAACATTCCTGATATGTCCGCACCGATCGGTCCGGATGAGTCAGCCAATGTGGTGCAGAAGACGTGGGGAGAAAAACCGGCATTTGATTTTGAACCGAAAGATCATATTGAAATCATGACCGCGCTCGGCATGGCGGACTTTGAACGGGGAGTGAAGGTCCACGGCTTCCGCGGATATTTCTTGAAAGACGACGGCGTGCGATTGTGTTTTGCCATTTGGAACTATGCGTTGGAGTTCTGGTCCAAGCGCGGCTTCAGTCCGGTCATGCCGCCGGTTATCACCAAACGCGAACCGTTGATGGGCTGCGGTTTCATTCCGCAAGGCGAGGAGGATATTTATCGTGCACAAGACGGTTCATACTTTGTGGGAACATCGGAAGTGCCGTTGATGGGCATGTACATGGATGAAGTGTTGTCAGTGGAGCAGCTGCCGATCAAAATGCTCGGCTTCTCGCCGTGCTACCGCTTGGAAGCAGGCAGCTACACCAAGGACATCAAAGGGCTCATTCGCGTGCATGAATTTTATAAAATGGAGCAAGTAGTATTGTGTGCCGCTTCACATGAAGAGAGTGTCCGCCTGCATGAGGAAATCAATGCGAACACCGAAGCCTTTATTGAATCATTCGGCATTCCGTATGAGACGATGGTCAATGCGACCGGTGATATGGGATTGTCGAAAGTGAAAATGTACGACATCAATCTCTGGGTGCCGAAAGAAGAAACGTACCGTGAGATTTCATCCGCGTCATACTTTCATGATTTTCAAACACGCCGTCTTGGTATTCGCTACAAGGATACTGACGGTAAGCTACGCTATGCTCACTCACTGAACTGTACCGCCATTCCTACGCCGCGCATCCTGGTATCACTGATTGAAAATTTCCAGCAAGCCGATGGCACGATCCGCATTCCGGAAGTATTGCGTCCTTACCTGAACAATCAGGAATACATCGGCAAGTAATATGTATGAACGCACCTATCACAAAAGGGTTTTACATACCGACAGCGAGGAACCGAAAAAAAGAGGCAAGCAAAAACAACGTACGGTGAACTGGAAGCGGGTGATGCGAATCGCTATTGGGGTGGCTATTATTACTGGTCTTGTTTTTCTAGTACGACTCCCGAACGTGCAGGTACGCCATGTCGAGGTGGTGGGAGCGAATGTCGTCTATCCCGGCGATGTATCGGAATTTGTCACCACGCAATTGCAAGGCAGGAAATTGTTTGTCTTGCCGCGAAGCAGTATTTTTTTGATACCGACTCATACCATTGAAAAAGAATTGAAAGCCGCTTTTCCGCGCCTGCAAACCGTGGCAGTCAATCGCAAGAATTTTTCCACGTTGGTGGTGACCGTCAAGGAATACCAAGGGGTGTACTTGTGGTGCAGTGACGAAGCGACCTGTTATTTCATGGATCAGAACGGCGTAGCCTTTACGGCGGCACCGTACTTCTCCGGTAATGCCTATCCCAAGATATTTTCCGGTACATTGCAGCCATTGCCGTTTCAGGCGCTGACAGCGGAGCAGATCAGCACGGTGGGATTATTGATTGATCGTCTGACCACACTGGGCATTGCGCCGTCGGAGTTTCATTATATAGGTGATCATGAACTGGACGTTTCCTTCGTGCACAATAGCCAGCCGGCGAGCTTGATGTTTGATCCGAGTATGGATATCAATGATGCATTGACGGCACTGTATACGGGACTGCGCACTGATCCATTGGCCACGGAATTTCATGATACAGCGAAAGTGTTGCAGTACATTGATTTGCGTTTTGCCAACCGTGTAGTGTATAAGTTCCAGTAACATGAATTTTTGGCAGGAAATAAAAAACAAGAAACAACCCTTTTTCTGTGTGGCGCCGATGGCGGATGTGACGGACCCGGCCTTTCGTCGACTCATTGCAAAGTACGGCAAGCCCGATGTGATGTGGACAGAGTTCGTGTCGGCCAATGGCTTGATGAGCGGCGGGAGGAAAGTATTGCAGCGTGATTTGGAGTTTTCGGAAATTGAACGACCGATCGTGGCGCAGCTTTTTTCCGCTGATCCGGACAATATGGAAAAAGCTGCTCGCTTGTGTGCCGAGCTGGGCTTCGATGGTATTGATATCAATATGGGCTGTCCGGATAAGACTATTGAGAAGCAGGGCGCCGGCGCAGCCATGATTAAAAGTCCGGAGGTGGCAGTGGCGATCATTGCGGCCGCCAAGCGCGGAGCAGGGGATATTCCGGTGTCAGTCAAAACCCGCGTCGGATACAACGCGGTGGAAATTCAAGAGTGGATATCCTTGCTCTTGCAGCAGGATATCGCTGCATTGACGGTGCATGTCCGCACACGCAAGGAACTGTCAAAAGTGCCGGCGCATTGGGAGTACTTGAAAGAAGTGGTGGCGTTGCGCGATGCCATCGCTCCACAAACGGTGATTATTGGCAATGGCGATGTCACGAGTCTGACCGATGGAAGGCTAAGAGCAGCTGCTGCCGGCGCTGACGGTGTCATGGTTGGCCGCGCACTTTTTGGTAACCCGTGGTTCTTTGATGAGTATAGGGAAATGGTAGCGAGTATTCCAAAGAAGTCGCGATTCTTTTCTAAAGCGCAAAAAATTCCATTTTTTGGAAAATACTTTCAAACACGGCGGACTGCCGCGCAGTCCGCCGTGCAGCCCATCTCCATCGAGGAGCGCCTGTCCGTCATGGTGGAGCACACGCAACTCTTCGAGCAACTACTGGGCGACATTAAGAGTTTCTCCATCATGAAAAAGCACTACAAGGCCTACTGCACCGGCTTTGCCGGTGCCAAAGAACTGCGTATCAAGCTGATGGATGAAGCCAAGAATGCGGCTGATGTTGAAGTCATCGTCAAGCATTTTTTTAAAAATGTATTATAGAAATTTTCTGATACAATAGCCCTATGCACGACCAAGTCTTATATCGAAAATATCGTCCGAGCAACTGGCAGGAAGTGATAGGGCAGGAACATATTGTTTCCGTCCTGTCGCAGTCCATTGAGCACGGTACTTTTTCCCATGCATACCTGTTCACCGGCAGTCGTGGTACCGGCAAGACCTCGGTCGCTCGTATTTTCGCCAAAGCATTAGGTACCAATCCGGAGGACATCATGGAAATCGATGCGGCTTCCAATCGCGGTATTGATGATATCCGCGCCTTGCGCGAAGCGGTGCGTGTCCTGCCGTTTTCTTCCGCCTTCAAGGTGTACATTATCGATGAAGTGCACATGCTGTCGCGCGATGCATTCAATGCATTGCTGAAGACATTGGAAGAGCCGCCGGCCCATTGTATTTTCATACTGGCGACCACGGAGCTTGATAAGGTGCCGGAAACCATTCTCTCCCGCTGTCAGGTCTTTTCATTCCGCAAACCGACGGAGCGGCTGCTGGTGAAGGAGGTGGAAAAGCTCGCGACGGCCGAAGGCATGACTATTGATGCGGACAGTGCCGCACTGGTGGCATTTCTGGGTGATGGTTCATTTCGTGACACGCTCAGTATTTTGCAAAAAGTCTTCTCGGCTGCCCACGGCCGTGTCATTACCCGTGAGCTGACGGAGTCCGTCACCGGTGCACCGTCATTGAAGGTCATCCACGAGCTCTACAATGCCCTCATTGCCCGTGATATTGATGCGGCGTACCAGACGCTCGCTCGGGCCGAAGCGCACCACACCGACATGATGCTGCTGGCCCAGCTCTTGCTCGACACCATGCGCCTGTCACTGATGTACCGTTACTCGCCGGGCATGCGCGAGGAAATCGAAGCCGATCACTCCGAGCAGTACATTGATATCATCAAGCGCGGTGCGGTCGAAAGCACCGACACTATTTCCTCCCGCGGTATCGTGGCGCTCATCACCGCCATCGAACGCATCGCCTATGCCTCCATTCCCACCCTGCCCCTCGAACTGGCCTTTATCGAAATGACCGGCGCCGAAACAATCGCAAACTAAAACTCTCATCCGGGGATGAGAGTGTGAAGATCCTTGTGAACGATAACCTTGATGGCCCAATCAGCCACGGAAATCTTTTTGGCAATGTGATAGCAGTCTGAAAATTCCTGACAGATGTGTGGGGGAATGGTGGTATCAGCATAGCGGCGGGTTTCAATATATGTTTCTCCCGTGCAAGGATTGGTATGCTGGACATAGCACTCATCCCGATACAGCTCACTGACATGCTCCATTTTTAATAAAATAAGCCATCGATCAAGTGGGCGATGATTGATGCACCATACCCATTTCTTGCGAAGAAAATAATACAGATCACCCAGACCGATCAATGCAATCCATCCTGCCACACCGGCAAAAATAAAAGGAAACAAAGAGGGAAGTACTAATTTTTTCATATACAGCGGTTTTCATCACTATATCACTCCCTGAAGCTAAGTCAAAAATCAATTATCTTACAACTTTATAGTGCAGTCCAACCATCCCGCCTTCAATCGTTTCAGAACCGAGCAGTTCAAGGTTGACTCGCTCCTCGATGCTTCTCAGGAACGTCATGCCTTTCCCGAGTATGACCGGACAAACGGTAAACCGAAACTCGTCGATAAGATGCATGTCCATCAGAGAGCGGGCCAGGGTTGGGCTGCCGAATATTACCAAGTCTTTCCCTTCGCCCTCCTTGAGCTTTTTTACTTCTTCCTCCACGTTACTGCTTATCACCCTGGTGTTATGCCAATCTTCTGTTACCAACGTAGTTGAAAATACGATTTTCTCGACATTTTCAATCCAGGCTGCGTGCTCGCGATCATGCGTCGATGCGGTGGGGTCATTCAATAGTGTCGGCCAGTAGATTTTCATCATCTCGTACGTCACTCGTCCATACAATGGAGAACCTACTGTTTGCACGAGTCGTTCGGCATATTTCTCAAAACCCTCATTATAAGGAATCCAATCCAGCCCACCCTCAACCGTAGCGCAGTATCCATCAAGCGACTGGTGCAAAAACAATACTATTTTTCTCATGGTTTCATTATACCCTATTTGCTCTCGGGTACGAGGAAAAAACCGTTTTGTTGACAGAATCATGAAAAAACGTACTATCAGGAAAAACAAACAATGAAAAAAGTACTTTTAATCCGCCATGCTGAAAGCATTGCGAACAGTGGTGAAGCCTCAAGCGATCCACGCTCGATTCCATTGTCTCAAGCCGGACATAGACAGTCCGAGGAACTTACCAAAAAGATACTCACCTGCCCTGACCTCATCGTCCTCTCAAGGTATCTCCGAACTCACCAAACCGCACAGCCACTACTGAATGTGTTTCCACAAGCGCGGTTAGAAATATGGGACAACGCGCATGAGTTTACGTATCTCGATCAGTCCTGCTGCATTGGAATGAATGCCGCGCAACGCAAGCCCTTGATCGAAGAGTACTGGTCAAGAAATGACACAAACTATTGCGATGGAGGCAATGCCGAAACATTTCTGGATTTTCTTATGAGGGCAGCTAACTGTATGAATGGTATTCGATCCAGGAAGGAATCCGAGATACTATTGTTTAGTCACGGGCAGCTTATCCTTGCGGCAATAATGCTCCTGGAAAGGGGAAGTTTTCCTATGAGTAAAATTGACCAGTACAACTTTATGGAATCATTCCGTGAACAATCACGCTCTCGTACTCCTAAGAATACTGAGATCATTGACGTGTCAGAATTCTTTTAAAAGTTCTTAAGCCTAATTTATTGTTAGGCTTTTTTATTTGCTGCACGTTTGATCCGACGTTGGAACCGCATTGTTGACAAAATAACTGTAAAACGTAGTATAAAGAAAAAATATGTCATGCCAAAAATAGAAAATGTTCAAGACGTGAGTCAAACAAAACCCGCATTCCTTGATATTTGTCAATTTCAGATGATCAGCATGTATGAACAACTTGCCAATGAAGAGAATATTTATGACTACATGGTTGCACTTGCCCGTAATCGTGGATACTCAATATGCTTTGAGCCTGACAACGGAAAGCTCCGTTTTACCGGCTGCAGTCCACAGTATGGAGGACGCTGTATCATCCCCACCATTAATGACCAGTTTGAGGTGTACGTGATTGAGTGCGTGAAGAAAATGCTGACCGATTGGCATAATCAAACACAATATCGAGTACCCCCATTCTGCTCGCTCATTGAGGGAAGAGAATATAGCAGTATAAGCATTCAACTCACTAAACGGCAACGGGGCATACTGACAAAGATTCTGAAAACCGAGAACAAAAGAAAAGAGTTATTGAAACGATGCGACTAATTAGCAAGGCGCTGGCGAATTGAGCAGTACCCAGGATGCAGGTTCATATCCTGCCGTTCATGACTTTCAAACAGTTAAGACATTTGTCTTAACTGTTTTTTATTTGCTGGCAGTTTGGGTCGATGTTGGAACCTTATTGGTGTTGACAATCAATGGATAAAAGGTAAAGTAAAGAAAAAACAAATGAAAAAACTGAACGAAAACCAGAGGGCATATCTGTTTATATTTGCCCTTTATGCCGGTTTCGGCATACTGATGACTCTTGGATATCAAAGAGAAATCCATAATCTTCCGCAAGACACATCAAGCTATATCTTCAAATTGGGAGCAATCTCATTCATGGGAGTCATGCTATGCAAAGCAAAGATATTGCCAACTCCAACATTCTAAAAAACTTTAAAGGCACCTTAACAGGTGTCTTTCTTTTGCTGACCGTCTGGTATGACGTTGGAACAGTGCTATTGACAAAATAATTATCTAGTGTATTAATTTAAAAAAATTA
>JAQBRM010000006.1 GCA_028286485.1 Candidatus Nomurabacteria bacterium
CACGATCACTGAATAATATTTTATATACATATGGAAAAAACTAAGAAAAGATACATAGAGACAATCGGACGACGCAAGACTGCTACAGCGCGTGTTCGTATTACCGAAGCTTCTAAAGCAAGTTATTTGATCAATGATAAAGAATTGGCAGCGTACTTTCCGACAGCGGAATTGCAAAAGATCGTTACTGATCCTTTCAAGATCACTGAGAAGGCTTACTCAGTGTCAGTACATGTAAAAGGTAGTGGTATCCACTCTCAAGCAGAAGCAGTGCGTCACGGCATTTCTAGAGGCCTTGTGAAAGAAGATGAGTCTGATAAGACCAAGCTCAAACAAGAAGGATTCCTCAAGCGTGATCCTCGTTCCAAAGAACGCCGCAAGTTCGGTCTCAAAAAGGCCCGCAAAGCCCCACAGTGGTCAAAGCGTTAATCTTAAAAAGGTCCCGGTCCGGTCATCGGGGCTTTTTTTATTGGGAAATTTTTGTATAATCAAGCATATGAAAGACGACGAATACAACTCAGTAGTGCAATCAGACGAAATTGAAGCGCCTAAGGTGGGGCTGGGGATACATACGGGAGAAGATCACGATATGGAGTTCGTGGAAAGCGATGAAGAAGGCGCGGCATTGGGTAGTGCCCAGAAGGTCAAGGATTTGAAGCAAAAGATCGCGGTTTTGCAGAAGGAAAAGCAGGAGTACTTGGACGGCTGGCAGCGCTCACGGGCGGACTATGCCAACTTGCAGAAAACGACCGATGAAGACCGCAAGCGCATGAGGGGATTGATTGAAGAAAACTTCATCGAGGATTTGCTGCCGGTCATCGATAGTTTCTCCATGGCCATGAGCAACAAGGAAGCATGGGAGAAAGTTGATGCGAACTGGCGCACTGGCGTAGAGTACATCTATCAGCAAATGATGACAGTGTTGAAAGATCGCGGATTTGCCACATTCGGCGCGGCAGGTGAGACCTTTGACCCCACCTTGCATGAAGCGGTATCCGAGACAGAAACCGATGATGAAAAACTCAATCACACGATTGCCGCTGTGTTACAACAGGGCTACAAGCTTGGTGACAACATTCTGCGAGCCGCCCGCGTTTCCGTCTATACAAAGAAATAAAAATCAGGAGGTCCGACCTCCTGATTTTTATTTCTTTACTACATCAAAAAATGCTTTGGCAGTAGCGTCATCGATAGTATCGGTGACGAAGATCATGAGCTCGGTGGTCAGGCCGAGGTCTTTCTTTATATTCATGAAAAGATGTTCGAGCGGGTAGGGGGAAATCCAGACGGAATTCTTGAGCAGGATGAACCCACCCTTTTTTAGTAGGTAGCGCAAGCCATCTCGCTGGGCTTTACGGTCTTCGGGCAGGTCGAGCAGAATGACCCGCCATTTGCCATCCCATGCCGGTAGCACGGCCGTGTCATTTTCCAAGGTAATGCTGTGCGCCTTGCGCTTGCCTTCGCGTGTCAGGCGGCTGTACTGCTGCTGGCCGGAATGGTGCGTTTCAATCAATCCGGCCTCTTGTAAGCCCTTCAGCGACCGTGTAAAGGCGTATTTTTCGGGGGCCATACCGGCAATGGTTTCAGTCAATTCGGTCACTGAAATGGCTGGTTTTGCCGCCAATAGAGCTAATATTTTCTTGGAATAGCTTTGTTTTCCATTCATACTTGCATACTAGCAAAGTATTGCTATACTATCAACATGTATTTCGTGACCGTGAAATAAGTGTTACGCAAGTAACACTTATAAATTCAACAGTGTAGAAAGTACTGAGAAATACAGCACATATTAGAATAATTTCTTAATATAAAAATGGCAAAAATAATCGGAATTGACTTAGGAACAACAAACTCAGCGGTCGCCATCATTGAAGGTGGTCAGCCGAAAATTATAGAAAATATTGAAGGCGCACGCACCACGCCCTCTATTGTGGCGCTCGGTAAAAACGGTGACTTGCTCGTGGGACTTTTGGCAAAGCGCCAAGCCGTGACCAACCCGCAAAATACCATCTACGGTATCAAGCGCTTCATGGGCCACAAGTATGATGATCCGGGAATGGATAAGGTCATCAAGACTTCACCGTTTCAAGTTTCCAAAGGACCTGATGGCGGCGTGCTCGTAAAATTGGGCGACAAGGAATATCGTCCGGAAGAAGTATCCGCGATGATTTTGCAGAAAATCAAAAGTGATGTGGAAGCGAAGCTCGGTGAGAAAATTACCGAAGCCATCATTACTGTCCCTGCGTACTTCAATGACGCGCAGCGCAAGGCAACCAAAGATGCCGGTGCCATTGCCGGTCTTGATGTGAAGCGTATCATCAATGAACCAACTTCTGCCGCTTTGGCATATGGTTTGAATAATAAAAAGGAAGAAAAAATCGTCATCTTTGACTTAGGTGGCGGTACCTTCGACGTGTCAGTCTTGGAAGTGTCCGATGATGTCATTGAAGTGAAGTCTACCGATGGTGACTCAATGATGGGTGGACGCGACATTGACTTGAAAATCATGAACTGGATCGGCAGCGAATTCAAGAAGCAGTCCGGCGTGGATGTCATGGGTGATCCGTTGGCATTGCAGCGTCTCGATGAAGCGGCGGAAAAAGCCAAGATTGAACTCTCCACTACACTCGAAACGGAAATCAACATTCCGTTCATCACTTCCACTGATGCCGGTCCGCAGCACTTGCTGTTGAAAATGAGCCGTGCGCAGCTCGAAGATCTGGCCAGTGAATTCGTTACGGCATCCATTGATATCACCAAGCGCGCATTGGATGCATCAGGATTCAAGATTGCTGATATCAATGAAGTGATTCTGGTCGGCGGACAGACTCGCATGCCGAAAATCGTGGAAGAAGTGAAGAAATTCTTCGGCAAGGAACCTAACCTTTCCATCAATCCGGATGAAGTGGTGGCGCTCGGTGCAGCCGTACAGGCCGGTGTCTTGCAGGGTGATGTCAAAGACGTGCTCTTGCTCGATGTTATTCCATTGTCACTCGGCATTGAAACCATGGGCAATGTGGCGACCAAGCTGGTGGAACGCAACACCACTATTCCAAGTTCCAAGTCACAGGTTTTCTCAACCGCTACGGACAACCAGACATCCGTGGAAATTCACATCGTGCAGGGTGAGCGTCCGATGGCACCCGACAACAAGTCGTTAGGACGATTTATTCTCGACGGTATTCCACCCGCACCACGCGGCATGCCGCAGATTGAAGTGACATTTGATGTCGATGCCAACGGTATCCTTAATGTGAAGGCGAAAGATAAAGCCAGTGGCAAGGAGCAGTCCATTCGCGTGGAATCCAGCTCAGGCCTTACCCCTGATGATATTGAACGTATGAAGAAAGATGCGGAAATGCATGCCAAGGAAGATGAGGAAAAGAAAGCCTTGGCGGATATCAAGAATACCGCTGATATGACCATCTTCACGGCAGAGAAATCATTGCAGGATCATGGCGCGACATTGTCGGAGGAATTAAAGACCAGCGTGACGGCAAAAATTGCCGAGGTAAAGACCGCGAAAGACGGTACTGACAAAGCAGCTATTGAAACCAAAATTCACGAACTCTCCGCTGAAATGCAAAAGATCGGCGAGGAAATGAATAAGGCCAATGCCGCCGCTCAGCCAGAAGGAACTGCCGAGGCAGCACCCGAAGGCGAGGCAAAGGATGCAAAGGCGGAAGAAACCCCAGAAAATCCTCAGTAATCTGTAATAATAAAATATCCCTACAGAGATGTAGGGATATTTTATTGACATTTTATAAATAATGTGCTATTGTTTAGCCAAAGGTTTGTTGGTTATCAGTGTTTCTTTGGAGAAATAGTGATAACCAACAAACATACCAATGAGCTCTTCAAAAACCAAAAACACTCGCTCTTCAATGACTTATGATCAACTGATGGATTCTCATTTCTTGAAATTTCCCGGACATAGCAAGGTGGTTCACACTATTTTCAATCCGTGGGTAATAATGGTAATTATTGTTATTGCGGTTGCTATGTACTCCCTTCACATGGGTCACAGCATTTCCTTTGCGATTGGTAGTGCCGTCCTCTGTGGTCTATATATGCAGGGCAAACTCCTCATGATCGGCATGCAAATGACCGGACATGGAGTCGGTATTATTAAAAAAGGAAAATTTTCTTTCTTGGGACTACCGACCGTAGCCACAGTATGTCTATTGGTATTATTTACCATCATCCTGTTTCTAAACTACACCGCCTTCATCACTGCTCCAAGCAATGATCCTGACTTTAACAGAGTCCGAGTATTAGCAGTATCACTGTTATTCTCATTTGCAATGGCCATGCTCTCTTGGAGATTCCATACTTATTACGAAACTTGGTATGGCAGCGAATACGATGCGCGTTACGAATTCAAATATCGCCGCGGATATTCCGAAGAAGAGGTAGAGCGGAGGATTAAGATTCTAAGATCAAAAGGATATATTCAATATTAAATATATCCTAATCAATTAAAAGTGTTCCAAAAGGGCACTTTTTTATTTTCTAAACTGTGCTATAGTATCTGGACATATGAACAAGAAAAGAAAAGTAGCGGCCAAAAAGAAGCGAAAGAAAGACGGAAAGACCGTGTCATTGAGACACCGATAGTGCTAAAAACCACCCTTTAAAAGGTGGTTTTTATATGGTATAATGCCCATATGGGAAAAGACTATTACAGTATTTTAGGAGTGGAAAAGAAGGCCTCAAAAGATGAAATCAAGAAGGCTTTTCATAAGCTCGCGCACAAATACCACCCCGACAAGAATGGCGGTGATGACAAAAAATTCAAGGAAGTGAACGAGGCGTACCAAATCCTGTCCGATGAAAACAAGCGTGCCCAGTACGATCAATTCGGAGCGGCCGGACCGAACATGGGCGGCGGACAAAGCTATGGCGGAGGGTTTGACGGATTTGATTTCTCACAATTCACGCAAGGCAATGAATTCGGTTTCGACATGGGCGACATCTTCGGAGATATTTTCGGTGGCGGCAATCGTCGCGCCAAGAATCGCCGCGGTGCGGATTTGCAGACCAGTATCTCTTTGGATTTCAAGGAATCAATTTTCGGCGTCGACAAGGAAATTCGCATCACCAAACCATCCACTTGTACTACCTGTAAAGGCAACGGCGCAAAACCTGGTACGGAGCTCCACACCTGTGATCAATGTAATGGCAGCGGCGTGGTGAAAAGCATTCAACGCACCATCCTCGGTTCCATTGCGACGACACAAGTTTGTAATAAATGTGACGGTACGGGCAAGATTCCCAAGGAAGCATGTCAAACCTGTAAAGGCAAAGGCGTAGTCAATGAACCTCGCACGATCAAGGTCTCCGTGCCAGCCGGCATTCAGAATGGTGAGACATTGCGACTACAAAGCATGGGCGAAGCGATCAAGGGCGGACAGTCCGGTGATCTCTATGTTCGTATTTCCGTCACTCCACACAAGACCATTACCCGTCAAAATCATGACCTCGTGTCCACGCTTTCCATCAAGCTGACCGATGCCTTACTGGGAGCTGAGTACGCGGTTGAAACATTGGATGGCTCACTGCCCATTCATATTCCGGCCGGCACCAAGATCGGCGATACGGTGGTATTGAAAAATCAGGGCGTGCCAACGAGCACCACCAAACGCGGCAACTTCATCGTGAAGTTGAATATCTCACTGCCTGAAAAACTTTCCAAACGCGCCAAAGAGGTGATAGAAGAACTTAAAAAAGAAGGGATATAGTATACTGATACCATGGCATCCATTGAAGAATTGCGGGCAGACCGATTAAAAAAGAAAGCAGTGCTCGAAGAGAAGGGTATTGATCCTTATCCGGCGGAAACGCATCGTACGGATACGATTGAAAATGTCATTACAAAGTTTTCTGCGTACGAATCGGAAAAAAATAGTATCACGATAGCGGGACGAGTCATGAGCAAGCGCGGACAAGGCGGCATTACTTTTTGTGATCTCTATGACGGCACGGGCAAGCTGCAAGCTTTTTTCAAAGCGGATGAAATGGACACTGCCAAATACGAGTTGTTCAATGATACGGTTGATATTGCGGACTTCGTGGAAATAACCGGTATTGCTTATACCACTCAGCGCGGTGCACAAAGCATTTTTGTCAGTGATTGGAAGATGCTGACCAAAACGCTGCGCCCTATGCCGGATGCATGGTACGGTTTGAAGGATGATGATGAGCGTTACCGCAAGCGATATTTGGATATTCTGCAGAATACCGACCTGCGTGATCTGTTTATCAAGAAAGCGAAATTTTGGCAGACGATGCGTAACTTTCTGATTACTGAAGGATTTTTGGAAGTGGAAACGCCGACCTTGGAAGTAACAACCGGTGGGGCGGAAGCTCGACCGTTTCAATCATTTCATAATGACTTTGCCATGGATGTGTATTTGCGTATTTCGGTGGGTGAGCTGTGGCAGAAGCGATTGCTGGCCGCCGGCTTTCCCCGCACATTTGAAATAGGGCGCGTCTACCGCAATGAAGGTTCCAGTCCGGAGCATTTGCAGGAATTCACCAATATGGAATTCTATGCCGCGTACATGGACTACAATCAAGGCATCGCGTTGACCGAGCGCATGATCAAGAGCGTCGTGCAGGAAACATTCGGCACGTCGCAGTTCACTACCCGCGGGCATTCATTTGATTTATCCGGTGAGTGGAAACGCATTGCCTATGTTGATACTATTCAAGAAATGACCGGCATCAATGTTCTGACTGCCACCGAAGATGCGATGAAGTCAAAACTGACGGAGCTCGGTGTGACGTATGAAGGCACCAATCGCGAGCGTCTGACGGACACGCTGTGGAAATACTGCCGCAAGCAAATTGCCGGACCGGTCTGGCTGGTGGATATTCCAAAACTGGTCTCGCCATTGGCCAAAGCCAAGCCGGAAAACCCTCTGCTGACCGAGCGGGTACAACTGCTGGTAGCCGGCGCGGAATGTAGTAACGGTTTCTCCGAGCTTAATGATCCTGTCGATCAAGCGGACCGTTTTGCCGTACAGAAAAAAT
>JAQBRM010000008.1 GCA_028286485.1 Candidatus Nomurabacteria bacterium
GTCCGGTAGCTATGTTCGGAATGGATAACCACTGAAAGCATCTAAGTGGGAAGCCAGTTCCAAGATTAGTCATCATTTGAGGGCCGTGAGAGATGATCACGTTGATAGGCATTAAGTGGAAGCGTAGCAATGCGTTGAGCTGAGATGTACTAATTGCCCGACTCCTATTAGGAAATCTGGAAATCATACAAAAGTATTCGAATCCACCGTCTTGGTGGTTTGTCGCAGGGGTCACACCTCTTCCCATTTCGAACAGAGAAGTTAAGCCCTGTAGAACCGATGATAGTCTTTTTAAGGCAAAAGTAGGTAGCTGCCAGGACAGTGGATTTGAATGCAAAGCAAAAAGCACCAATTATATTGGTGCTTTTTGCTTATAACATCTTGATTTTTTCTTTGGCGAAACCCTATTTACATTTTTGTAAGATAAAACAATGGAAAAAGATTTTGATAAATGGAATGATTTAAAAAAAGAAATAGATAAAAGCAATAGGGTGGTGTATGCCAATCAACGAGAAATATGGTGGTGTTCCTTTGGTTTGAATATTGGAACAGAATTGTATGGTAAGAATGAGTTATTTGAACGCCCCGTGTTAATCCTCAAAGTTTATAATAAGGATACGCTAAAGGTTATTCCATTAACCTCTAAAAAGCACAACAGTAAATATTATTCAGGAGTTCTTTTATATGAAAGAATAACTTCTTATGCAAGTTTTACCCAAACAAAAACAATAAGCACAAAACGCCTCTCTCGAAAGATTGGACGTATTAATAAGGAACAATTTAAAATAATCGTTCAAAATTACAAAGATTCGTTTTAAAAAACGGAAACCGCATCATAAGATGCGGTTTCCTCGGAGCCCTAAGGCCTTATGGTATGAGTGTAGGTCATTGAATATTAAAAGTCAAATTTTGAATAGGTTGTGAATATCTCCTTTCTTGACAGGAAAGGATTGGTGTATACTTATAATAATGAATCTGGGCACCGTGTTTCAAGTATTAAACATATTAGTGGTCATTGTAGGCATTCCTTTGATTGTCAATTTGCTGATGGAAATGCATAAGAAACTCCCGCTCTTGGATCGTTTGAATGATGCTATCAGCAACGATATACAGCATGACTTGAAAAATCTCCAGGAACGACTTGGTGCCATCGAAGATGGGGGAGTAAAAACATTCTGGAAAGATGAAGTGGCGCCGGCCGGCTGTCCCCGACAATTGAACATTCGCGGCAAGAAAATCCTCAAAGACAGCGGCATCAAGGAAATCATTGACGCCAAGAAATACGACCTGCTGATAGTGGTAAAAAACAAGCAGCTCACCAATCCCTATGATGCCGAGCAATCCATACTATCTACGGTAAATGAATTAAAATACGATCCTGTCATACTGGAAAAATTAAAGACCGGTGCATTCAATGTCGGTGCCGATATCGATACTGTCCTGCTTGTTGGTGGTATCTACCTCCGCGATCTCATTTTTACTGAATTGGGATTCTCTTTTGTGGATTTGGATAAATCATTGCCTGTTTGACAAGCCTATTGATAAATGTGACAATTTTGACATGAAAAAATATATTGGTGTGGCGGTACTTATTGTTACTATTATAAGTTTTTCCGCCCAGACGGCCCACGCCTCTTTCTTTGGTAATCTTTTTAATAATATTTTTGGAGTTAAGCATACCAATCTCGGGGCCATGGTATCACCAATAAGTAGTCCAGATACGATTACTTCTGGTGTTGCTTCTGATAGGGCTGCTATCGTGACACCTGCTGCTCCCGTGTCTTCCACTACCTCCATGCCACCTGCCTTTGTACCTCGCCCCTCATCACTTACTCCTATCCACACCACTCCAACACCAAGTCCTGTAAGTCAACCCACCACTATTCAAGCACCAGTTTCTTCCGTGCCCGCTACTCCCACTCCAAGCCCATTAAGTAAACCCACTGTAGAGATACCTGCTCCCATACCTGTTGTTCCAAAACCTATTCCGGCACCTGTATCCACACCTATTACTCCTACTGTACCCGCAGGTTGTACCTCCTCACTCGGGTATAGTGCAACGACCGGTCAGTCTTGTGCCGGATCTTCTTCTGGTCAGACAGCTTCATCATTACAGGTCGTATCGCCAAACGGAGGAGAGACATTTGCTCTGGGGCAACAGATTGCGGTCTCTTGGACTTCAACGGGATATTCCAATACCGCCACGCTCGATGTCTATCTGGCCCAGAAGGATGATCTTGATGGAGGATATGCTACGGTGGCACCTTTAGGAAAAGCGGTTGTCAGCGCCAAGCAGGGAACTTTTACCATACCGGTCAATGTTCCTGCCGGCAACAAATATGTCATTGAAATTGCCGCCATGCCGAATATTACTTTTGATATCGATCAATCTGACAGTACATTTACCATTACCGCTTCCGTTACTGCGGGGCTTCCGGCCGGCTGTACTTCATCAACAGGATATAGTTCTACCACTGGTGTACCATGTTCGGGCGGATCAAATGCGACCTACTCTAATGGTATTCAAGTCACTTCAACTGCCCAAGGCACGGCTGTCGCTTCAACGATAGGAGGCTCGCAAACCCATAACACCTTCGGATTTACCATCCCATTCTCAGTGACAGCGTTTGGTCAGAATGCGTACATTCCTTCCTTTCCCACACCAGCCACCTCCGCCAGTGCCGATCGCGCTATTCAGTTCTGTATTGATACTGCTACCGGAGCATGCCAAGCGGTGGGAAGCGGTGTCCTTACCTATGCCGGCAATGATAATCTCATAATAGATAACAATGGTAACTACCTGATCCCTGCAGGTCAGACGAAGAACTTTACTCTTCAAATCACCTACACTGCCAATGGCTCCGCCTCATACCGCGCATCGTTATTGAGTGTCAATTGGAACAACACTGATTCTTCATATCTTTTCAATATCTTCACGGACGGATTGAATACAAACACCTTCCGTACCAACTATGTAAGTGGTCGGTCGATCTTTCACTCAACATCACAATCAGGTTGTAACGGAACAAAATACAGCGCCACTACCGGCCAGTTGTGCGTATACACCCAGTAAGTTTGCTATACTGTCAGCAATGAATTGGGCGCAGCGACGGAAATTAACATATGTCAGCATAATGGTGGTGTTTTTTGCCGTGGTGGCATTTGCCATATACCACAAGGCCAATAATGTGGCAGCAACCTGTTTTGACCGCAAGCAAAATCAGAGTGAGGCGGGGATAGACTGCGGAGGACCATGCAATAATTATTGTGCCTACCAGCTATCAGATCCGATTGTGGAATGGGTGCGCGTCTTTCCGGTCACTCCCGGCATTGTCGATGCGGTGGCGTATGTGAAAAATAATTATCCGACGGCCGCGGCGCAGAACGTGTCATATGATTTCAAATTGTATGACGCAAGTAATAATGTCGTCGCTGATCGCACCGGCAGCACATTCCTCGGACCGGCAGGAGAGACGGCTATTGTCGAAACGCTCATTCCCATCGCCAACAGTACGGTTGCACTCACGCGGTTTTCATTTACCGATCCCATAGCATGGCAAAAAATTTCTCCAACCTTTTTGCAGACGGTCATCAACACCGATCGTAACCACACTGAGAATTTTGACGGCGGTACGCGCCTGACTGCCACATTGGAAAATGATTCACGGTTGAACTTTTTAAACACTGATACGGTGGCATTATTCTATGACAAAGACGGCAATGTTATTACTGCTTCAAAAGTGCTGGTACCTGCATTACCGGCTTTGCAAAGTAAGGTAGTGTACTTCACGTGGCCGTATCCCGTGAATAATATTGTTCGTACGCAAATTATTCCACGCATTAATCCTTTCACCGCTCAGCCACTGTAATGAGACGATTGACCCAACAAATGGATTGGATATTGATTGCCGCCATTATCCCGATTGTACTGGGAGGCTTGGCGACCATGACCTCATTCGGCAGCCAAGCGGGGTTTTTTCTGCGCCAGAGCATGTGGATCGGGGTCGGTATTCTGGTGGTGATTTCCATCGCGCGCAGCGATATGCGATTTTTGCGAGACTCACGGTACATCATGCTGTTCTACATCGGCTCGGTCTTCTTGCTGATGGCAGTGTTGGTAGTGGGACGAACGGTGAAAGGAGCCAAGAGCTGGTTCAGCTTCGGTTTCTTTTCCTTTGAACCGGCGGACATCGTGAAGTTGTTGGTTATCATGGTTTTGGCAAAATATTTCGCGCGACGCCATGTCGAGATTGCACGTATCAAACATTTGCTGGTATCGGCGTTGTATGTATTTTTCCCCATTGCACTGATCATGCTGCAGCCGGATTTCGGATCCGCCTTGGTGATCGGGGGACTGTGGCTGGGCATGGCATTGATGGCCGGTATTTCAAAAAAACAAATCTTATTTATCACGGCCGGCTTGGTGGTGTTGTTTGCATTGGCGTGGCTCTTCGTTTTCAAACCGTATCAAAAAGCCCGCATTCAAACATTCATCAATCCCACTGCTGACATTCGTGGTCGGGGCTACAATGCCTATCAGTCGGTCATCGCTGTCGGCAGTGGTGGTTTCTGGGGCAAAGGGCTGGGGTACGGCACGCAGTCTCGTCTGCACTACTTGCCGGAATATCAAACAGACTTTATTTTCGCCGCTTTTGCCGAAGAGTGGGGCTTTGTCGGCACGCTTATCGTCATTGCTTGTTTTATTGTGGTGCTGTGGCGACTATTGGTCCATGCTCAACGCGGTGCCAGCAATTTTGAAACGCTCTTCTGCGCCGGCTACGCCATGCTGCTGTTCGGGCATGTCATGGTCAACATCGGCATGAACATCGGCATCATGCCGGTGACCGGTATCCCATTGCCGTTCATGAGCTACGGCGGCTCGCACATTTTGGGAGAATGTATTGGTTTGGGGATTATCTTATCCATGGCAAAATATGAACGTGCGACCCACCCCGACGATAGTAATAATGAGTTTGTAGGCTATGCATAATCTCAATATTGCCATGTTGGAATTTATAAATGGAGGAGCGGGATACTACCATCCCCTGGATGTGTTGTTTGTGATAGTGACTTCGTATTACACCTTGATCATGGTGGGGCTGATAGTGACCTACTACATCGGCATTTATATTCCGTGGCATCAAGAAGGCATGGCGCGTATACGGGCCTTTCGCTACGCCGGTATGGCGATTCTGGCTGTCAGTCTTGCCACCATCACTTCTTCCATTATAAAAATCCTGGTGGCGTATCCTCGACCGTTTAAAACACTGACCGATTTGCATGTCCTCATCACATTGCCGGACAGCTACTCGTTTCCTTCCGGTCATGCGACCTTTACCATGGCTTTGGCAGTGGTGGTATACGCCAACCATCGTCGCCTCGGCACGTTGCTGTTCGCCTTCGCTTTTGTGGTGGGGTTGTCCCGCGTCTATGTCGGCGTGCACTATCCCATTGATGTCGGTGTCGGCTTTCTGATCGGCTATTTTATACCGAAATTATTCCAATTAAAAGGAGCTTTTGAGAAAAAGGTGATTTGACAAAATAGTCAAAGTTTGCTATAATACACGATGAAAATACTGTACCAGCAGATTCTGGAGATGTTATTTAAAACCATACGACGATGCCTGAAAAGATCACGTCCAAACAAGAAAACCGCCTTAGCGACCTGTTTAGGGATGCTGTAAGAGCATTGGGACTCACCAAAGATGAGGCTCAGGAAATTATTTCCAACGGCGGTACGCTGCAATTGGAAGTAAGGCCAATCCTCAAAAAATTGGCAATTGCCGACAAACGTATCGGCGCCGCTATTGCCGAATTTGATCTGACTGTTCCGGCTGATTACAATCATGACAAGCAGGTTGATCAATTTGCCAAAAAAGTGAGAAAGGAAAAAACCACCTATCACTACAACGATGCCCTCAGCAGCAAGAACTTTGCGAATGCAACGAACAAGCTGGAAGCCGGCAAAACATACACGGTGAAAATCTTCCCGATCATGTCGGCGATATCAAGTGAAGCCTGTCTGGCATTCTTGCGCAAGCAAAATGCGATCTTGGCAGGCGCGCACGGCATGACGCTGGTGTATAACTTACACAAGGATCAATTGCCGAAAGGGAAGTGGTCAATCTCCTTTGATGAAAAGGAGGCATTGTGGAAAGACGCTGACGGCGACCTCAGGGTTCCCTACGTGTTTGCCCGCGCGGACGGTGACTTCGAGTTCAACCTCGACTTCTTCGCTGGTGACTGGGGTGCTGGCCACTGCCTCGTTTGCTTCTGCGACAAATAGCACTTCGGTACTTTGTCACTTAAATAAACGATTGGATTCTTTGATTCTTATATTGTCCCTTTGCGAAAGCAAAGGGACTTTTTTTATACTCTGCTATATACTCTATGGTGGATATCAGATAGGGCGTGCGGCTACGGCTTCATGACATCGAAATCTCGCAAAAGGAATCGGTCAGAATGCATCGGGCACGCCTTATGAATGAGAACCGCCTTTTATGAAAAAACAAATTAGTCGGTGCAATACGCCAGAGGTTATATGCTTCAAGTAAAATACAATATGTGGCCGGTGCTGCATATGGTGGAATGGAAGGTGTATTGTACATTGCTTGCGTGCACGCTGACGGCAACCTCAGGGTTCCCAACGTGAATGCCAACGCGGACGGTGACTTCAAGTTCAACCTCGACAACTTCGATGGTGACTGGAATGCTGACAACTGCCTCGTTTGCTTCTGCGACTCATTTGATTTCTCCCGCTATTTGTTAGTGGGAGTTTTTTCTTGAAGATTCTTCTTCCAACCACCGAGCATGCGACCGACTTCATCAAGCCGGAGTATCAAAGCCCCGTATATTTTATTATTGAGCGCTTTATGTTCCCAACCAAGTTGCAGGAAGAATTTTAATACATCAGTTTTGGCGATAGCCTGGGAAACAAGTGACAACTTTTCAAACTTATCATAGCCGAATGTGGCTCTAAAAATTATTTCCAATAATGAACGAAAAATCTCATCAATATTTGCACCCAAGGTATAGCGGTCAACTCTATTTATCGTTACCAAGTGGTCATGCCAAATTTTATAAGACTCCTTTGTTCTCACAAGCACTAAAGGTGTTTGCGGGGGGGGGGGGGGCAATTCGCGGTATATGTTTTTCCATAAGTACAAAGATATCATATCGATGGAAAATCTCCTTGTCACATGGGATCGTTTTGTGCGTGGCAAACGACACAAGACTGATGTAATGAGATATGAAGCCCGTTTATCATACAATCTCGTCAAGCTTCACGGGCTTCTGGATACTAGAACCTACGAGCACGGTGCTTATTCCGCTTTTAATATTTCTGATCCGAAACCGAGAAATATTCATAAAGCCACTGTTCAAGACAGGCTCCTGCATCATCTTATGTACAAGGAATTGTATCCTTACTTTGAAGCACGATTCATTTATGATTCCTATTCCTGTCGAATAAATAAAGGGACACACCGCGCCCTTGATAGGCTTAAGTATTTCGCCGATAGGGTTTCAAAAAACAATACCCGCACTTGTTATATTTTAAAGTGCGATATCAAAAAGTTTTTTGCCAGTATTGATCATGAACTATTGATGG
Source organism: Candidatus Nomurabacteria bacterium (assembly GCA_028286485.1). GTDB lineage: Bacteria > Patescibacteriota > Minisyncoccia > Phycocordibacterales > UBA9973 > UBA4124. The sequence continues at coordinate 7,610 of JAQBRM010000008.1, forward strand.
TCATAATGAAACGGCATATCGAGGATCCGGAACTGCATTGGCTGATCAATCAAGTGGTTAAGAGTTTCCATACTACTCATTCAGAAATTGGGTTGCCGTTGGGTAATCTGACATCTCAACTGTTGGTGAATATTTATATGCACGAGTTCGATATGTTCATGAAGCAGGAGTTGCAAGTGAAATATTATATTCGGTATGCCGACGATTTTGCCATTCTTTCAGATAATAAAGGCTATCTTGAAACATTACTCCCAAAGATGGAGCTTTTCTTGAATACCAAACTAAAATTACGCCTGCATGAGCATAAGGTGTACATCAAAACCTATGCCACCGGAGTGGACTTTTTGGGATGGGTGCATTTTCCGTATCATCGACAAATCAGAACTACCACCAAACGAAAAATTTTTACCCAATTGAAGGGCTACCCGAAACGAGAAACCATCGGTTCGTATAGGGGGCTGCTTGAGCATGGAGATACCTATACTATTCAAAAGATGCTTGGTCTTAAGGAATAAATTTACTACAAAACAACGTTATTTTGTCAAATAATGGCCGTGCTTGAATGCTATTGTTTTTGCCTCTAAAACAGGCTAGAATGCGCTCTGTAACAAATTATATTTATGCTGAAACGAAGAATTATTGCCATTGTTGTATTAGTAGTAGGGATTGCACTCGGATACCTCGTCATTCGCTCACAAGCGCCAAATCCACCACGTTTCTTGGCGGCTCATCCATTCCGTCTCGGTTTGGACTTGTCCGGCGGCAGCCATCTGATCTACCAAGCCGATGTCAGTCAGATTGCGGCCAGCGATATTGATACCTCCATGGCTTCCGTGCGAGATGTCATTGAACGTCGCGTGAATACCTTCGGTGTGTCAGAACCGGTCGTGCAAGTGCAGAGTGGCGGCTTCGGCTCCACCAACACGCATCAGCTCTCCATTGAATTGCCGGGGGTGACTGATATCACTAAGGCAGAAGCATTGATCGGACAGACACCGTACTTGGAATTCAAAGTGCAGTCGGATAAACCAATCCCTCAAAATATCGTTATCGGTCCCGATGGCAAAGCCAGCACTAATGTGGATATCAGCAGTCAATTCGTTTCAACCGGATTGAACGGCAAGTATTTGAAACAAGCCCAGCTGATCTTTGCGCAAGGGACCAATGAACCAACAGTCAGCCTGCAGTTCGATGATGCCGGTACCAAGTTGTTCGCGGACATCACCAAAGCCAATATTGGAAAAGTAGTAGCGATCTATCTCGATGGGCAAGTAATCTCTGCGCCGGTCGTGCGTGATGCTATCACCACCGGTACAGCCGTTATTTCCGGCAGCTTTACTCCGGAGCAGGCAAAGGCATTGGTCAGCAGTTTGAACTCCGGTGCACTGCCGGTACCGATCAGTCTGATCTCTACCGAAACCGTCGGACCGACACTGGGCGCACAAGCGGTGCATGCCGGCATTATGGCAGCACTCATAGGATTTATCCTTGTCGGACTGTTTCTCATCATTTGGTACCGCGTGCCGGGTGTAGTGGCAGTTATTGCGTTGGCCCTCTATACCGTCATTACCTTGGCATTGTACAAGCTCATTCCGGTGACGTTGTCGGCAGCAGGTATTGCCGGATTCATCATCTCCATCGGTATGGCCGTGGATGCCAATATTTTAATATTTGAACGCGCCCGTGAAGAACGACTACGCGGACGATCAGTCGGGGAAGCGCTGACGGTTGGATTCAAGCGTGCGTGGACCTCCATTCGCGATGCCAACATCTCCAGTATCATCATTGCATTTATCTTGTTCTTCTTCGGCAGCTCATTGATCAAAGGCTTTGCCTTGACCTTCGGACTGGGTGTCATCATCAGTTTGATTTCCGCCATCACGATCACTCGCTTGTTCCTTCGGGCATTGCCCACCCCTCGTGGCAAGACCGGACGATTCTTCTTTAGCAGTGGATTTAGCATGAGTAAAAAATAATATGTTTGTCATTAAATTCAAAACGCTTTTCATCAGTATCTCGGTTTTCTTTGTCACCGCGGCCATTGTGTCATTGATCATCTTCGGTTTGCCACTCGGTATTGATTTCAAAGGCGGTTCTGCCTTGGAGGTACAGTATAGCGGCCCTCGTCCTACCGTCAGCGCAGTCACTACTGCGGTGACGAATGCGGGGTTTACGAATGCATTAGTACAACCGGTCGGCAGCAACGGTCTCATGATTGAAACGCAAACACTGAGCGATGCACAACGTGCCGCCGTGCTCGCTGCTGCCAGTCTGGAACAACCAGCCACTCAGACCAGCTTCACCTCTATCGGCCCATCAGTCGGTACCGAATTGAAACACAAAGCCATCGCTTCCATTATCTTGGTATTGATCGCCATCATCCTGTTCGTGGCCTACGCCTTTCGTAAAGTTTCCCAACCTGTTTCGTCATGGAAGTACGGGTTCGCAGTCATCATTGCATTGGTGCACGACCTCATCATTCCCACCGGTGTCTTTGCATTGCTTGGTCACTTCTACGGCGCGCAAGTCGACACGCTCTTCATCGTGGCATTGCTGACAACGCTTGGACTATCGGTAGCCGATACCATTGTCGTATTCGATCGTATTCGCGAACATTTGAACGGTTCCAAAAGTACCTCATTTCCTAAATTGGTAGGGGAGTCATTGTCAGAAACATTCGTACGTTCTATCAACACCTCTCTCGTTGTGCTGGTCATGGTGCTATCACTGGCCTTCTTCGGGCCGGCTACTACCAAGCTCTTCGCGATCACCTTGGCGGTCGGCATGTTCTTCGGAACGTACTCCTCTATTTTCCTCGCCTCACCGCTTTTGGTGGTAATGGAACAGGGCCGGAAAAAGAAGAAATAAGTGCTATACTAAAGGTATATGACATGGATAATAATTGCACTGATCGTAATCGTAGTACTGTGGTTTTTCCTTACTTATAACGGTTTTGTGACATTACGCAACCGCGCCGAGGAAGCGTGGGCTGACATTGAAGTGCAGCTCAAGCGTCGCTATGACCTTATTCCGAACCTGGTTAATACTGTCAAAGGATATGCAACGCATGAAAGCACTGCCTTTGAAAAAGTAACCGAAGCACGGGCCAAGGCTATCAGTGCGCAAGGTACGCCGGCAGCCGGACAAGCCGAAGGGGAGCTCAGCGGCACCTTGAAGTCATTGTTCGCCATTACCGAAGCCTATCCGGAATTGAAAGCCAATACCAACTTCTTGGCCTTGCAAACGGAACTCTCTGATACGGAAAACAAGATCCAAGCCGCTCGTCGTTTCTATAACGGCAACGTGCGTGACTACAACACCAAGCTTGATACTGCACCGGCCAATATCATCGGACACATGTTCGGCTTCCAAAAGAAGAATTACTTCGACCTGCCTGATACTGATGCGGCACAGCAACCAGTGGAAGTTAAGTTTTAATATTCCTGTAATTTAAAATGGCAACGCTCTATACTCACCGATCTGAAAATATCAACAAGACGTGGCTGCTGGTCGCGCTGTTTTTGGCGGTAGTGCTTGGATTGGGATATTTCCTGTCGTACGTCTATCAATCATCACTGATTCTGGTTATTGCCATTATTTTTGCCATCGGCATGAACATTGCTGGATACTGGTATTCGGACAAAATCGCGTTGTCGATGGCACGCGCCGTACCGGTGGACCCCGCCCAATATCCGATGCTGAACCATGTGGTGGAGAATCTGGCGATCACGGCAGGGTTGCCCAAGCCGGCCGTCTATATCATTCCTGATGACGCGCCGAATGCATTTGCTACCGGTCGTGATGCACAGCATGCCAGCATTGCCGTCACGCGCGGACTGCTCGATATGATGACCCAAACCGAACTGGAAGGAGTGATCGCGCACGAAATGAGCCACATCGGCAACCGTGATATTTTATTGCAAGGCATGGTCGCGATACTGGTCGGCTTTGTCGCCATCATCGCCAACATTTTTACCCGCAGCTTGTTCTGGGGCGGCATGGGCCGCCGCAACAACAATGATAGCGAGGGTGGAAATATCCTGGCCATTGTCGGTATTGTATTCATTGTCTTGTCACCGATCATCGCGACGCTTATCCAGCTCGCCATCTCCCGCAAGCGCGAATATTTGGCGGATGCATCGGGCGCCTTGCTCACTCGCTACCCCGATGGCTTGGCCAGTGCCTTGGAAAAAATCGAAGCCTATAATGCGCCCATGAAAACCGCCAACAATGCCACCGCCCACATGTACATCAGCAACCCTTTCGGCGCTCATGCCAAGAACGGTATTGCCCAACTCTTCATGACCCACCCACCGGTTGAGAAACGCATTGCGGCCTTGCGGGATATGGCTATTTAAATACGACCTTGTCAAAAAGCGCGTATAGGTTCAATAGCTTGGCACCACTCTCGTTCAACTATTAGTTAGTATGGGAGGATATGTCATATACCATTAACAAAAATATGCCCAAGCTGCGACGCGAAGCGGCGCAGCTGTTTCGAAAAGG
>JAQBRM010000023.1 GCA_028286485.1 Candidatus Nomurabacteria bacterium
GGCTTTGCGGCCCTTGTCGAGCTTCGGCAGCTTGATCATGAGTAGGCCGTGGCGTTCGATGGCCTCGGCGTTATCAATCTCGACTTCGACAGGCAGATCGACGACGCGTTCGAAGGCGCCCCAATACAATTCCTGGACATGGTAGCTGTCCTGATGAATGCCTTTGTTCTCCTCACGCTTGCCGGAAATAGACACTACATCGCGGGTGATGTTGATAGTCAGATGCTCGGGGAGCACGCCGGCAATCAATGTCTGAATAATTATTTCATGCGGAGTCTCATAGACATCGACGGGGAGCTGACCAACTTCCTCTTCCTCGTGATGGTGATGCAGCATGGGCTTTTCCTCTTCCTCCTCGATGAAGGCAGGGCTGATAGGCAATGCGCGTTTAGTATGTTCCGCGGTTTTATGTGCGGTCGTCGGACGCGGTTCTTTTACCGGATCGACGCTTTCGTCAAAATCCTCTTCGTTCTCGTTGAAGCGAAGGTTACCGGCCAGTCGTTCAAAAAATGATCGCTTTTTCATGATAGGTTGAGTGCTGCGGGCATGGGCATGCGTCGGAGCTTTTCGAGAATTATGTGGCTGATAATAGCGGCGATCCACAAGTAGCCATAGATTTGCAACAGGCTTGCGGTATCATTCTTAAGTATAAAGAAGTTGAACGTCGCATGCAAGAAAATAGCGCCGCCGATTCCCAAGACGATGGCCATCGGCCGCATGTTTCGTGACATGACGCCGATGGTAATGCCGATAAAGCAGCTGGAAATGGTGTGGAGCAAGGTAGAGCCGAAGAAGCGCAAGCCGCCGGTCAGGATGACGGCCGTGCCATTCCCAACAATGCTCGGCTGCAAGACGTACAGGATATTTTCCACGGCGGCGAAGCCCAATGCCACGACGATCATGTAAATTGCCGGATCAATCGCCTCATCATTGTACGGGCTGTTGTAGGCGACCAGATAGAAGACCGTGAATTTCAATAATTCTTCCACGGCGGCCCAGGCCACGACTTGCTGGCTGGGGTCGGTGATGACACCCTTCAATCCCTGTTGAATGAAAGTGGCGAAGAGCACGCTTGCTCCGCCGATCAAAAAGGAAATGAGGAGCAAGCTGAACGGTTCCGGGTGATCCTTATCGGTCTGCAGCCAGAAGGCCAGCCAAAAGACCGACGGTGCAAATCCCACCAGCAGCGGAAACCACGGTACGCCTTGTGCTACGATGTTGGCCATTTTTCCGTCATTAATAATGAGTCATGATGGGGAAGGATCTCCCAAATGCTTTCCGTCACGAACGGCATGAAGGGGTGCAAGACGGTAATGGTTTCGGAAAGCAATGTCAGTAATAATTTCTGACGGGAATGTTTGATTGCCAGATCGTCACTGGCCAGCAACAGCTTGCTCTCTTCCAGAATCTTATCCGCCAAGATAGTCCAGATGTATTGATACATATCTTCCGCTGCAATGTGCAAACGAAAGGCATCCAAGTCTGTCGTGATTTTCTGTGCAACTTCATGCCACGCATCCAGCAATGCTTGGTCACTGTCTGTCAGAACCGCAGTACTGCTTCCTTCATCATGATTACTCAATACGAAGCGTGTGATATTCCAAATCTTATTGGCGAAATGCTTGTAGCCTTTGATTTTATCTTCGGAAATTTTACTGTCCGTACCCGGAGTAGTACCGGCTATCAAGGCAAAGCGTCCGGCGTCAGCGCCATACTTGGCGGCGATATCCAACGGATTCATCGCATTGCCGAGGGATTTGGACATTTTCTTGCCTTGCGCATCGCGAACAAGTCCATGAAGATAAATAGTTTTGAAGGGAATATCACCCAATACATACCCCGTCATCAGGATCATGCGAGCAATCCAAAAAAACAGAATATCGGGGCCTGTTTCAATGACACTGGTTGGATGATAGATTTTCAAATCCTCGGTCTGCTCGGGCCAGCCCATAGTAGAGAAGGTCCACATGCCGGAAGAGAACCAAGTATCAAGGGTATCTTCGTCTTGTTTCCATTCATCACCGCTATCATCATTTTTAGGAGCTTCTACGCCGGCATATATCTCATCACCTTTATACCAAACGGGAATCCTATGACCGTACCAAATCTGTCGACTAATACACCAGTCACGCAAATTATCGATCCAATGGAAGTATGTCTTGGTGAAATATTCTGGAATGATATCGATCTGTCCGGTACCAACCGTGGCGCGCATGATTTCCTTCAAGGTTGTTTGTGAACCACTGGCAATCGTTTCCAGGCTGGAATGTTCCAAGGTAAAAGGTTTATTCACATCAATAAACCACTGGAGTTTTGGCAACGGTTCAATAATGCCGCCAGTGCGTTCCGCGGTCGCGACATTTTGATCCAGCACTTCTTCTTTTTCAATCAAGTTCTCTTCTTTCAACCAGCTCACAATAGTCTCACGGGCTTCCAATACTTTCTTACCCATTAGCCGTTCATCGCCAACCATCATTTTGGCATATTCATTGATGACTTGCGGGCGGGGCAGGTTGTGGCGATCGGCAATTTCCCAGTCCGTCATGCTATGAGCGGGTGTCACGCCGAGTGCGCCGGTACCGAAGTCTTTTTCCACTGCTTCATCAGTAATGATCTTGATATGAATCGGTACGCCGCAGAATACGACGTCGTATTCTTTGCCGACGTATTCCGTATATCGTGTATCATCGGGGTGCACGGCCACGGCAGTATCACCGACTTTTGTTTCCGGACGAGTGGTGGAAATAGCAATAGGGAAGTCTTTCGAATATTTGAATGTGTACATCGCGGCCTTGCGTGGCTCGTAGACGATTTCATCATCGGAAATAGTAGTCTGGCCCTTGGGATCCCAGTTGATGATTTTGTGCGAACGATAGATCAATCCATCGTCATACATTTTCTTGAATACCGTGCGCACGGCTTTGGTGCGGATTTCATCAAGCGTAAATGCTTCGCGTGTCCAGTCGCACGATGCGCCCATGACTTTCATCTGGTTCACGATAGTGTCATGGCTGTCTTGCGCAAATGCATTGACGCGCTTCAATAATTCTTCGCGGCCGAGATCATGACGGCTCTTGCCTTCGGCTTTTTGGATTTCCTTCTCCACTTTTGATTGGGTGGCGATGGCAGCGTGATCGGTTCCCGGCAGCCACAGCGTACGAAAGCCCTGCATGCGCTTGTAGCGAATGAGAATATCTTCCACGGTGATCATCATGGCATGACCCATATGTAAATGTCCGGTGACATTGGGCGGAGGAAGGACAATCGTGAATGCCTCGGCATCACTCGCGGTCAGCCCATCCTTGATCATATTCTCAGGAGTGAAATATCCCGATGCTTCCCATTGTTGATAGATACCCGCTTCTTCCGCCACCGGATCGTACGGCTTCAACAGTTTCTCGGGGATATCGGGGTTCATATCAAAATAATACCAATTTTAAAGGCATTTTGGTAGTTATTGACTTTTTGATAAAAATGTGCCATTATGCAACAGTTCCTTAAAACTTAAGAAAATGAAAAAAATGCTAGTACTCTTATTTGTTGTATTCATTCACCCGGTTTTTGCACAAAAAAGCATAGGAGATCTTACGTTGAAAAAAATTCATCCTGAGAAATCTATAAGCTCGCGGAATTGGGTGAAAGCCTTCATTAGTTTGGCAACATACACTGCTCCTGATTCAGTTTCTAAAATTGGCAATGAAGTAACAATGTTTTTTACTGAATTGAATATTAAGACAACCATTAGTCATACATTCTATATTCAGTACCTTACACTCGCTGATTATTTTTTGGAAAAAAGACTGGAAGCCAGACTTGTCCAATTAAAAGAAAGTGAGATATGGGGCCATCAATTTCAGAAACAGTCTGGTCCCACTAATTCGGACTAAATTTAGTAAA
>JAQBRM010000004.1 GCA_028286485.1 Candidatus Nomurabacteria bacterium
ATCCCATTACGCCGATGTTGGAATTCATGGGCTCGATCGGTTCAGGCGAGCAAATGTGGTTTCAGATTATCATTCGTGCCGCTACCAAGCGCCACACCGTTAAAAATAAAGACGGGGTTGAAGAGGCCGGTAAAGAGTGGGGTGATAAGGTGAAGGCAGTCATCAAAGGCATGAACGATGCACTGAATGAAAAAGATAAAGAAGGCAAGATCACTGCCACACGCCGTGCTACGCGCGGAGAACAAGGAATAGTGGAGGCCATTGAACGGAATGCGGGCAAGCTGGCTTTTGATGCGGGCATGCGCGCCCTCTATCTGACGACTAGGGATAAATTCGATGCCAACCGTATTGCTGGGCTGACCGGCATGGTTCGCCAATATACCAGCAATGACTTCAATGGATTTAAGCCGGAAGGACCGACGGCATTTGACTTCCCGTGGCAAGATCTGACCGGCAAGAAAATCATCAAGAAAAAGAAAGATTTGCTCGGGGCGTACAAAGCGCGCGCCTACTTCTACGGTGGTTTTGATATGACCAAACCGGAGAAATACACCACCTATCCCGAAGTATCAGGTGCCAAAGCGATTACGCTTTCCACTGAAGAGCTTGCGACGATGTTCCACCTACCGGGTCGTGTGGCGGAAACACCAAGCTTCACTCGTATTGAAGCTACTAAGGCCGAGCCACCGGCCAACTTGCCTGTATAGTATGAGAAGAATCGGAATTATCGCGGCACTTATTTTTTGTGTTTGCGTCTATATATTTTTCATCGCACCGCCAAGCACGTTTCCCGTGCCGTATCATTTAACAGTTACTACCGGAGAAACGTCCAGTACCATATCACGCCAGTTGGTCGCTGATGGCGTGATACGATCTCGTCGTACCTTCCAGTTGCTGATGGTGGCATTGGGCAGTGATACGCATATCAGTGAAGGGCAGTATGATTTCACGCAACCGATGTCGGCGCTCGGTATTGCCATGCGTCTCTCCGGTAAAGAATTCGGCATTACGAAAACCAAAGTCACCTTTCCGGAAGGCTACACCAATAAGGACATGTCGGCACGTTTGGCAACAGTCTTTCCTGATTTTGATACTGCCACTTTTTTGAAACTGACCGCCAATGAACAAGGGTACCTTTTCCCTGACACGTATCGATTTTTTGCCACACCGTTGCCCGACCAAGTAGTGACGGCATTGAAGAATGATTACCAGCAAAAAGTTGCTTCGTTGCGCACGGACATGACGGCGTCGGGTCACAGTGAGTCGGATATCATCATCATGGCATCTTTGGTACAACAAGAAGCGCACGGCCCAATTGATAGCCCAGTCATTGCCGGTATTCTGTGGAAGCGATTGCAGAATGGCATGGCATTGCAAGTTGACGCCGCCCCAACGACCTATAGCCATAAAGGCTTGCCGAATGCGCCGATTGATAATCCGGGCTTGATCGCCATTGAAGCGGCCATTCATCCGACTGACTCGCCGTACCTCTACTATTTACATGATCATAGCGGCGCCGTACACTATGCATCTACCTATCAGCAGCATCAGCAGAATATTAAAAAATACCTTCCTAATATATGATTTTCCCACAACCTTTGGCTTTTATAGACGTTGAGACGACGGGCTTTGACAGTGATACTGCCGAAGTGATTGAACTGGGCGTGGTCATTGCCAAATTGAAAGATGACGAACTGATTGTTATTGATCAATTGGATTTGAAAATTCATCCGGCGCATTTGGAAACAGCTGAAGCTGCGGCATTGCGCGTCAATGGCTACAATGAAGCGGACTGGTTGTTCGCGGTAACATTGCAGGATGCCATGAAAATTTTCGCGGAGAAAACCAAGGGGGCGATATTCGTGGCACATAACGTGACGTTTGATTATTCCTTCATCAAGGAAGCCTTCAAGAAAACCGGTGTTGAAAACAAGATGCACTACCACAAGCTCGATACCATCACGCTGGCCTTCGCCATGCTGCACACGCAAGATGACATGAACAAGCTCTCCCTCAAGGCCCTGACCGAGTATTACGGCATCGAAAACAAGAAAGCCCACTCCGCCTTCGCCGATGCCTACGCCACGTACGAACTGTTTAAGAAATTAATGAAGTTAAAATAGAAAGTAATACACCTTCTGCTTCCACGCTCCAGAATAAAAACTATCACTCTGATCCGCGTGGCCCATGCTCCACGTTCAAAATAAAAGTGATGTCTAGTCGACGATCATTTTATTTTAAACGTTCCGGCCGTGTGTATAGTGATACTTTCTATCTGTGTGGTGCTTGTGCTTCAGAACATACAACCCCCATACCACCTACCATTACATTTCCACTCATAGCTGGGCGGAGCTGCATGAAATAAAATGAGAGGTTCACCGAACACTTTTATTTCATGCACGGAGCGTGGGTGATAAAGGTTTAAGAGTTCTAGTATGTATGTTACTATCGCACTATGAACGGTACTAAGAAAACAATATTTGTGGGAATTTCCGGCGGGGTGGACAGCTCGGTGGCGGCTTTGCTGCTGAAGCAGCAGGGCTATGACGCGCAGGGGATTTTCGTGAAGACGTGGGCGCCGGACTGGCTGCCCTGTACGTGGGTGGAGGAGAAGCGCGATGCCATGCGCATTTGCGCGGCCTTGGATATTCCATTCCATTTTCTGGATGCCAGTGAGGAATACAAGCAAGGCGTGGCGGACTACATGATCAGTGAATACAAAACGGGCCGCACGCCGAACCCTGACGTACTCTGCAACAAAGTGATAAAGTTCGGCGTAATGTGGCAGTATGCCAAGGCGCATGGGGCGGAGGGGGTCGCTACCGGTCACTATGCGCGGGTTGCCTACGGCAACCCGCGCCCCGAGGCACCCGTTCTGATGAAAGGGCTCGATCCCGCCAAAGACCAGTCTTACTTCCTGTGGATGGTAGAAAAAGATCTCTTGCCCTTCATGCGATTTCCCATCGGTCATTTGCATAAAAAAGAGGTGAGAGCGATTGCCGAAAAAGCCGGCTTGTTTACCGCTGCAAAAAAAGACAGCCAAGGCATTTGCTTCCTCGGCGAAGTGGATATGAAGGAATTCCTGAAACACTATATTGATGAAAAACCCGGACTGGTGATAACCGAAGATGGCACCATCGTAGGCGAGCATGATGGTGTGTGGTTCTACACATTGGGAGAGCGACATGGTTTTCGCATTACTAAAAAAGATACCAATCGCACGCCGTACTACATTGTTGGAAAAAATATTGCAAACAATACCTTGACGGTTGCAGCTTCTCCGAAAAATACAGAGACGGAGAAGGGAACAGTGACCGTGAAGCTGCGCGATACGAATTGGATGATACTTTTGGAAAAAGATATTTCGTACACTGCTCAGATCAGATATCATGGCGCTTTACTTGAGGCAAAAATCATTGATGACACTACGATTGAATTGACGAGTGATGAATATATTCCCCTCGGGCAATCACTGGTGGTATATCAAGAGGATATCGTGATAGGAGGTGGTGTCACGTTTAATATTCAATACCTTGGCACCACCTGCATTGGCGTGAGGAATGCGATTCCTCCATGCGGTCGTTCATAGTTATAATACTGCAAGTATTTCTTCAATGCACGATTGATGATTCGCGGATCTCG
>JAQBRM010000005.1 GCA_028286485.1 Candidatus Nomurabacteria bacterium
GGATGAATGATTTGCGGGGAGCAACATCGGAGCCCATGAGGATGTCGAATGTTTTGTTGGCTTCCTCGGCATCTTCGATCATGACCTGCTTCACGACGCGCTGCTCGGGATTCATGGTCGTTTCCCACAGTTCATCGGCATTCATTTCACCGAGACCTTTGTAACGTTGGATAATTACCTTGGCCGGTTTCTTGCTCTTGCCTTTTACCTCGGTTTCTTCCGCACCTTCAACTTCCTCTTCTTCCGGTTCACCGCCTTCGGCATCAGGATTCACTTCTTCTATTTCCGCGCCACCCATGCCTTTCAAAATAACTTCCTTTTCCGCATCAGTGTACGCATAGAAAAGCTCGCGGCCTTTCTTGATCTTATACAAAGGAGGAAGTGCGATGTAAATAAATCCCGCATCAATCACTTGTCGGAAGTAGCGATAGAACAATGTCAAAATAAGCGTCGTGATGTGTGAGCCGTCCACATCAGCATCTGTCGCAATAATGATCTTGTGATAACGCATCTTATCAAGATCAAATGTATCACCGATGGAGGTGCCCATGGCAATAACCAAATTCTTGATTTCCTGCGAGCCGAGCATGCGGTCCAGTCGTGCGCGCTCCACATTCAAGATCTTTCCGCGCAATGGCAGAATGGCTTGCGTGCGACGATCACGTCCCATCTTGGCCGTACCGCCCGCAGAGTCTCCTTCCACAATGAAGAGTTCGGATTCTGATGCATCCTTGCTCTGACAGTCAGCCAGCTTACCGGGCAAGGTCATGCCTTCCAAGGCACCTTTACGGAGAATGGAATCCTTGGCAGCCTTAGCCGCCTTGCGAGCCCGGAGGGCGAGCAAGACTTTCATGACGATCGCCTTGGCTTCATCAGGATGCTCTTCGAGGAAAAGTCCGAATGCTTCACCAAAGGCTGTGGCGGTGGCGCCCATCGCTTCAGTAGAGCCAAGCTTGGCCTTGGTCTGTCCTTCAAATTGGATTTCCGCCAACTTCACCGAGATCACCACAGTCAGACCTTCCAGCACGTCATCCCCGGAGAATGCGCCATCAACTTCTTTTACCAGATTATTTTTCTTGGCGTAGTTATTAATCAAACGAGTCAATGCTGTTTTGAAACCGGTGACATGCATGCCGCCTTCGGGTGTATAAATATTGTTGGCAAACGGTACGATGCGTGGACTGATATCATCGACATACTGCAAAGCGATTTCCACGCCGACATTGTCTTGCTCTTTGTCACAGTAAAAAATAGTCGGGTTGATCGGCTTCTGACGTTCATTGTAGTGGCGCACCAGTGACTGTAATCCCCCTTCGAAATAGTACGTGACGGACGGCGCTTCCAGACCGAGCTCTTTAAACCAGTAGACTTTTTCCGCATCAAATTTTTCCGTCACTTCACGGGCATCTATCACGGTCACGCGCAGCTTTTTCACCAAGTAAGCCTGCTGGCGCAAACGATCAATGACTGTCTTCCAATCAAAATCCACCGTGTCTTTGAAAATACTGACATCAGGTTCAAAGGTGATAATGGTACCGTTATTTTTCGTAGTACCGATCTTCTTAACGGCCGCCTTTTTTGCTCCTTGCGAATATTCCTGCGCCCAGACCGCGCCATCCTTGTGCACTTCCGCGCGAGTAAAGATAGAAAGTGCATTCACGACAGAAGCGCCGACACCGTGCAAGCCACCGGACACTTTGTAGCCACTGCCTTCACCGCCGAACTTACCGCCGGCATGCAGGGTCGTCATGACTGTTTCGAGTGCGGAGACTTTTGTCTTGGGATGAATATCAACCGGAATACCGCGGCCGTTATCAACAACCCGTACGCGATTGCCGGGCAACAATGTCACTTCAATATGAGAGGCATGACCGGCCATGGCTTCATCACGGGAGTTGTCAAAAATTTCCCACACCAAGTGGTGCAGGCCATCAATACCCGTTGAGCCAATGTACATGCCGGGACGACGGCGGACCGGTTCCAACCCTTCCAATACTGAAATTTGATCCGCTCCGTATGCCCCTTTTGCAGCTACTTTGCTGTCTTTCTGACTATCTCCTTTTGCCATAATATGTTGAAATTATAGCACTTTTCTTATCCTTATGCCACCTTCTAAACTCTTTAAAACACCATCTAAAAACTCTTTATTCTCCACTTGGAGACTTAGTCTCTAAGTTAATCAATCAAGAGTTTAGGTAAAGATTTTTCTCGCTCTTTTCTTTTTATAATATCTTTCAATACCGATTCAGCATACTGACAGTATGCTTCAGGAGAGTTAAATTGACTCAAAATAATAGAAGTATCACAGATTCCATTTAAACCATTTGGATGTTTATATTCTTCAAAACTAGAAAAAGGAAGAATGGAAAGCCATTTTTTATTAAGATCACCATGTACCTTATCGTTTAAATTTGTATACGCACTTACATGGAGCAATTGTTCATTTGTAGCAATATGAGTGGCTTTATATGGCCCTTGAAACAAAGATCCGGAACGTTCATATTTTTCGTTAAAATACAATGTATATCCAAGTGAAAGACGGTGCATGAATTTTTGTACGCCATTATCTACAAGCGGTTGTAAAATAAAATGGTAGTGATTTTGATTTAAACAAAACGTAATAAATTTGACTAACTTAGAGTCTAAGTCTCTAAGTAAATTGGCTTTGGCAAAAGAATTTACATAGATACCGCCGTTTGGCTCAATCGTATTAAATACTCGCATACTTTGCAGAAAGCGATACAAATCATTAGGGTCTTCAAAAATACTTCGCTTATCAACCCCGCGATTATAAATATGATAATATTCTCCTTTTACAAATGATGTTTTTCGCATACTTAGAGACTTAGTCTCTAAGTAATGATAGCAAATAGGTGATAAATTTTTTATAAAGCTTGGAGACTAAGTCTCTAAGTAGATGCCGTAGCGTTTTGCCATGGCACAGTATTCGCATTCGTCGTTTTCGCCATAGCGTTTGGTGGTACAAGGACAGTGTATCCACGTGCCGTTTTTGACCATGTTGTCGTAGTCGGCAATATCTTTGCGAAGCAATGCCAGCTCTTCAGGAGTGATATGTCGTGTTTGGGCGGCATTCTTATCACCCTTTTTCGCTTCCAAAAAGACCAGTCGGGATTCAGTCACTGTTCGATCATTGTTTGATACTCCTTCAACCAGATAGGAGTACATGGCCAGCTGTCGCAACAATCCGGACATTCTACCCGCCTCATCGCGTTTTTCTATTTCGGTACCTGTTTTTACACTACCGGTCTTCCAGTCCGTCACCCGCACTTCCCCGCTGATGATTTCCTCTACCAGGTCGATCTTGCCGTACATGGAGAGATGTGGAAATGCCGCATCATGATAGGGTAATGATTTCTCCGTTGAGAACGGCTGTATGACATTTGGTAAATATTGCTCAATCCAGTTCATGATAATAGGCAGTGTCTGAGCGGTCAGTTCTTTGGCATGCTGTTCAATGTAGCGCGCTTCGATCAAGGCATTGCCGTGGATCACGCTTCGCAGTACTTCCTTGTCGGTAGTGACAATGCCTTTCAAAATTGCATCGATGGTTTTGTGCACCAAGTTACCGACTTGCAATGAATCACTCATCGGTTCCGGCAGCTGCAGCAGATTACGGAAGTACCATTTCCACGGGCATTCAAAAAAGTTATTAAGCATGGTGACGGAAATCTTGCGCTTGGCATATTCTTGAGCAACCAAGGTGGTCACGTCGTGCAGCTCGGTATTTTTTTGCGAGGTTACAAACAATGTCTTATCAATTTCCAAAATCATCGCCTCGCTCTCTGCCACGCTTTGACGGACAAATAACGGCTCGGGCAGCTCGGCCACGATACTGGCCAGCTGCTGGCTTACGCCGGCATAGCTGTGATGACTGTAGGAAATAGTACAAAAATATTTTGCACGGGTAATGGCCACGTACAATTCCCGCTTCTTGGCCAGTTCATCTTGTTCCCCCGCTTTTTCTTCAATGAGTTCCGGTAAAGTAAATGCTTGGCGCTTGCTGCCCATGAATGAGCGCTCATCCATATGGGCAATCCAGACCGCATCGAATTCCAATCCTTTTGAACCGTGCAATGTCAGGACCTTAATGCCGGTATCAGCGCCAAAGACCGCCAGGGAAATATCTTCATGGTATTCCTGCAAACGATCGACAAAATCAATAAAGGTTTTAATATCCACGCTCTCTCCACGTTGGGATTGCATCAATGCCAAGTGCAGCAGCGTGCGAATGATTTCCACCCGCCGTCGGACTGTTTCATCATTACTGGCATTTCCTAATAAACACTCACTGCCGATGTGCTGTATCAAGCCATAGGCATCGGTATTTTGTGAAAGTGTCAGCCATTCAGTAAGTTTCGTACCCCATTCCTTTAATGCAGGTTCTTTTTCTTTCATCAATGCGTCAATATTCAATTTCTTTGCGCCATGATCCATTAAAAATTGATGAGCGACCAATGGTGGAATGCCGGCCAAGGGGTCCAGTAGGCTACGAGATAATACCCGGGTATTGAATGGTTCGGCCATGACATGCAAAATGGTCAGAAATGCCTGCGTATCAGGTAGTTCGAATAACTGGAGGGCACTGGCAGCCGCTACTGGCAATCCCATATCCCGCAAGACTTGCATGGCGGCTTTCACATGACGATTTTTTGGAACGAGAATAGCGCAGTGGTCGAGCGAAATGCCGTCGGCATTTCGCTCTTTGAACCATAACCCTGCCGCAATAATTTCATCGCGCGGATAGTCGCTTTCCACCAATCGCACCGGATGCTTCACTTCGGTATTGCTGATCAGTTTTCCTTCTGCCAGCGTACTTTGCAGTAATGCTTCGGCCGTATCCAGAATGGTTTGCGTGGAGCGGTAATTTTCAGTCAGGGTAATGAGTTTGGCTTTACCAAAAGTATGTTTGAAATTTTCAAAATACGCCAATGATGCCCCGCCGAATCCGTAGATCAGTTGCCGATCATCCCCCACCACGAAAATTTCCGGCTTTTCCACGTCTTGCCACACGGTGGATAGAAATTCATTTTGAATGCCGCTGGAATCCTGATGTTCATCCACCAGTATGTAGTGATAGCGTTCGCGAATAGTATCGCGTGCATTGTCGGATGTTTCTACCAGTTGCACCAATAGTGTCAGCGCATCATTGTAGTCAATGACATTTCTTTCCTTCTTTAATGATTCATACGCTTCATAAAAATCCGCCACCTCCATGCTGCGCTGCAATCCTTCGATCTTCTTTTCAATCTCTTTTTTCAACTGCCCTTTTGTCTCGCCGCGGGAAGAAATACTGTCGGGGTCTTGTTGCAATCGTTCGATGTCGGCGGAGAGCGCATTACGGAAATTTTCAACGGTAATGCGCTCTCGCTTCAACACCGAGATCAATGATTGAATATCCCTGACATACATCGTGCTGTTGGCCCGCGGACGCAGATACTGCCATTCACGCATATGCAATAATTCATCAAACAGGACGACAGTACTGGTGGTATCAAGCAGTACAGGTGCCGCATCCAAACCAAGCTCATCATGAAATTCATCGATGCAATCCAGTGCAAAGCTGTGGAACGTACTGATACGCACACGGGAAGCCTCGGCGCCGATGTATTTCATCAAACGCTCGCGCATGGCCTTCACGCCGGCATTAGTAAATGTCAGACAGAGAATACTATCCGGTGACGTATCGGTTTTCTGGCGAATGTTGGCAATGCGCAGTGACAAAACCTGCGTCTTGCCGGTACCCGGTCCGGCAATAACCATGACCGGTCCTTCCCCGATCGTATCCACCGCCCTTTTTTGTTCCGCATTCAAATTATTATAAGCCGTGAGAAAGGTGTCGCGAGAGGGTTCCATATCGGTATTATACCACGGCAAAATATCACTTAAATGCTATACTGTGGCCATGAATTCACGAATAATCGTTATGATCGTTGCTGCTGTTATCCTGTTTATTATCTGTTTCTTTACCGCTCGGATATATATCTATGGATTTAAAATTAATAGCCATCCTGCAAAAGGCATCCTGGCAACCGCCTTAGTCTTGCCGATTGTCTATATTGGCAGCCTCATTGGTAGCCGTAGAGCGCATAGTTTGGGAGCTACAGGTTATACTATAATCAATATAATCGGAGGAATATTTTTCTACCTTTTTGTGGGAGCATTGGCACTGGGAATAATCAGCGTGGGATTTCTGATCAAAGGAAGTGACGTGCCGCTGATCATCTCATGGATCATTCTGATACTCTCATTACTGGCTGCGCTCGTCGGCTTTATACAAGCCAAGCGTATCGCGGTGACACAGTACGAAGTGACGTTGCCGAATGCGCCGGCATCATGGCATGGCAAAACCGCCGCGTTGATTTCCGATACGCACTTCGGATTGGTGAATTACACAAAGTTTTCCGATAAGGTAGTGGGCAAACTTCTTTCCTTGAAACCTGATTTTGTCTTGCATGGCGGAGACTTCTATGACGGACCGATTGTGGATACCGCACCCATTACCGAATCATGGAAAAAATTGACGGCGCAAATTCCCCTGTTCTATACTCCCGGCAACCACGAGGCGTACGGTGACTACACAATGTTTGTGAACTCTGTCCGAGCGGCCGGCGCGACCGTCCTTGATAACAAAATGGTTGAACATGAAGGCGTACAAATTGCCGGTATTCTATACCACGGAGGCAAGGAAAATCCGGATGTTGCAGCAACCTTGGCCACATTTTCCTTGGATAAAAACAAGCCAACTATCTTGATCAATCATCCGCCGACGGCGTTTCTGGCTCCGGAAGATCATGGTGTAAACCTCATGGTATCGGGGCATACCCATCGCGGACAGTTCTGGCCGTTACGCTACATCACCCGCAAGGTCTACGGCCAGTATGACTACGGCATGCATATGCATAACAACATGCACGTCATTACCAGCAATGGTATCGGTACGTATGGACCGCCGATGAGATTGTGGAATAGCCCGGAGGTGGTGGTAATTACTTTTAAAGTAAAATAGTTTTCGGAGGCAAAACATAGTCAAGGAGACTGCGTTTTCGGAGGCAAAACATAGTCACTACGTTCCTTGTTTTGCACTACCTCAAATATAGTCGCGTTGACACGCTCCTTATTTGAGGAGGATAGGAGATTCGAACTCCTGAAGGCTATGACACCTTACTCACTTTCCAAGCGAGCGCACTAGACCGCTATGCGAATCCTCCAGTGGTAAAGTCGTCACTCGTGACGACTTTGATTTTTTAATTTAGTTTTTAAGCATTTTTGTACTTCTGATAAAAATGGTAACCGATTACCGCTCCCACCACAACACCGCCTATTACCCCTAAGGCCGTAGCGGGAAATGTGATGATTCGCCTTGCAACCACTTTTATGTATTTTCCTTTCTGAAATTCATGGCGGGCGGTTCCATTACCATCCCTTACCTCCTTGTGATAATCTTCCATTTTTTCTATATTTAATTTTTTCCTCATTCTATCCTAGTTTCGCTTTCGTTTAATATTCAATACCTTGGCACCACCTGCATTGGCGTGAGGAATGCGATTCCTCCATGCGGTCGTTCATAGTTATAATACTGCAAGTATTTCTTCAATGCACGATTGATGATTCGCGGATCTCG
>JAQBRM010000015.1 GCA_028286485.1 Candidatus Nomurabacteria bacterium
TTTTGGGCCATGATCAATAGTTTTCCTCACTGTACCTTCTAAGGCCCACCCTGTCAAATTCTCCTATTCTGTAGTACGCTAACGCTATGGAAATCCCCATTCTATTCGAAAATGACGATGTCTTAGTCATCAACAAGCCGGCAGGGCTGATGGTGCACTCGGATGGCAAGCCGCCTGCGCCAGATGCTACGGCGAGCCGAAGAAAAGAAACCCTCGTGGATTGGATATTGAAAGAGCGCCCCGACATCGCCGGAGTAGGGGAGCAGCAAGCCGGCATTGATCGCCCCGGCATCGTGCACCGCCTCGATGAAGAAACATCCGGCGCATTGATCATTGCCAAGAATGCCGCGGCGTTTGAAAATCTGAAGGCGCAATTTCAAGATCGTGTCGTGCAAAAGGAATACCACGCATTCGTCTGGGGTCATTTCAAGGAACTCTCCGGCATTGTTGATATGCCCATCGGGCGCAGTACGGGGGACTTTCGTCGTTGGCAGGCTGGCCGTGGTACGAGAGGGGAGCTGCGTGATGCTGTGACAAAATGGCAGGCCATTGAGCAATTTGTCGATGAAAACAATGAGCAATTCTCATTTATGCACCTTTTCCCCAAAACCGGCCGTACCCACCAGCTCCGTGTCCACCTCAAATACCTACAGCGTCCCATCGTCGCCGACAGCCTGTATGCGGCCTCAAAACCGCCCGCATTGGGCTTCAACCGTTTGGCCCTGCATGCCCGTCAGATCACGTTTTTAAGCCTTACAGGAGAAGCTATAAATGTTGAGGCGCCGTACCCCCCAGACTTCCAAAAAGCACGTTCAGACTACCTTGCAAAATAGCGTCCCGCGTGATACAGTGCTGTCCTGTATGGCAATCGCATTTACTCCAGTAGATATAGAGGCTCGCAAGACGGCGGAATTCAGTTCCGGTGATACCGTGCGCGTCTGGTCAAAAATCGAGGATAAGGGCAAGTACCGTCTCCAAGCATTTGAAGGTATTGTGCTCGCACGCAAGCACGGCACCGGCCCAAGCGCTACATTCACCGTTCGCAAGGTTTCCAACAGTGTTGGCGTAGAACGCATCTTCCCCTTGTACTCACCGATGATCGACAAGATCGAGATCACCAAGAAAGCCAAGACTCGTCGTTCCAAGCTGTACTACATTCGTGAAAAAGCGGCCAAAGAAATCCGCCGCAAAATGAAGCGTATTCCAATGAGTAAGATCGTGGGCGCGACTGACGAAGATGAAGTGGCAGCACCGGCTGCAGAAGCTGCAGTATAATAGCGAAACACCTGCCCAGGTGGTGAAATTGGTATACACGCATCCTTGAGGTGGATGTGCCTTCGGGTGTGGAGGTTCAAGTCCTCTCCTGGGCACCAAAAGAAAAAACCGCATTTGCGGTTTTTTCTTTTGGTGCCCAAATCCAATAGTCACAACGCTTGTTTTGCGTCTTACTCTCTGCTACAAATAAAATATGAAGACTTTTCCGCTCAATAACGATGAATCATATCCGGAAGCATGGAGCTATGAATTTCTGGAAGGCAAAATGCAAAAAAGCATTGCACCGCGATCATGCATTTTGAATTTTGAGGGCATTAAAGAAGATGAGACGGTGTATAACCCCTGTCCATTTGTTGAGAACGGAGAATTATATTTGCTCGGCCGTGTTGAAATGCTGACATCCGAAATCGCGCACGTGCATGAATTTAAAAAGAGCGCAGAAAAATGGCAGTCCCAAGAACTTTCCTTCTTGCATGTCCAAGATCCGTTTTTGGCCTGCATTAAGAACAGGAAGATCGTCGGTGGCGTGGCACTCGACTTCAGTGAGCCGTTTCCCGGTATCTATACCATTGAGAATTACCGTACGTCATTCTTTGATTTCGACACCAAGGAAAAGATAATCGACGGACCCGATCATATGAAAGACATTCGTCTGGTGGATCTCGGACACGCTATCGGCGTGTTCACGAGGCCGCGCAGCGAAGAGGACGGGACGGTTCATTCCTCAATTCAATTCAGCACTGTCCCGTCCTTGTCCGACATCACTACCGATCTCATCACCGCTATCAGTATCGATCCATTAAAAAAAGTATCCGGATTTTTCAACTACAACGAATGGGGCGGCGTGAATGCCGTCTATCAATTGCACGACGGCTGGCTGGGCGTGCTCGGTCATGTGGCCTACTACAGCGAGCATGCGACCGATGAAAGTCCTGATCGCGCACAGACCGACGAGCATCTGCGCAAGTATGCTGCCATAGCATTTGAATTTCATCCGGAAACGCATGCCGTCACCCACCCGGTCATTATTCTAGCGCGGAACAATCTCACGACCGATGCCGCCCCCAAGCGCGAAGACCTGCGTGATGTCATTTTCCCCGGCGGTTTCATCTTCATGAAAGAACATGAGCAAATAGCAGAGGTACTGTTTTTCTACGGTCTCGGCGATGCCCACGTTGGTGTTTCGGCATTGCCGTATCCGTTTCACCATGCGCTTGATCAAACCTCCGCCAACAACAATCTTTTCATACTCGATCGTACCATCGCACTGGCCACTGTCGGTCTCGGCCAATAACCGCTATACTGTTGACATGGATGCATCATTGGTTCGCAAATATTTCTTCTCGGCATTATTGGTAGTGGCGTTGGGTTTTGGCGTCTTCTTGTTCTGGCCATTTTTGAAAATCATCATCTTGGCGCTGATCTGTGCCGTGTTGCTGCACCCGCTTCATCGCTGGATCGAACGACAGGTGAAATTTCCCGCCCTCGCCGCCTTCCTGACACTGCTCTGTTTCATCCTCATTATTTGCATACCGCTCTACTTCATCACCACTATCATTTTGGGCCAATTCCAAAACATGTACCAATGGCTGATCGGGCACGGCTCTCTTGATACGGCTACCCGCCACATCTCCACTTGGCTGCACCACCTGTTTCCTTCCGTATCATTCAACTTGCAAGACCGCATGACCGCGCTGGTGACCCAACTGCCTTCCACGGCCGGTGTCATTCTGGCGACGACTTTCACCACCATCATCTCCTCCGTCTTCATGCTGATCGCACTGTTTTATTTCTTGAAAGACGGAGCTAAATGGAAGGAAATGCTCATCGACCTGGTCCCGCTCTCCAATGACAGTAATCGCAAAATCGCCGCGTCATTGAAACGCACCATCAATGGCATGTTCAAGGGCTACTTGGTGGTCGGTCTGGCGCAGGGCATCGTCACTACGACAGGGCTCTATCTCTTTCACGTTCCGCATGCCGCACTATGGGGTATGCTGGCCATTTTTGCTTCGATCATTCCGCCGCTCGGTGTCGGTGCGATCTCGCTCTCAGTCGTGGCATATCTTTTTCTGGTCAGTCGAACCGGTGCGGCAGTAGGCTATGGGCTATGGGCAATCTTCTTCAGCATGACTATCGATAATATTCTGAATCCGTACATTGTCGGACGACAAATCTCCATTCACCCGCTCTTGGTATTGTTCTCCGTGCTCGGTGGATTGGCATTAATGGGCCCGCTCGGTATATTGATCGGCCCCCTCGTCATCAGCTTTATTTATGCATTAATGTCGGTCTACAAGACGGAAATGAAAGAAAATACCTCGATATAGTGAAAAATGGTACCATGGGAACATGGAGCCGCTCGCAGCAAAAATTCGCCCGAAAAACCTAGAAGAATTCATCGGTCAAAAGCACTTGGTCGGCGAGAACGCGCCTATTCGTATTGCAGTTGAACGGAAGTATGTTTCTTCCTTTATATTATGGGGGCCACCAGGTGTAGGCAAAACTACGCTCGCTCGTATCTATGCCAAAGCATTGAATGCCGACTATCATGAATTGTCAGCTGTTTCCGCGGGCAAAGATGATATACGAAAAATCATCGAGGGCGGCACACTATTCGGACCAAAAATATTATTTTTGGATGAGATCCATCGCTTCAACAAAGCGCAGCAGGATTTCCTGCTGCCATTCGTCGAGAGCGGGCAGCTGACACTGATCGGTGCCACCACCGAGAATCCGAGCTTTGAAGTCATCTCCGCATTGCTCTCACGTCTACGCGTCTTCACCTTGAATCCGCTGTCCGAGGAAGAAATCATCACCATCATCAATCGGACCGGCGTGGATATGGGTGATGATACCAAAGCCTTCATCACACAAATCGCCAATGGCGATGCACGCCAGGCATTGTCATTGATTGATACCGCACGCAAACTCTATACCACCGTGAGTGTAGAAACGATTACGCAATCACTCCAAGATACGCATCTGCGTTTCGATAAGGGCGGGGAAGAGCATTACAACACCGTCAGTGCATTCATTAAAAGCATGCGTGCATCACAACCCGATGCGGCGCTGTACTATCTTGCGCGCATGCTGCAAGGCGGCGAAGATCCGAAGTTCATCGCGCGACGCATGGTGATATTCGCGTCTGAAGATATCGGCATGGAAGATCCGCACGCGCTTGTTTTGGCTAATGCAGTCTTTCGTGCCGTGGAAACCATCGGTATGCCGGAATGCGGCATCAATCTTTCGCACGCCGTGGTCTATCTCTGTAATGCACCGAAAAGCAAAGCATCATACTATGCGTACAATGCCGCCATGGATGATGCCAAGAAGCTGGGCAATCTTGCCATCCCATTGAAAATTCGCAATGCACCGACCAAGCTGATGAAGGATATCGGTTATGGTGAAGGGTATGAAAAATACACTGATGAGGATCTGCTGCCCGACAAGCTGAAAGGGAAGAAGTATTATAAAAAGGAGAAATAAAATAAGCCGCATTCTTTTGGAATGCGGCCCATGTTTTTTCGAGAGTATTAGCTCAGTAGTGCAGAGAGTGCCGGTACACTTCCTCCGACAACGGCAAGCGCGCCGATAATCAATGCTTTTTTCCCTCTGTAATTTGCTACTGCTTCCAATTCGGTTACAAGGTTCAGAATGTACTTTTTCATAATGATCTTTTTAAGTGATTACTGTTTGATTTCTTTAATTACATGATAGCATATAGTTTGCTAAAAGTCAAGTAATGTGGTATTTACCAAAAATCCTTTGAATACAGGGGGGTATTGCCTTGAAGCAATTGGGGCGTACAATAAAAGGCATATGAATATCATGATCGGACTATTGGCATCGGCCCTCGGCTTCAGTATCGCTATCTATATCCATGAGCGCCATAGTAAAAAGCGGCCGTTGCGCTGTCCCCGCCGCGCTCCATGCGAGACCGTACTGGGCAGCCCGCAGGCCAAGACGTTTGGTATTTCCAACAGCGTGCTCGGCATCGCCTACTACGCCTTGATCTTCTTCCTGCTCTTCTTTGTTTCTCCCGGCAAAGTGTCCGCCTACTCTGTTATCCTCTTCGTGCTGATTACCGCCGGCTTTCTCTTCTCCCTCTACCTCGTACGTGTGCAGCGTGTCGTCATCAAGCAGTGGTGCATCTGGTGTCTCGGCTCCGCTATCACCTCCACGATTCTTTTCTTGGTCGGCGTGACCTTTTTCCTGTAATCTAGATTTTTAACGGCTATTCTGGTATAACTGAAGCCTTACCGCATCCACAATGTTGTAAGCAATATACTCCTGCGTTTTACTACGGCGAGATACATATGGTGCCTATGGTGTAATGGTTAACACTGAGGTTTGTGGAACCTTCGATTCGGGTTCAATTCCCGATAGGCACCCATTAAAGAAAAGAACTAGAAAATCCCTTAGTAGAGGGATTTTCTAGTTCTAACCAAATTGAATTTTAAGCGTTTACACTGGAGGTATAAGTAGCCGAAAACCCTTTATTTTTTCTTGATAGGTATATGCTAGAATGCAATTACTTATGGAAAAAGATAATATTCCACAAAAAAATACAACGGCACAATTCCTTATTTTTACGGCAGAAACAGGTAATCCTAAAATTGAGGTTCGAGTAGAAGGAGAAATGGTATGGCTGACACAGAAGCTGATGGCAGAGCTTTTTGATGTGTCAATCCCTACCATAAACGAACACCTCAAGAATATCTTTGAAACAGGCGAATTGGACGAAAATTCAGTTGTTAGGAATTTCCGAATAACTGCCGCAGACGGCAAAGACTACGACACCATGCACTACAACCTTGACGTAGTCATAGCTGTGGGGTATAGAGTGAACTCTAAGCAGGCCACACACTTCCGTATTTGGGCAACGCAGGTGCTTCGTGACTTTATTATTAAGGGATTTGTTTTGGATGATGAACGATTGAAACAAGGTAATAAATTATTTGGCGTTGATTACTTCAAAGAACTCCTTGAACGGGTCCGTTCCATCCGTGCCAGTGAACGGCGTATATGGCTACAGATTACCGACATCTTTGCAGAATGCAGTACCGACTATCTTAAGGACTCCCAAGAGGCAAAAGATTTTTATGCCATGGTGCAAAATAAATTCCACTATGCGATTGTCGGACAAACTGCTGCAGAAATTATTTATACTAAAGCTGACCATGAACAACCAAACATGGGCTTAACAACATGGAAAAATCCCAATAGGATACTGCAATCAGATGTAACCATCGCAAAAAACTACTTACAAGAAGATGAAATAAAAAAACTTGAGCGTTCCGTTAATAGCTTTTTTGACTACATTGAAGGTGTTGTTGAGCGTAAACAAACATTTACCATGCAAGAATTTGCCGAAAGCGTTGATAAATTTTTGACCTTCAACGAATATCAAATCCTTGAGGGAAAAGGACGTATTTCTAAGGCTGATGCTGATGAGAAGGCAATTTCTGAATATAAGGAATTTAACAAGCATCAAAGGATTGACTCTGACTTTGAGAAAGAGGTAAAGAAGATAATCGGGGAGAATAAAACTGAATAAGTGAGTTTTTACTCAAGAAGCGATTAAATCGTCGATACGGAAGGTTGGAATGTATATAGTAGCGTCATTTCGCTCTGCAAAAATAGTTCTGACTTCCTCTACGACGGCACCCATGAAGGAAAAGAACTAGAAAACCTCCTTGAATAGGAGGTTTTCTAGTTCTAACCAAATTGAATTTTTCTTTTTGTTATTTTTGGACAGATAGTAGTAATGTCCTAACAGAAGGTTTATACTATCGCCAATGACAACAGATATGGTCAACAGTCCTAACAAGGGCTTTGAAGAAATAAAGCATATAGACGAAAACGGCACTGAGTATTGGAGTGCCCGAGAGCTATTTCCACTACTTGGGTATTCCACATGGCAGGCATTTGACGAACTAGTAAATAGAGGGGCTCGTGCGGCATTAAATAGTGGTCAGGTGGTAGAAAACCATTTTAGCCAGTTGACTAAAATGGTAGATATAGGGTCTGGTAGTAGACGAGCAGTAAAGGACTGGAAGCTAGACCGTTATGCTTGTTATTTGATAGCCCAAAATGGCGACCCTAAAATAGCTGAAATCGCCCTCGCTCAAACATATTTTGCAGTTCAAACAAGACGTCAAGAACTTTTTGATAAATTACCCGATGCGGAAAAAAGACTTTTTATACGAGGAGAAGTTGTTGATGGAAACAAGAAGCTTTTCAGAACAGCAAAGGAGGCGGGCGTATCGAACTTCGGACTTTTTAATGATGCGGGATACAGAGGGTTGTACGGGACTTCGGCATCGAATGTAGAAGCAAAGAAAGGTATCAAGAAAGGAGAGCTTCTTGACCGTGCAGGTGCAACAGAACTCGCTGCAAACCTTTTTCGAATAACGCAGACAGACGAGAAACTGAAGAAAGATGATATCAAAACTGAAAATGCTGCAAATCGGGCGCACTTCATGGTTGGCGGCAAAGTACGACAGACTATAAAAGATATTGGCGGCAGATTGCCCGAAGACCTAAAACCAGAAACTCATATCAAGAAAATAAAGAAAGAAATGAAGCTGTTGGAAAAAGAAGCGAAGAAAGCAGCTCTCCCTGCAAAGAAAAAGAAATCAAAGTAAGGAAAGTTCCTAGTACATTAGGAACTAGGAACTTTTTCTTTATTTATAATAACTTTTGTTTTTCTTTAACAGTAAAAGGGTATACTGGATTGTATGTTTACATTATCAACCGGCGTGCCTATAGATGAAGAAGGAATAGTAACCGCTCTGCAGGATTATAGCGGCAACAACTGTTATTTTTTTGATACCATTTCCGGAGATGTTGGGGTGGTACAAATAAAGACAGAAAATAAAATCCTTCAAAAGCTGGTAAAAGATCCGCGGTATAAAGAAGTCCCGCCTATCGCAGAATCATCACAGATAGAATGGTTCAATGAATTTGCCGATACTTTTTTAAAGGAAGGAAATAAAAAGGAACAGTTGTTGTATAAAAAAATTATTGTTGTATTGGCAGAAAATAATGATTCATTGCAACACGCCATACCCATTTTGGATAAAAGCCCTACCGGTTGGATACACGGATGGAGCCAATGGTGTTTCGATGAGGTTTGCGGGGTGATGGAGGATTGGCTTGATTCTCTGAATCTTGGTATTGAAGATGTGTTTGACGGAGATTGTGATTGCGAGCTGTGTAAACTATTTGCTAAAGGTGAATATACTCTTGGAGACTTCAATGAAGCAGCCAAAAAACAAGCACTGAAAGATAAAAATAACGACACAATAATAAAGCTATAAAACGTAAATATTCTACTTTTTCAGACAATATTTACGTTTTTCGCAATAAAGGGGTATGGAAGATCGGAAAAAAATAGGTCGGATTCCATCTGTTATACTATTGGCATGTACAAGAAAATCCTATTTGTTATTTCTGTCCTTGCAGTGTTGCTGTGTACCACGCATCTGACGTTTGCGCATGAAGTGTACGTGCTGACACCCGCCACTATTCATCAGGATATTACCAATCCATCGCCTGATCCATTTAGCCTGATCAAAACCAATCAGATGGAATTTTTCCTGGGGGCCATGATCGGCGTGATTTTGGTAGTAGGGGTATTCCTTATTTCCATTTCACGTCGTGTGGAAAGTGCCATTGATCCACTGCTGATGAAAATAAAACGCTACGCGCCGATTGTTGCTCGACTAACGCTTGGCCTCAGTCTCATTGCGGCGGCCTACTATAATGCATTGTTCGGTCCGGAAATTCCTTTGCCGCAATTGTTCGGCAGTCACGCGATGCTGGTACGTATTGCGCTCTATGTCATCGGTATATTAATTGTCATGGGCTGGTATGTCTGGGAGAGTGCGTTTGTGGCACTGCTGATATTTATTGCGGCGGTAGTAATGTACCACTCATACATGCTGACCTACGTGAACTATCTCGGAGAAATCCTCATCAACATGATATTGGCCGGCGGAGTATGGAAGCGGAAATTCGAACCGTATGCATTTCCGATTCTGCGCGTGCTATTCGGTATCTCGGCGCTGTACGCCTCATGGTATGCGAAACTTTTTCATAGCCAACTGGCACTCGATACCGTTACGCAATACCACCTCACACACTATTTCCACTTCGCGCCGCTGTTCGTCGTACTCGGTGCATTGATCATTGAAACGTTGATCGGCATATTTTTCATACTCGGTATTGAAATCCGCTTCACGGCATTATTCTTCCTGATGTTCCTGACGTTGTCACTATTTTATTTCGGGGAGGTGGTCTGGCCGCATCTCATTTTGATCGGTGTGAACCTCGTCTTCATCATGCATGGGTATGACAAGTATTCTTTGGAAGGCCGCTGGTTTAAGAAAGGTAAGAGAGAACCTGTTTTATAATGAAACCAACGATTCTTATTCTCATAGGCATTACGGGTGATTTGGCCAAGCGCAAGCTGCTGCCGGCAATAGACAGCCTGAAAGCAAGAGGCCTATTGCCGGCGCAATTCAAGCTGATGGGGGTGACACGGCGCGACGATGCGGAACTATTCAAAATGGATTTGGACGATCCGGCCGACTATCAGCGCTTGAAAGAATATTTGGAGAGCATAGAGAAAGAGTTCGGCAACAGCGCGCAAAGATTATTTTATTTGTCCGTGGCACCGATGGTGTCCATGCCCATCATCAAACGTTTGGGGGAGAGCGGACTGGCGGCAGTGCCGGATACGAAATTATTATTGGAAAAACCATTCGGTCGCGATCAAGAAAACGCCGCTGCCCTTGTTACTGACATTGCAAGGTATTTTTCCGATGAACAGGTGTATCGTGTTGATCACTATTTGCAGAAGGATTGCGTTCGCGCGCTTTCCACTCGCCGTATGGAAGAAAGTGCGCTCGAACGCATCGAAATTATTGCCAGCGAATCCATCGGCATCGAAGGTCGCGGCAATTTCTATGAGCAAACCGGCGCCCTGCGTGACTTCGTACAGAGCCATCTGTTGGAAACTGCAGCGATGGTGGTGTCACCGTGCGATCGTTTGGCGGCGTTGAAAGAATTTTCGATACCCACTCCTATCGCGGAACATGTGAAGCGGGGACAATACATCGGCTATCGTGAAGCCGTACGGAATCCTGACAGCGTAGTAGAGACATTGGTATCAATAACTTTGAACACAAAAAATAATTTTCCTATCGTACTGAAGACCGGCAAGGCATTGGACCGCAAAACGACCGACATACATATTTTTTACAAAGACAAAGCGAGCGAAGTGATTTCCCTGCACAATGGCAGTAATGCCTACGAACATGTTTTTCTCGACGCTATGCAAGGCCGGAAAGAATTTTTTGTGTCAAAAGAAGAAGTCTTGGAAACATGGCGCATCTTGGCTCCTGTGCAGGAAGCATGGCAGCAATCTTCTGCTGACTTATTTTTCTACCCGCAAGGGAGCGATATCGGCTATACTGCTCATATATGATGGAACAAAAACCGAAGCGGAATTGGACTGTATTTCTGAGTAGCGTATTTTTTGTCCTGGGTTTCTCAGTAGTCTTTTCCATCGTCGGTATATTATTGCAAACCGTCTTGGCGCACGCCTCCTATGAAGTGGAGACGTGGCTTGGTCGAATCGGGGGAGTGATTATCATCCTGTTCGGATTGTTCCTGTTGAAACTGATCCAGCCGGTCTTTCTGACCCGCGATCATACTATTGCAGTGAAGCGAACATTCGGCTCGTACTACCTGACATCATTCATGTTCGGCGCCGCCTTTGCCGTCGGGTGGACACCATGCGTCAGTGCCGCGCTCGGCGCAATTCTGGCATTGGCCAGCGTGCATGCCGGCAGTGCCTTTATTTTGCTGATGGCGTACACGCTCGGCATTGGTATTCCATTCCTACTGGTGGGATTGTTTACGGGCCGTGCTCAAGCCTTCATTGATCGAGCAGGAAGCTGGCTGAAGTACTTGGAATACTTCTTTGGCATATTGTTGATCATCATCGGCATTCTCATTTTCACATCCGAGCTTTCACAAATCGCCAATATTCAATTTTTCACCACCGCGCTCACCAATCTCAACATCGGCACCAGTGCCGGCGGCAACATCAGCTCGTTCAGTATATTCAATCTCGGTATCGCGTTTTTTGCCGGACTGTGTTCATTCTTCAGTCCCTGTATTCTGCCGATCATCCCCGGCTTCCTTTCATATCTTGCGTCGACCGCCATTAAAAAATAATTATATTCTCATGACACCAACAAATAAAAAAATAACACTCGGTATCGTATCACTATTGATTATCGTAGCAATCATTTTCATCAGTGCCAAAAAATCACCGCACATCGATAGTAGTACTGCGCCGGATGTGACCGCCGCAGTAGTAGCCAGCAAAGCCATGCACTATCCCATGGCCAAGGAACTGGTTGCACCCGCCGGCTTCATCAACAGCACCCCTTTCAAGCTATCGGATCTGGTCGGTAAGAAAGTCATACTGATTGATTTCTGGGCGTACAGCTGCATCAACTGCCAGCGCACCATTCCATATCTGAATGCCTGGTATGACAAATACAAGGATGATGGCTTGGTCATAGTGGGCGTGCATGCGCCGGAATTTGATTTTGAAAAAAATTACGCCAATGTGGCTGCCGCCGTGCAGAAGGCCGGTATCACTTATCCAGTAGTATTGGATAATGACATGGGCACATGGAACGCTTACAACAATCAATACTGGCCGAATGAGTATTTGATCGATATCGACGGCTATGTCGTACACAACCATATCGGCGAGGGGGACTATGCCGCGACCGAACAAGCCATTCAAGCGGCACTGACCGAACGGGCTCAGCGGCTCGGCACCAATCAAGCGACACCGACCGGCATCGTTGATCCACTCAAAGCCATTCCACTGGATAATAACGGCGTGCAAAGTCCTGAGACGTATTTTGGAGCCGCGCGCAACCAGTATCTGGCCAATGGCACGCAAGGAACAGTCGGCAACCAAACATTGACCCCCAACCTTGGCAACACTTCACAAATCAACGCCTTATATCTGGATGGCACATGGAATTTTCAAAATCAGTATGCGGAAACGGTCAGCCCGACAGCCGGCATTACCTATCATTACAGTGCCAAACATGTCTACATGGTAGCGAGCGCCAAGAATCCGGTGAAATTGAAAATCACCATTGATGGGCAGCTACCCGGTATTAATGCCGGAGCGGATGTGAATGCCGATGGCAGCAGCACCATTCAAGCCAACAGATTGTATGACCTGATCGATGGTACGGACTATGGATCACATACGCTGCACATAGAAGTGCAAGGGGCGGGATTGGATGCCTATACTTTCACGTTCGGTTAGATAGCGGAATAATCCTTTCACGTAGGATGTATACTACTCATATGAATGAAATGAAAAAAGAGGTAGCGGTCTTTGGCGGAGGATGTTTCTGGTGCACGGAGGCGGTATTCAAAATGATGCGGGGCGTGACCTCGGTCTTGCCGGGCTATGCCGGAGGGCTAGCCGTAGATGCGACCTATGAACGAGTATCGGAAGGGGATACCGGCCATGCCGAAGTGGTGCAGATCATATATGATCCGGCACTGGTTTCTTATAAAAGCCTGCTCACGGTATTTTTTGCCAGTCATGACCCCACGACAAAAAACCAGCAAGGCAATGATGTCGGCACCCAGTACCACTCCGTTATTTTCTACACTACGCCGGAGCAAAAAATTGAAGCGGAAGATTTCATCAAACATATCAATGAGTCCAATAATGACGGAGCACCAGTCGTGACTGAAGTAGTACCGTTGGAAATATTCTACGAAGCGGAAGACTATCACAAGGACTACTACGCCAATCATGCCAATGCCGGCTATTGTCAGATTATTATCAATCCGAAATTGGAAAAGGTACAAAAAGAATTCGCCGATTTATTAATTAGTATAGAAAACAACTAAATGGAAAAAATAACACGAACAGAGGAAGAATGGCGGAAAGAACTGACGCCTGAACAGTATGCGGTATTACGAGCGGGGGAAACCGAAATGCCATTCAAGGGAAAGTATGTGCATGAGGATACCAAGGGTACGTATGTTTGCGTAGCCTGTGGCAATCCGTTATTTTCATCCGACGCCAAGTTTGATTCGAAAAGCGGCTGGCCCTCATTTGATGATGCCTTGCCGGGCGCGGTGGAATTCAAGGAAGACACCAGTCATGGCATGAGCCGGGTGGAAGTCGTCTGCGCGCAATGCGGCTCGCACCTCGGTCACGTTTTTCCTGACGGTCCTGAAAACACTACCGGTCAGCGATATTGCATGAATTCAGTCTGTTTGGACCTGCGACCTGACTCCACACAATCCACCTCTTCCATTTAAAAATGAGTGTGCTTTACTTATAGAGGGTTCCGGTTCGACGGAAACCCTAATTGTAAGAGTTAATTATATTTCTTTATGCTCGTTACTATTGCAATTATCTTGCTCGTTTTATGGGCAATTGGATTTATCGGTTTTCACGTAGTGGGATGGTTCATCCATATCCTGCTTGTTGCAGCAATTGTTTTATTTATCATTCGTTTGCTCTGAATATCACCAATTAAAAATCAGCAAGGAAAGTCCTCGCTGATTTTTAATTGGTGATATTTCTTATTGAGTGGCTTTCTTCGCAGCCTTGGCTGCTTTTTTTACGACTTTTTTCACCACGGTGCGGTCAGCGGCGATTTTTTTCGCATCAGCTTTCACTTTCGCACTGTCGGTTTTCACGGCGGCCTTGTCAGCGGCGATAGCGGTTTGTGCGGCTGAAATCGCCCCGCTGTTCTTCTGCGTTTTTGCAGCCACCAATGCTTTTTGATCGGTTGTCAGCTGCGCGCTATCGGTCTTCAAGGTAGCACTGTCAGCAACATATGCTTGGCGATCAGCTGCCAATGCCGGATTGGTAGTAGCGGTGGTGCCGGTAGTAACAGCGGCACTTTGTGCGAAGGCGGCTGAGGCAATAGCCACGACAGCCATAGGCACGACCAGTGCGGCCGTAAGGAATTTTTTATTCATGAATTAAAATGTAATAACTAACTTAATAATATGACGTACCCCCTTAATACGCGAAGGGAGATATTTTCTTTCATTTCTGCCACGGGAGGATAAGAGAAGCGTTGAAATGGCTGCCATCGGTCATCGTACCGACAATTTTAACTGATTTTTCAATGCGTAAAGGGGTATTTTCTTGAGTATCCGAATCCATCGTAACAACCCAAGGTTGTTCATCACTGTCAGTAATGGAAAAGGTATCGCCATCGATTGCAGTGATGGTGCCCGATAGCAGTCCTTGTTCCGGATACACCCAAATGTCCTTGTTGGTGACAATGAGATTGTCATAAAAAGGGACCGTACGCTCCAAGTAGGTATCCAAATAAGTGCCCGCTCCGGAGATAAATAACGCAGTGCCGATGAGGACGCTGGCCAGCAGGCTTACCCCGATAATTTTCCGTTGCGGATAGCGATAGCCGCGACCGACCTGTTTGATACTGCTGTAAATAATAGCGACGACGATGAAGATAATTATCAGCCACAGATAGGGAATGGTTTTCAGGATATGCAGCGGCAATCCTTCGTCGAGATATGACACGGCAAACCAATCATGATCGGTCAGTAAAAACAGTATAAGCGTCACCCCGACGCTGGACAGAAACGTGGCAATGATAATCAATACGGTTAAGGCCCACGTGCGGGTGGTGAAGTACCACCGTGAAATCGGCTTCAGATGAGCAGTTTTGATTTTTGCTATTACCTTGTCATCAAATGTTTCATTCATATGTTTTTTGTTTCAAGCAAAACTTTCAGTTTTTGCTTCGCTCTATTGATGAGCGTGGCAATGGTGCCGGGAGGTTTTTGCAGGATATCCGCCATTTCATCATAACTCTTATCTTCAAAATATTTAAGAACGATGACATCCTTGTATTTTTGATCGAGTTGATTGAGTACCATGGTAATACGTTCGGGATCGAATGTTTCTTCTGCCGGTATTTCAGCGGCGGGAAATATCAGATCGGCGTGCAGGAGTACATCGAGCGATAACGGCTGCAGGCGCTTCCGACGGAAGTAGCTCATGGTCTCATTGTGCGTGATGCGGTATATCCATGAGGAAAAAGGGAAGGCTTCATTGTACGCATTCAAGTGGCGGTAGACCTTGATAAATACCTCCTGCAAGATATCTTCTTGCTGCTGCCCATCCCGCACGCCGAGACGGCCGATGTAGCGCAATAGCTTGGGTCGGTAGCGGGCGATGACGTGACGATATGACTCATTGTCTTGCAAGGTGGCATGGATAAGCTCGATATCAGTCGGTTCTTCGGACATGGCTATAGTATAGCTCGCTCAGGCAGAAAGGCCGCCCCCGTAGGGGGCGGCCTTTCATCCGTACTTATCTCAACGTTTCATCCACTGCATTCTTCACTTTCTTGGCCGCAAAACCGCCAACCAACAGGCTGATGATAAACAACACAATAAAGATAAAGAAGAGGATCTTGGCAATGCCCACGGCCGTACCGGCTACTCCGCCAAATCCAAACAATGCCGCAACGAGTGCAATAATCAAAAATATAACAGCCCAACGTAGCATATAATTGTTGTGTCTAATTGCTAATAAATCGGCCTTCGTAATAGGCCCATATATAGTATACATAACATCTCTTTTCTGGTAAGCTCTGGTTTATGAAAGAGCGGCAAATCCTCTTATTCTATAAGTATGTACACCTTGAAAACCCTGAAGCAGTCAGGGACTGGATTTTTGATTTGTGCCAGCAATATAATCTCAAAGGCAGATTGATTGTCGCAGCCGAAGGGATTAATTTCACCTTCGAAGGTGCTGTTGCCGATACCGAAGCGTTTCTAGTGGATATGCAAAAAGACGAACGCTTCCACCATATTCATTTTAAGAGAAGTGTGGGTACCGGCGAAGCATTTCCAAAACTTTCCGTGAAAGTACGCGATGAAATTGTGACCGGTAATCTCGGTGTTTGTGATATTGATCCCAATGAAGTGACGGGCAAGCATTTACCACCGACGGAATTGCATAGTTGGATTCATGAAGGAAAGGAATTTTATATTATCGACATGCGCAATGCCTATGAACATAAAGTAGGAAAGTTTGCAGGATCAATTTGTCCGCCATTGGAAAACTTTCGTGACCTGCCGAAAATTATTGACAGCATCAAGCACCTCAAAAATAAGACCGTTGTGACCGTATGTACCGGTGGCGTGCGTTGCGAGAAAGCCAGCGGCTATCTCATCACCCAAGGTTTCACTGATGTCTATCAGCTCGATGGCGGCATCGTGTCATACATGGAGCTGTATCCCAATGAAGATTTCGAAGGCAAGCTGTATGTATTCGATCGACGACTGATGCTCGGTTTCTATACTGACGATCCGAAACACAAAGTCATCGGCACGTGTGATCATTGCGGCGCAGCCAGTGAACAGTTTATCAATTGTGCCAACAAGGCTTGCAACAAACATATGATTTTGTGTGACCAGTGTCAGACTGATACTATTGCAAAAAACGGCGCACGAGTATGTCCGGACGGATGCAAGGATAATACTTCTTTTTGGGGTAAAATAAAGAAACTATGGAAGAAGTAAAAGGCACCCTACACCCGCTCACCTTAGTGCTGGAAGAAATATACGGCATTTTTGCCACGCAAGGATTTTCCATTGCCACCGGTCCGGAGCTGGAAGATGAATGGCATAACTTCGACGCATTGAACGTACCAAAGGATCATCCGGCCCGTGATATGCAGGACACGTTTTTTATCAAAGACCGTCCCGGTTTTGTCATGCGCACGCACACATCCCCCGTGCAGATTCGCTACATGGAAAATCATCAGCCACCGTTTGCCATCATCGCTCCCGGCAAGGTCTTTCGTAATGAAGCGACCGACTCCACTCATGAAGCACAGTTTCATCAGATTGAAGGGTTGGTGGTAGGAGAAGGAATTACCGTGGAGAATCTCAAACAAACATTGGTATCCTTCTTCAAGGAACTTTTTGATGAAAATACGGAAGTGCGATTACGTCCGAGCTTCTTTCCTTTTACCGAGCCAAGCGTGGAGGTGGATGTAAAGGTAATAAAAAACGGCGAAGTGAAATGGCTGGAAGTGGCCGGTGCCGGCATGGTGCATCCGCATGTCTTGGAAGCGGTCGGCTATGATCCGAAAAAAGTCACCGGCTTTGCATTCGGCATGGGTGTTGATCGCTTGGCCAATGTGAAATTTGGCGTTACCGATGTGCGATATTTTTATCAAGGTGATTTGCGACTTAACCAATGGACATGTTAAACACTAAGTACTTAACAACTGTATGAAATATTCTTATAACTGGGTACAATCACATATTGAAGATCCCTTGCCCACACCCGAAACGTTGCGAGAGACTATTATTTTTCATGCCTTTGAAGTTGAGCAAACAGAATTCATAGATGGCGATACAATTTTTGATATCAAGGTCTTGCCTGATAGGGCGGGTGACTGCCTCAGCCATCACGGCATGGCACGGGAAATTGCCGGACTGCTTGATTTGAATTTCAATGCGATTGAATACACAACGCCGACAGTTTCCGCGGAGGTGCCTATTGATGTGCAAACAGATACATGTCTGCGGTATGCCGCAGTGCGTATTGATGATGTACGCGTGGGACCGTCACCGGAGTGGCTGGTCAAAAAACTGGAAGCGGTCGGGCAACGATCGATCAACAATGTTGTCGATGCCACCAATTTTATATTGCTTGATCTCGGGCAGCCCGCCCACGTTTTTGATGCCGATAAAGTATCGGGCAGCATCGTTGTCCGCGAGATCCGATCTAGCGGAGAAAGCATCACCTTGTTGGGTGGTGAGGAGAAGCTATTGAAGGAAGGCATGATGGTGATTGCTGACGAGAAGAAAGCATTGGCAATCGCCGGAGTGAAGGGGGGTACGGCCGCCGAAGTGACGAGTGATACGACTTCCATTATTCTGGAAATTGCCAACTTCGATGCCACCAGTGTACGCAAGACATCCCGCACGCTCGGACTGCCGACTGACGCATCGAAACGATTTGAAAATAATCTCGCACCGTATGTAGTGGAAAGTGCACGCGCAAAACTGATCGGCCTCGTTCAAATTTTGGCCGGAGGTACAGTAGTAGCGGCGGGAGACTACTATCCGCATCCGCAAACGGCGCGAGAAATTTCTTTCACCCTGACCGATATCCAACGATTGCTCGGTCATACTATTACCGATGCACACATTGTAAAAGTCCTTGATAGATATGGTTATTCTTATCAAAAAAATGCTGAGCAGTATGTCTTGCACACGCCATTATGGCGGCACGACATTACGGGCGCGCATGATATGGCGGAAGAAATAGGTCGTGTCATCGGCTATGAGAATATTCCTGCTGCCTCACTACCTTTTACACCAACGATTGAATTTAATGAACAGTATGAAAAAATTCGCGCGATAAAGTTTTCACTTTCCGCACAAGGCTACAGTGAAGTCATGACATACAGCTTCCGTAAGAAAGGCGACGTGTACATTGCATATGGATCGAAAGACAAAAGCGCCTTGCGAAGCAATCTCAGCGATGCATTGAAAGAGAGTCATGATATGAATCGTTTGAATGCGGCACTGCTCGGCGTGGAGGAAGTGAAAATTTTTGAAGTTGGAACGGTCTTTGCGAAAGACGGGGAGAGTGTCCATGTGGCGACTGCCGATAAACATGGCGTGAAGGAATGGAGTGTGGAGGAGTATCCCTTGGAAGAAGTACGTACGAGCGGTGTTCGCGTAGCGAACACCGCTCCGGCCTCATTCATCCCATGGTCTCCCTATCCGTTCATCACGCGCGACATTGCCGTCTGGGTGAGCAACGAAGACGCGTCACAATCATTGCAAACCATGGTGACGGACTTTGCACGACAACACTGTGCGCGCCCTGCGGTACTGTTCGATACATTTAATAAAGAAGATAAAACAAGTATGGCATATCGCTTGGTATTTCAATCACCGGAAAAAACGCTGACCGACGGGGAAGTGGAAATAGTTTTTAAAACATTAGTCAGTGACATTCAATCCCGTTCCGATATGGAAATCCGTTAACGGTGATTTTTTGCTACACTAGAGGAATGAAGCGAGCACTCATTGCGGCTATCATTATAATGTATTCTTTCAGTACGGCAGTCTTGGCAAAAGACCTCACCAGTACTGACTTTATCGTCCGTGATCCGGTCATCGGTACCGGCGGGGGGTACCAATCCAGCGGCAGTTTCAAAATGTATTCGGCCGGCAACTTGAACATTTCCGGTGACAACGGGTCTTCCGCCAGCTACAAAGGCCGTGATGGCTTCCTGCAGTTTCCCGAGGTGATACCCGGTACGTTGGGCGCTTCCACCAGCGGTTCCACCATCATCGCCACATGGACTGCCAGCACCGCGACCGGAGGCTTCAACATATCGGGATACAATATCGGCATTGCCACCGCCAGCGGCGGACCGTACACGTATACCTTTGCCAGCACCGCGTTGACCTACAGCTACTTCAATCAGACGCCGGGAGATTATTATTTGATAGTACAGACGCTTGATGCGTTCGGCAATGTCATCGCCGTATCCAATGAAATGCACGTCACCGTGCAAGAAACCATAACATTTTCAATTTCCGACAATGTGCTATCGTTCGGACCGCTGACCATCAGCGGTCCGCGGTACGCCACTACGACGGGTGGCAGCAGCAGTGTCACCCCCGCCCACACCATCAGCGCTTCCACGAATGCCAGCAATGGTTACACTATCAACTACATTGGAGGCACCTTAACCTCGGGGGCCGCCACCATCAGCCCTGCCACCGTGTCCGGTTCGAGCACCGGTACGGCCGGCACCAACCAGTTTGCGCTGTCATTGCTGAGCACCGGTATCGCCAGCGTGCCGACCACGTACGATCAGACGAGTCAGAACTGGAATTTTGCCGCCAACACCCTCGCCACTATCGCCTCGACCAGCGGTCCCAGTGCGGTGGCCACCTTGAATGCCTACTATTTGGCCAATGCCGCGACGTTGGATCCTGCCGGCACCTACAGTACCACGCTGACGTACGAGATTACCGCCAATTATTAAAATTTTGACTGTCATCATTCACGATTATACGTTGTGTATTATACACGCAACATATATACTATGAATGGTACGCACCCCTCAGCTTATAACTTCAATGGTTAAAAAAATCATCAAAAAATTTAGTGCCACCCTGCTCATTGCGGCAATACTGATGTCCATGATGCCGACCGCTGCGCTTATTGTCGACGCCTCATCATTGACGGGCATGTCAGACACCATGGACAATCAGACCATTAGCGCCAATTCAAAGCATGTTATCAGGTACACGGCGAGTACTCCGTTGAACGCGACCTCCCAAGCCATCATTATCGTCTTTCCATCCGGCTTTAATTTCGGCGGCAAGACTATTTCATCGCTCTCATTCAGCCATGGACCCTCAACCGGTTTGGAACATGTCGAGACACTGACTTCAACTCCCGGCGCCACGACATGGGGCGCGGCTTTCTCCACTACCAACAATCTTACGCTCACATTGACGACCCCGACCAGCGGAATAGGCGCGGCGGCGGTGGCAACAAACGATAAGGTCATTATTACCTACGATAGCACCAACTCCGTTAACCCCTCCAGTGCGACAACGTATACTATCAATATCACTTCCAATACCGATACGGGGTCTATCACCGTGCCGATCCTCACCAACAGTCAGGTGGCGGTGACGGCGACCGTGTCCCAGATATTTTCATTTGCCATTTCCAACAACTCAATCGGATTTGGCACGCTTACCACTGCCAACACGCGGTACGCCACCTCCGACTCGGTAGGCGCCACCAGTGAACCGATCAATGCGCACAATATCACTGCCGGTACGAACAGTGCCAGCGGGTATACCGTGGCAATTTCCGGCGCCACCCTTACCTCGGGAGCAACTACTATTGCCGCTATTCCGGGTGCCAGCGCCGTAGCCTTGGCGGCCGGTACCGAGCAATTCGGCATTCGCACTGCCGCTTCGGGCGGTACCGGTGTAGTCAGTGCTCCTTTTAACGGTGCTGCCGGCAATTACGGCTTTGGCACCGCTCCGCTCTCAAACCAAACATTTGCCACCGCTGCCGGCCCCAGCACCACTACCACCTATAACGTGAATTATGCGGCCAATATCGCGACATTAACTCCGGCGGGAAATTACACGACCACCCTTACCTATGTCGCTACCGCAAACTTCTAACAACTTTTTACGCAAAAAAATTGCCGCATTGATTGTCGGCAGCATGTTCGTATTCTGCATGGTAGGAATTTTTTCCCCTATCCCCGTGTATGCCCTTACGCTCTCGCCCGCCCGCATTGAAATAAATGGTGACGCCGGCACCACTGTGGGGGGGGAGTTCACGTTGATCAATGAACAGGGTACCACTCAGACATTTTATGCATCGTACGAAAACTTCAGCGCCCAAGGCGAAACCGGTGCTCCGGCCTTCAGTGCTGAACAGAGCGGTTTGGATACATGG
Source organism: Candidatus Nomurabacteria bacterium (assembly GCA_028286485.1). Classification (GTDB taxonomy): domain Bacteria; phylum Patescibacteriota; class Minisyncoccia; order Phycocordibacterales; family UBA9973; genus UBA4124. The sequence goes on from JAQBRM010000015.1 coordinate 21,869, forward strand.
CTCGGTGTCATCCCTACACAAGTGACGCTTACCCCCGGACAAGTGGCAAAGATTCCCTACACGATCGCCATTCCCAAAGGCACTGAACCGGGAGGATATTTTGCCGTTATTTTTTGGAGCAATACGCCGCCCTCCAGTGAAAGCAATCAAGTTTCCATCGGTGCAAAAGTGGGGCTGCTGGTCTTGCTGCGGGTGAATGGCACCGTGACGGAGTCGGCCGGCATTACCCAGTTCGATCGCAACGGGCATG
>JAQBRM010000020.1 GCA_028286485.1 Candidatus Nomurabacteria bacterium
AGACCCCGATCGTACCGTGCGTGGAATCAGTAGAAAGATTGATCGCACCTGGTGCAAACGTGAACGTACACGCTTGGCTATTGAGGTCAGCTAACGCACTGGCTTGCGCTGATCCGGCGGCAGAGTAGAAGCTACCGGATCCATAATTGGCATGACTGCCGCCCGGTGGCACTACCGGTCCGGTGGTAAATCCCACGTCACCATTAATAGTCGTTCCTGATACGGTGTTGGTGTAGGTACTTGAAAGCACGCCATAGCTATCAGCGCTTCCTAAGCTTGGGGTGGTTGCAGCACTGACGGTCATAGGGCCAATGAGTGCAAAAATAGAAGCAATGGCCAGTACGACCATTGTAAGGTGTTTGAATTTTTTCATGGTTTTAAAAAGATCTTAATAGTAAGCGTAATGGAACAAGCTGCACGTCAGGTGAGGAGAATGGCTCTATTTATACCATACCATTTTTATATGAATTTGTCAGCGCGCGGTACAGGTTGGCGATGAGCAGCATGGCGATCGGATACGTAATGAGCAAGCCGATCATCAAGGTAATACTGCCGAGAACGGTGAGGATGCCGGCAATCATCAACACCAGAAATACCGTCCAGAAAATTTTTCCCTTGACGAGATGCCAAGAATAGCTGAGTGATTGCATGACGCCATTCTGTCGATCGACATAGGCAATGGTAGCGAAGGCCAAGCGTACCAGAAAATATATTCCCGGAATAATCAACAAGACAAATCCCACCCCGACAATAATTCCCACCGCAATACCGATGACAATCATCGTGAAGAATTGTCGGACGTTAGGCATGTGCAGGGAGAGCGACTTGTAATTCAGCAGATCATCCTTGCCATCAACTGCGGCCAGCGACACGCTGATCCAGACATAGCTCCACAAGATAACCGCAATGAATACGACGATCAAAAGTACCGTATGTTGAGGTGTCAGCGTAGTATTGTGAGTGAAGGTGAAAAGATTAAAAATCACCATGACAAATGCCATGCTGGTGAAAAAGGCCGGGTGCGCGGCGAAGCTATGCCATGATTGTTTGAGTGCCGTACGAATGGAAAAGTTGAATGGGGTCATAGGTTATCTATCAGGAGGGATATTATAATAATTTGCTAGGAATTGTACCATACTGAAGAACGGATCACCCAGCGTCTGGATGGAGTACAGGATATTTTTCGGGTAGTAGTTGTAGAAATAAATGAGATATTTCGGATGGGTGGCCGGGAAAAAGCCGATCATAGAATGCAGGTTGCGATCGGTGTAGTATCCCCCGCCGTTCGGATTGGCAATCTGGGCCGTACCGGTTTTGGCCGCCACCGTATAGCGCGGCTGCGCGCGATGGTAGCCATCGTCCACCACGTGGGTCAGCATGGTAGTCATCGTGGCCAGTGTTTCCGGCTGCAAGACCGGGCCGGTTTTCGGATACTCCAATGTCTTGACGGTGCCATCCTGTTTATCAATAGCGGTGGCAAGGTGCGGCGTGACAAGGTAGCCGCCATTGGCCAGCAAGGCAAAGCCACGCACGATACTGATCGGTGCGGCGGCCACGCCTTGCCCGAAGGCCGCACTGGCATAGTTCACATCGTTCGAACTGTTCAAGCCGCTGACAATGCCATTCACCTCACCGGGCAAATCAATACCGGTCTTCTTGCCGAATTGGTACTTGTTCAAGAGATAGTCCTTGAACATCGCTTGGCCCATGTGCTGCTCCACATAAATCATGCCGGTGTTCAATGATTGGTTCAGCACGTCTTGCATGCTGGTGCCCGGTCCGCGACCGCGCTTATCGAAGTTGTAAATGGTTTTGCCGCTGATCACTACCGATCCCTTGTCATCATACGTGGTGGCCGGAGTGACGACATGGTTTTCAATGGCGGCGGCCATGATCAATGGCTTCACGATCGATCCCATTTCATAGACATTCTGCACCATCGGGTTGGAGTAAATACCGGGATCGGTTTGGGCCCCGTAATTATTCAAGTCAAATGACGGCACTTGCGCCATGGCAATGATTTCTCCGGTATACGGATCCATCACGATACCGCCCACGGCCTGACTGGACCATTTCTGCTGCACGCCGGCAATCGTTTGCTCCAACTGCGCTTGCACGGTCGGCTCGATAGAGGTCACCACATCACCAGTTGAAGCGGTATTCTTGAAAAGGGTGGATTGAATGTTGGCGAATATTTCCGCGAAGAAGTTCACGTAGAAGTTATCACTGTTACGGGACAAGACGTCATTATAGTACTCCTCAAGACCGTAGCTGCCGACCAAGGTCGTATCTTTATACGAGACGAAACCGATGGCTTTGGCCGCCAATGGTCCCCCTGGGTAGTAGCGCCACTTGTCTTGGTAGAGCGTCAGGCCGGGAATCTTGTCCGCGGTCAATGCGTGGGCTTGCTGTTGATTGAGATGAACCGCCACCTCTTCGTAAGGATTTTTCTTTTTGGCGGCCGCCGCCAAAAAATCCGCTTGTGCTGTTGGCACCACCGCATTCAGCTCAGCATAGGCTTGAGTCGGATCAGTAACATCAATAGGCTTGATGGCCGCCTTGAAGCCATTTTCCACCGTGGCCGCCGCAACCGTCGTGCCGTCCTTGGTAGTGAAATAAATATTGCCGCGATCAAAAATATTTCCCGACGGAGTGACGTACTGCTTCTCGGCGCGCGCTTGGTAGCGCTTGGAATTAACTACTTGTAATGAAAAAAGGCGTATAACAATAATACCACCGAGAATCGCTACTGCGGTGATGATAATGTATATACGCTTTTGATGAATGTTACTGTCCGACATTCCATGCCAACGCAGGTTTTGCAACAGCAAATGCCACGGCCGGACTTTTTACCAATCCTATGGTGGCCGCATCGTTTTCCGTCAACGTCTGTTGTGTTTGCAGATAGATGCGTTCTTGATTGCCCATGGAAGAAATAAGTCCTTTGGTATTTTGTTCCAATGCCTGCTGCTTAATTACTGAAAATGTAATCGCTCCGACGAAATAACTATAACATACAAAGAGTACCCCCGTCCCTATCCACGTATAGCGCATCATCACTCCAAGGGTGCGGTTGATATCGCTGGCCGGTACGGATTCTATTTTATTTCGTAAGGTGGTGGCAGTCATAAAAATTTATATTTTTTCGATCGTGCGCAGTTTGGCGCTACGGGATCGGGGGTTGGTTGATAATTCTTCTCGTGAGGGGGCAATTGGTTTCTTAGTGATAAGTGTTCCGTTGGATTGTGCTTTCATCCATTGTTTAACGATTCTGTCTTCCAAGCTGTGAAAAGTGATGATGCTGAGGCGGCCGTGGCTGCTGAGATGCTGCCACCATGCCTCCATGGCGGCTGTCAGGGTGCCGAGCTCATCATTGGTGGCAATACGCAGGGCTTGGAACGTCTTGGTAGCAGGATGAATGCGTCCCCGACGCGGTACGGCGGCTTCGATGATGTCAGCCAGCTGTTTGGCGGTAGCGATACGCTTGAGTTCACGCGCACTGATGATGGCATGAGCGATTTTGCGGGCGCTCCGTTCCTCGCCGTAGCCGTAAATGATGTCGGCGATGGAAGATTCATCCCAGCTGTTCACGATGTCGCTGGCCGTAAAGCCGGTATGTGATCCCGCTGCGGCAAACGTCATGCTGAGCGGCGTATCGCTGTGGAAGGAAAAGCCGCGGGTATCGTCCAACAGCTGAAAGGTGCTGGTACCGAGATCGAGCAGGACCTTGTCCGCGTGTGAGACGTGCGCTGATGCCAGAATGGCATCAGCGTCCTTGAAGTTCGCAGCGACAAACACTACGTGTTTGTCGCTGCCGAACTTCTCCGCAAACCGCTGCTGAGCGGCTTCATCGAGATCGACACAGATCAACATGCCCTTCGTAATCAGTTCGCTGATGGCAGCACTGTGTCCGCCGCCACCAAAGGTGCCGTCGACGACAGTATCAGTCGGATTGAGTGCCAAGGATGAGACGGATTCGTGTAAAAGAACGGGATTGTGCGTTACTGATGACATGGGAATTACAGTACGCCGATTGCACCGAGGCGTTCAGCCAATGAATCGGCGTTTGTTTCCACCTGACGCTTGTATTTTTGCCAAGTAGCTTCTTCCCAGAGTTCGAGGCGACTATAGACACCGATGATGGCAACCTTGTCCTTGATACCGACACGGTCTTTCAGGAAGTCCGGCAACAGAATACGTCCGTTGGCATCCACTGCCACTTCGATCGCCCCGCCGAGGAAATATCGACTGAAACTTCGAGTATCGGACTGCAACATTGATCCTTCCGCCAGCTGTGCGGCTTTCTTCTTCCATTCAGCCGCGGTAAAAACGAACAATGATTTTTCCAAACCTGGAGCAATGACTACCGACTTCCCCATTTCCTTGCGGAACCTTACGGGAAGCGACAATCTGTTCTTATCATCTATCGCATGTGTATATTCTCCGATTAACATATTATTTACATTTACCACTCTCTCCCACTTGTTCCCATTATACCCCACTTCGCTCCATCGCCGCAAGGAAAAGAGGTGGGGATAAGTAAAAGGCCGCACCCTTCGGGTGCGGCCTTTTTGTGGCTTTATTCCACGCTCACAATCTGATAGTCCATCTCACCTTTCGGCGTGGTCACGGTCACCGTGTCCCCTTTCTTCTTGCCATAGAGCGCGCTGCCGATGGGCGACTTGTACGAGATCTTGCCCGACAACATATCGGTTTCCTCGCTGCCGACAATAATGAATGTGCGGGTATTCGGCTCGCCGTCTTTTTGAATGACAACCGTTGAACCGATATTAACCACGCCATCAGTGACACGATCCATGACCACTGCATGGTTCAAGACGTACTCAATGGTACTGATGCGCTCCTGCAGCTGGCCCTGCGCCTCGCGCGCACTGTGGTACTCGGCATTTTCAGAGAGGTCTCCCAATGACTTGGCATATTCAAGCGCCGCAATGATTTCCTTGCGTCTCGGACCGGTCAGCTCTTTCAGCTCGGCTTCCAATTTGGCTTTGTTTTCCTTGGTTATGTATTCTTTCATGAATGCACTATAGTACTATCTTTTATTTACTCGGTCAAAAGGTTGGGATTGGCGGCATACAGGTCAATGACCGGCTTCATGGCATTCTTGGCGCCACTGGAAATATTGGGACCGTTTTCCATTAATATGATAAATGCGTAACGAGGATGCTCCAAGGGGAAAAATCCTTCCACCCACGAGTTCACACGCGTATTGTTATTGATCTGAGCGGTACCGGTTTTGGCTGCGACGTTAAAAGCGGTGTTTTGCAAGTTTGCCGCCGTACCGCCCGGCATGGTATCCATATGCATGCCATCAAACACGGCGGAGTATTCAGCCTCCGTAAATGGCAGGTGTACCGTCGGGCCGACGGGCTTACCGTCAACGCTTTTCAAAATAGTCGGGGTGACCAACGTACCGCGTGACGCAATGCCTCCTACGGCTCGCAGCATTTGCATCGGCGTTACTTGGAAGCCGTACTGACCGATGGCAGTGTGGTAGGTATCGCCGATATGCCACGTGGGATCATTGGGGAAATTTTTTGCTTTCCACGCAATGCTGGGCACGACACCGGTCAGCTCACCGGAATAATTAATACCGGTTTTCTTGCCGATCCCAAAGAGGTCGGTGTACTTATCAATGTTGGCAATGCCCAGTCCGGGTTGATTGCCGAAGCCGCCCCCGATTTCATAAAAGTACGCATCCGACGACACGGCAATGGCTTGGGCCATGTTGATATCACCGTGATTGGCATTGTCTTTAAATATAGTGTATTGGCCGGGGACATAGGGATTGGGCACGCGCAGCTCGCCGGTAGTATGCAGCACCGTAGCGGGATCGATCACTCCTTCATGCAATGCGGCCAATGCCAGGAATGGCTTCACAATGGATCCCGGCGTATACAAGCCATCCGTCATACGATTCAAAAACGGCCGCGCGGAGCTCTGCAGGTAGCTATTGATCAAGGTCGTATCCTTGCCGGTCGACAAGACGTTTTCGTCATACTGCGGATAACTGGTCATGGCTATCAATTCACCGGTTTGAATATTCATGATTGCTCCCGCCCCGCCGACATAGCCGGACTGTTGGGCCAAGGCTTGGATGCCGTTATAGAGGGTCTCTTGCACTTGACTGTCGACAGACAAGGAAATGTTTTTACCCGGTATCGGATCTTGCAGTACCCCTTCAGACAAGGTGGTTCCTCCGACATTGGTTTCAATCAGCTGGGTGCCGTTTTGTCCCGATAGGTCGGTGTTGAATTGTTTTTCAATACCGTCTTTACCAATGATGCTGGTCTGCCAAAAATTCCCCCGACTATCCTTGGCTGGATACGACACGTAGCCCAACAAGCTGGCAAAGCCGCCTTGCGTAATGTAATTGCGGAAAGTCGGGGCTACGTCATTACCGGGGGTATTCCACGCCAACAGCACGCCATTGCGATCGTAGACAACTCCACGATCGGCAATAATATCAACATGGTTCAAACTGTTTTGCTCACTCCTTGTTTCGTAGTAGGCCGACTTGGCAATTTGCAGCACGCCCAAGCGCCCGAGAAAAAACATTCCCGCTACCACCATCACGCCGAGCAAGACCTTGAATGAGCGCTTGGCAATGGGCTGCTCCATGCGGCCTTCAAACTGCTGCCGATCGAATTCCGGCAGGTTGTGCACGTCGAGCAATATTTCATCGGGGTGCAGTTCGATAACCCGACGTCGTTTTCGGGTATTACGCTTCCAAACCATAGAAGGGAGTATTGACGCGCATTTTTCTTACGACGAACCAGTGGATGCCGAGCATGACAAGGACACTGAGGGTCAGCCAATGGCTATAGAGGCTGAAATGAGTGGTGGGGGCATACAGTGCATCACTGACAATGGCCGGCACCAAGACAATAACGCGATGCGGTATGAGGATAATAACCAATGCATATACCACCAGCTGCAGCCATAACGGCAACCATAAAATTGCGCAAAACAATACTGCTATCCCTATGATGGTGCGAATCATAGGGTGAGTTTAGCATATTTTAAGAGCGGCTTATCAGAAAATAAGGTTCACAATAAATCGTAATAAAAGCAACAGCAGCAAGAGTGCGGCAATGTAGAAAAAGGCCGGATTGGTAAACAATGAAGCGCCCATCGTGTAGTACGTATTGGTCACTGAATTGCCCGGATTGCTGTCGCGCATATGAGCAAAGGAGATGGCTTCCTTTTTGCGAAAACTCTCCATAGTCGTGAGTACAGGGGTGAACCAGGCATTGAGCTGTGTGCTGCCGGGAAATGAAATGCCGTTGATCAACGGTGTGGGGGTGTTCCCTACGGTCACGGTCCCCAACACACCGAGCAATGCTGGTAATGATTTTTTATTTTTATCAAATGCGCCGGTAACGGTGGCGGTCACGACAGTATTTTTTGCCGGCATAATCCAGTTGGCGGTAATAGTCTTGGCGCTTTGTGCGGCAATCGTGTCAGTCATCGCGGCGATTTTTTCTTTTGATGTAGTGTTGGTGAAAGTGACGGTAACGGTGGCGCTGACGGACTGGTTGTTATAGACCAATGCGTTCAATGTAATAGCGCTGCCTACTGAAGCACTGGCCGGAGTAAACCAGACTGCACTACTCGGTAATGCCGCCGCGGCGGACACCTTACCTACTGACAGCATCATGACAAAAAATAGTACGATAAGAGACAGTCGTTTGATCATGTCTTCAGTATATAAGGTTTACTTTTTTATTGCACCCTCTTTTATCAACAATGCGCGCTTCGCTGCCGATCCGCCGCGATTATAGTCGCCGATCGTACCGTCACTGCGAATGACTCTATGACACGGCACTGTCTTGTCATAGTTGTTTTTCATGTAGCCGCCAACCGCTCTGGCCGCTCCAGCATTCCCCGCTTTCTTCGCCACCCCACCATACGTCATGACACTACCTTTCGGTATGCCACGCACTACGTCCAAGACTTTTTCTTTAAAGGATGATTTCATACAAATAAGTATACACCATTGCATAAATGTCCTTTTATAGTAGAATTGTTTCCACGGGCCCTTAGCTCAGCTGGTAGAGCAGTGCTTTTGCAAAGCAAAGGTCAGGAGTTCGAATCTCCTAGGGTCCACAAAAGAAAAACACACCTTTGAAATTATAAGGTGTGTTTTTCTTTTGTGGACCCGTAAAGCAAGTGAACTACTTCACTTGCGTGGAGATTCGTACGCCGGAGTCATAATTTGTCAGCAGACAATATAGACGAGGCGGTGCCCAGAGCGAGGTGAGTGACTGACGAACCGAGACTCGCGGGCGAATATCCTAGCGTCCACGCCCTACTAAAAAATCGCCCGGCACATGATGCTGGGCGATTTTACAAAAAGGGTCACAATTAATTAACGTTGGGAGCGGGATGGGATAATCACGCTAACGATCAAGGATACGAGAAACCATAACGACATCAAGTAACCATAAATCATGAGGATGATACTTCCCGACTGAGGATAAATAAATACTTTTAGAAGAAACAGAACAATGGCCCATACGAGCGCACCCGCAAAAAACCATCCACACAATACCCATTTATTTATCGGTAACGTTCTTATTCGCAAACCTTTCTTTTGAAGATTGAAATCTTCGCTAAAAAGATATTGTTCCATAACAAAGGTTTTTAATTCCCCTGCATTGTATCCCCTTTTGCTTCATTTGTCAATGGCTACGTATAGGTTCAATAGCTTGGCACCACTCTCGTTCAACTATTAGTTAGTATGGGAGGATATGTCATATACCATTAACAAAAATATGCCCAAGCTGCGACGCGAAGCGGCGCAGCTGTTTCGAAAAGG
>JAQBRM010000021.1 GCA_028286485.1 Candidatus Nomurabacteria bacterium
CATATGAATTACATTTACGCCGCTGTTACCGATAAGGGAGAGAAACGAGAGGGGATGATCGAGGCCGTCAACCAAGACTTGGCTATTTCCGGCCTGCAACGTCGCGGTCTGATCGTTACCTCCATCAAAAGCGAGGAAGCGGCCAAGAAATGGTTTGAAATCACCCTGTTTGAACGGGTACCATTGAAGGATGTGGTGATCTTGTCTCGACAGATGTCCACGTTGTTTGAAGCGCAGGTCTCCGCACTGAAAGCATTCAGTTTAATGGCGGAAAACAGCGAGAACAAATTACTGGGCCGTAAATTAACCACGGTGGTGGCCGACTTGCAAGCCGGCTCTTCCATCGCGGCCGCTTTGGCGAAACAAAATGATGTTTTCTCTGATTTCTACGTCAACATGGTCAAGGCCGGTGAAGAGTCGGGCAAGCTCACGCAGGTCTTCTCGTTCCTGGCCGACTACCTTGATCGCCAGTACGCGCTGACCACCAAGACTAAAAATGCCTTGGTCTATCCGGCCTTCGTGGTCAGTGTCTTTTTCATCGTCATGATACTGATGTTTACGGTTATTGTGCCGAAACTGGCGGGCATCATTCAAGACTCGGGCCAAGTTATTCCCGTGTATACGCAGATTGTCTTTGGCATTAGCGCTTTTTTCGTGAACTACGGCATCTTCCTGCTGCTGTTCGTGGTCATCTTCGTGACCTATATCGTGTATCTGACCCGCACGGCAAAAGGCAAGCAGTTGCTCGATGATGTGAAATTCAAGCTGCCGCTCTTCGGTAATTTGTACCAGAAACTCTATCTGGCCCGCATCGCGGACAACATGGATACCATGCTTTCTTCAGGTATTCCCATCGCCCGCGCCATTGAAATCACCGGACAAGTGGTGGGCAACAAGCGCTACCAAGCCATCATGGTCAGTACCATGGAAGCAGTCAAGGCCGGCAAGTCTTTCTCATTGGCTTTGGCCGATCATCCGGAAATCCCGAAATTGATGTCGCAAATCATCCGCGTGGGGGAGGAAACAGGCTCGGTCGGCGCCATTTTGAAGATGTTGGCGAAGTTTTATAACCGTGAAGTCGATCAGACCATCGATACCTTGGTCGGCCTGATCGAGCCGTTCATGATCGTGTTCCTCGGTCTGGGGGTGGGCATGCTGTTGGTTTCCGTCCTCGTGCCGATCTACAACATTGCGGGAGGAATTAATTAGGTGATATACTGCTTACATTACAAATAAGTTTGTAATAGTAACTAATCGATTACTTATTAACATTGTCCTGAAGAAAACAAATTTATACATTAATATGAAGAAAATTAATAACAAAGGCTTTACGCTGATTGAACTCTTGGTGGTGATCGCCATCATTGGTATTCTGGCGTCAGTGATCCTTGCGTCACTCAATACCGCCCGATCAAAAGGAGCGGATGCCGCTTCCAAGTCTGACTTGGATAGCGCGCGCGCCCAAGCCGAACTCTATTACGACAGCAACGGCAGTTCATACGGCGGAGTATGTACGACTGCTAACTCCGCTAATCCGGGCGGTATCAATACCAGCATTACCGATGCTGCTGCCAAGAGTGGTACTACGGCATCTACCTCTTTCACTACTTCCGGCACCAGTACCACCACCATTTGTCATGATCAGGCAACTGGCTGGGCGGCTGCAGTACCGCTTAAATCCGTGGTAGGCAGTTACTACTGTACCGATAATACCGGTGTTGCAAAAGTAACCACCAACGTTCTGTCTGCAAGCTCAACCGTTTGTTCATAGGACTGCCCTGTTCTCGTAAAACACCCATGCGTACGCATGGGTGTTTTATTATTTCTTGAGGAAAACTTGATGGGCTGAATGTTATATTCTTAGCCATGACTCCTAGTGTTTTCCGAAGGTTATCTATTATAAAAAATCTTGTGAAAACATACTATGCATTGCCCTATGGTCAATTAATTGATAAACACACTGAACTTCTAGGAGTGTGCAGTATTCGGAATCCCGTGTATAAGAAGCATCCGCACTATGGTAAGCGGGTATATATTTCCCGGCGGGCGTTAAAACACTTTGTAGAGAGTAGAAAAGCGGAATTAGGTCGTTATCATAGCGCTGGAGAAACGTTAGAAAACATATACTTTGCAATTGATTCAACTCAGGAAACAATTATTAATTTTGACTTATATGAAGATTGTTTCCCAAAGTATTTATTCACTAAAGATTACTCCGATATTGATAAGTCGCAGATAAGAGTAATTTTAGAAGTAAAAAATAACAGACTGGAAATACTATCAATTCATTTTAAAAAGAAAGGGAAATAAAAATACCACCTTACGGTGATATTTTTATAAAGCTCGGAGCGACGGCAATTACCTATATGTAACATTTCGCTCATTAGTACATCGTTTGATTGATGTCCGCAGCTAAGCCGATATAATTTTCTGACGTCGAGCTGTTGCCATAGTACCATAGGGCAGAAATCATAGTCAAGCCAAATATTACTTGCTACAATAGGGATATGTTGTGGCTCCCTGTGTTCATATTCATCCTCGGACTTATTATCGGGAGTTTTCTGAATGTCGTGATCTTGCGCATGAATACCGGTCGCAGCGTGGCGAAAGGTCGGTCAGCCTGCGCCCGCTGCAATGCCACCCTGTCTTGGTATGAACTTATTCCTGTTTTTTCCTTCCTATTCTTGCGAGGAAAATGCAAGACCTGCAAGGCGCGCATTTCATTCCAGTATGCCTTGGTCGAGCTGGTAACGGCTATTATTTTCACCACCATCTACACCAATATCATTCTCAGTACCGGATTTACACTTATCAGTCTGGCAGTTTTTATATTTTCCGCCGCGGTCGCATCGGTCTTGATTGTTATTTTTGCATACGATATCCGCCACAGCATCATTCCGGATCATATGGTCTATCTTTTTATTGTTCTTTCACTCGTCTCAATCGTCTGGAAACTCTGCACTGTGCCGGGTTTTCAAGCCGGTATGGCTGTAGTGGATGGTGTAGCGGTGGCATTACCGTTTTTCCTGTTGTGGTATTTTTCCAAAGGCCGCGTCATGGGGTTCGGTGACGTGAAGCTGGCACTTGGCATGGGCTGGCTGCTGGGATTGGTGGGCGGCATGAGCGCCATGCTGTGGGCGTTTTGGATCGGGGCAGTAGTCGGATTATTGCTGCTCGGCCTTTCCAGAAGATACTCCATGCGTTCCGAGATTCCTTTTGCACCGTTTCTTATCATCGGCACATTTATGGTATCCGTCTGGGGCGTCACGATTCTTTCCTTGTTTCAATTATGGCAATAAAAAAACTACAGCAGGGGTTTACGCTGATCGAGCTCATCGTGGTCATCGCCATCGTAGCGGTGGTTTCCACTATCTTGCTTTTTCACTACTCCGATTTTAGCACCACTATCGCCCTTACGACCTTGTCGGAAGATATTGGCCTGAGCGCCCGCAAAGCGCAAAGTTACGCCACCAGTGTTCGCAGTATCGCCGGCACCAATGGCGCGATGAGCAATACATTCCCAGCGTACGGCGTCAGCTTCTCGGTCAATCCCACCGCCACCACGATATATGATCCCACCGCGGCCAGCTTCCCGTTATTTGTCGATGCGTCGTCCACCAACAACGGCGTGACCAATAATGCGTTTGATAATAACGGCACCTGCGGCAGTCCGGCCGTGGGACAGGAATGCGTGGAAAGCTTCAGTATTACCAACAACGATAAGATCGTGTCGCTCTGTACCGATAAGGCTCCGTGCATGACCACGAGCGGTACGGTCAATGTGGTCTTTCACCGACCGAATCCTGATGCAGTCATTTGCGTAGCGGGATTGGACTGCACTACGCAGCAAGCATCGTACGTGAAGATCACCGTCCAGTCTCCGACCGGCGTGCAACGTACTGTCACCATTTGGAATACCGGCCAAATCAGCATTCAATAGTATGAAGAAATTTCTCAAACAATTAAAAGACTTGTCCCGCAGCAGCAACGCGCAGGCGGGGTTTACATTGGTTGAGCTGCTCGTCTCACTCACCCTTTTCACCATCGTGGTCACCGCGGCGGTCGGATCGCTCTATACCGTCAACCAAGCCTCGGCCCGCGTGACGGCCATGCGCACCGTCTTGGATAATTTGAACTTCGCCATGGAGTCCATGAGCAGAACGATCCGTACCGGTTCCAACATCGTATGCGGCGGCGCCGGCGCATTGGGCGGACCAAGCTGTCCGTTCGGCGGCAGTAGCAGTAGCGGCGGTTCAGCAATTTCCTTGCAAAGTACCTTGGGTACTGCTCAAACAATTCAGTACCAGTGGGTTATCGACAATACTACGCAAAATGGTGAGATTCAAAAATGTGCTATCGTCAACGGTGGGCTGATCAACTGTGTGGCCATCACCGCTCCCGAGATCAATATCCAGAAAATGTACTTCTTTGTCGACGGGGCGGATCCGGCCGATAATAAGCAGCCAAGTGTTATGATGATCATACAGGGGGTGGCCAACGCCGGCACTCAAAATATCGCTCCCTTTGCCATCCAAACATTACTATCGCAGCGGGCCGGAGAATAATATGAACCAAAAAGGATTTACATTAATTGAAACCATCATCGCCATCTTTCTTTTGACGATGACCGTCGGTGGATTGTTGACACTGACAGCCAACGGTTATTTCTCAGTGCGCTATGCCCGCAATCAAATTACGGCGGACAATCTGGTGCAGGAATCATTGGAGTATGTTCGCAATACCCGCGATACTGCGTTTCAGCAGGGATCGGATTGGGCGACATGGCTGTCAGGATTCAGTAGTAACGGCTGTTTAACCGCCACGGGCTGTATTGTTGATCCATACACTACCGGCTCACGCATCAGGGCGTGTAGCATTGCCTGTGAAGCTATTACATTCTATCCCAGCATGGGATTTTATGGCTATGCCGATTCGACCTATCCCGATTATGGTCAAAATACCGCTCCACCGGCGCTCAGTACGTATGTCAGAACCATTACCATGAAGCAAGGTACTGATCCTAATCAGCTGACGGTGACCGCCACGCTGTCATGGTTGAATGGCACCACGCCAAAAACCACCACACAGTCTATCTTGCTTACTAATTGGCATTCATAATATGAAGAAATTTTTTATACAACCAAAGGATGGGTCACGCAGCAGCAACGCGCAGGCGGGATTTGCCATGCTTTTCACCGTGGTCATTATCAGCATTATTTTGGCATTGGCACTCGGTATTGCGGATGTGACATTCAAGCAGACGATTCTGTCCGAGTTGGCACGTGATTCGCAGCTGGCATTTTATCAGGCGGATTCCGGCGTGGAATGCGGCCTGTACTATGATTTATCAGTCGGACAGTTTCCTCCTAAAACCCAAGTAACGACGGTACCTAATCAGATCACCTGCGGCAATAACACCGCTTCATTCGTGCCATTGCAAAGCAACACGGACTATTTCGTCTATGCTGAAGATGTCGGCAATCAAAAAAACCCTTGTTTTGTGATCACGTTTGATAAAACCAATTATCCGACAAAAAGTAGTGTCAGTACGCGCGGCTACAGTACCTGCGCAAGCAATACCAAGCAAGTCGAGCGCGCGCTTAATGTAACCTACTAATATGGCCAAAGTAATGACCGGCAGTGAAGCGAAAATCCGTTTGGAGAAACTGAAAGTCCAGATTACTGAGCTGCGTTTTCGCTACCACGTGGAGAATGATCCCACGGTGACCGATGATGTGTATGAGTCGCTCATTCGTGAAGTCAAAGCGATTGAAAAAGAGTTTCCCGACTTGGCTATCAGCCAAGAATTTGATCGCGTGGCCGGCGCACCCCTCAGTGTCTTCACCAAGGTCAAACACGGCACGCGCATGATGTCATTGAATGATGTCTTCAGTGAGGAAGAATTACGGGAATGGAGCGCACGTATGGAGCGACTGCTGGGAGGAGCAGCGCACCAGTATTTTGCGGAAGTGAAGCTGGATGGCTTGGCCGTGACCCTGCACTACGTTCAGGGCCAGCTGACGCAGGCCGCTACTCGGGGTGATGGCTTTGTCGGTGAGGATATTACCGAGAATGCGAAAATGGTGCGGACGATACCATTGCAGCTGACCGCACCATTTCCGGTTCAGATAGAGGTGCGGGGTGAGATTATCATGCGAAAAAACGTGCTGGCCGCGCTCAATGCCATTCAAGAAAAAAACGGCAAGCCGGCCTTTGCCAATACCCGTAATGCGGCCGCCGGGTCAGTCCGACAATTAGATCCCGCATTAGTGAAAGAACGAAAATTGGATTTCTTTGCATACGATACCGTAGGCCCTGAGGAAATCGAAGGGTTTGGTTCCATACGTACGCACTCTCAAAAACATGCATTACTGCGATCCATCGGCATGCCGGTGGTAGCAGATGAGGCGAGTGCCACCACCGTGGAAGGATTACTGCCATTCATTACAAAAATCGCGGACAAGCGCGATGGCCTGCCATTCAATATTGATGGTATTGTCATCAGTGTCGATGAACTGTCATTGCAGGATACGTTGGGGGTCGTCGGCAAGGCGCCACGCTACATGGTGGCGTACAAGTATCCGGCCGAACGCGTGACTACCACCGTATCTAATATTACGGTCAATGTCGGACGCACCGGCGTGCTGACACCGTTGGCGCACTTCGCCCCGGTCGTGGTGGCGGGCTCGACCGTTTCCAAGGCGACGCTGCACAACATGGATCAGATTGCGCGACTGGATATTCGCATCGGTGATACGGTTATCATTCAGAAAGCGGGGGATGTGATACCGGAAGTGGTCAGCGTATTGAAGGATTTGCGTAGTGGCAAGGAAAAGAAATTCGTCATGCCCAAGAAATGCCCGATCTGCGGATTTCCGGTAGAGCAACGTGCCGCGCAGAGCAAGCAAGGCGACACGGTGGCATTCTTCTGTACCAATGATGACTGTCCGGCCAAGCATACGCGCGGCATGATTCATTTCGTGCACATGTTGGATATTTATGAAGTCGGTCCGAAGATCATCGATCGCTTGCAAGAGGAAGGATTGATCACTGATGCGGCGGACTTGTTTGCATTGACGGAGGGGGATTTGAGCGGCTTGGAGCGTTTCGGCGAAAAGAGCGCGCAGAATATTATTGCCGCCATCGCGGAGAAGAAAGCCCCGCCGCTTGATCGCTTCATTGCCTCGCTCGGCATCAGTAATGTGGGCGTGGAAACGGCGCGTGACATTGCATTGCATTTCGGCAGCTTTGAAAAATTTTGGAATGCAAAAAACGAGGCCTTTGACAGCATCCCCAATATCGGTCCGGCAGTGGTGGAAAGCATTGATCAATATCGCTGCAAGGAAAGCTCCATTCATTTCATACAAAAACTTTTTGCCAATGGCGTGATGCCGCAATCCATTGCTCCGCAAAAGGAGGGGATCTTTTCCGGCAAGACGGTTGTCCTAACCGGTACGCTGGCAACCATGAGCCGCGAGAAAGCCAAGGAAATCATCCAATCCCAAGGCGGCAAGGTGACCGGCAGCGTTTCAGCCAGCACGTCCATGGTCGTCGCCGGCGAAAAACCGGGCAGCAAATACAACGATGCCAAGAAGCTCAACGTCCAAATCCTGTCCGAAGACGGCTTTTTGAAGATGGTGAAAGGTCTGCTATAGTAAACGGATATGGCGAATCCTATGAACGTGGAACAAGTGAAATATCTGGCCAACTTGGCGCGTTTGGCGGTGCCGGAAGATCAGCTGGAGTCGGTGGCGCATGATATGGAGGCCATTATCGGCTTTGTTGATCAGATTCAAAAAGCTTCATTGGATACAATGGGCGCCGAAGAGTACGAGAAGGAAAATATTTTTCGCGATGATATGGTCACGCCGATTGTACCCGCGCACGATCTGATCGAAGCGGCGCCGCAGCATCAGGATCATTTTGTAAAAGTAACGAAGGTCATTGAATAATATGGAACACACGATTGAATTTTTTCATGCACAATTGCTGAGCGGTGACATCACGGTTCGTGACTTGGTGGCGCAATATGTAGCGCGCGCCAATAGCAGTGACTTGAATGCCTACCGCGAGGTTTTTTCTGATCTGGAAGAGCAGATCGTACATGCCGAGAAAATGCTGGCCGATGGCACCGCCACAGCACTGACGGGTATTCCAATTGCCTTGAAAGATAATATCTTGTTTGCCGGACATGTGGCCAGCGCCAGTTCAAGAATCTTGGAGCACTATACTGCCTCATATGACTCCACGGCAGTACAGAAATTGAAAGCCGCCGGAGCGATCATGATCGGCCGCACCAACATGGACGAATTTGCCATGGGATCTTCAACGGAAAATTCGGCTTATGGTCCAACAAAAAATCCGCACGATCCGACGAAAGTCCCCGGTGGTTCTTCCGGCGGTTCGGCAGCAGCGGTGGCAGCGGACTTGGCGGTGGCAGCACTGGGTAGTGATACGGCTGGTTCTATCAGACAGCCCGGAGCATTTTGCGGCATCGTGGGACTGCTGCCGACCTACGGCACGGTCTCTCGTCATGGCTTGATGGCCATGGGTTCATCATTGGATGTGATCGGACCGATGGCCAAGACCGTCAGCGATGCCGAAACACTCTACAATGTCATTCGCGGACACGACCCGCTCGACAGTACGTCATTGCCGTCTGACATGGCAGCAGCGCCGACATTGAAAAAGAGATTAGCGATTCCGAAAGGAATTTTTGAAAAAGGCGGCTTTGATGAGGAATTGTTGAAAAATTTCCAGACTACGGCGGATGCATTGAAAGCCCAAGGGTTTGTCATTGAAGAAGTGGAACTGCCGCACTTCGCCGATGCGTTGGCGGCGTACTACATTATCATTCCAGCCGAAGTGTCTTCGAACTTGGCGCGCTTCGATGGCATTCGTTATGGCGATCGAATAGGGGAAGGCACGGTGCATGATATCTATGCTGCTACGCGCGGCGCATTGTTCGGGCCGGAATCACGACGACGCATCTTGCTCGGCACGTATGTGTTGTCACATGGCTATCACGATGCGTACTACAACAAGGCGGTGGCCATGCGCGGCGTCATTCGTCGAGAGCTGGAAGCAGTGTTGGAACACTACGATGCCATCTTCACGCCAACTACTCCGACGCCGGCCTTCGGCATTGGAGAAAAAGTGAATGATCCGGTCAGCATGTATCTCTCTGACTTGTTCACGGTACCGGCCAACATCGCGCATCATCCGGCGCTGTCGATTCCTTCAGGCAAAAATGCTGCAGGCTTGCCATTCGGCGTGCAATTCATCGGGCCGCGTTTCGGCGAGTCATTGCTGTTCACGCTTGGCAAGATCATCGAAAATATACGATAATACTGTTGTGCAACCGACATACCCACAATCCGGCTTTATTCCTCCTGCTACCTTCAGCGCGACTATCACCTCAATAGGCCGTAGTATTTTTTCAACCGGTTTCTTGGGCTTTTTTTATGTACTGGTGACGTTATTGGTTATTGCCCTTATTACGCTCATCTTGTATCTGTTGGTGCGATTGTATGAAATTCGCCAAGAAGAAAAGAAAAAATTGAAACCCACTGTCGTACCTGCCAGCATGCCATCGTCTGTAACACCGGCCGGTGGGGCAGCGCATATTCCTGCGCCGACGAACGAAACATGGCGTCGCATCCGCGAGCATTTGCTGTCCGATAATACCAGTGACTGGAAGCTGGGAGTGATTGAAGCCGATATTTATATGGACAGAGTCTTGGATGACAAGGGCTTTCACGGTGATACGACCAGCGACAAGCTGAAGCAAGTCACTCCCGACAAACTGCCTTCCATACAAATCGCGTGGGAAATGCACAAGGTCCGCAACAACATCGCTCACCAAGGTGCGGCCTTTGTCCTGACCATGCCCGAAGCCCGCCGCATGCTGTCATTTTACGAAATGATTTTCACCGATCTGGGAGTGATCTAAGAAAAGAGGCGCACCTACGGTGCGCCTCTTTTCTTCTTGTTGCGGGGAGCTGAATCGAACAGCTGCCTTAAGGTTATGAGCCTTACGAGATACCACTTCTCTACCCCGCGATGTGTATACAATATATGTAGGTTTGGATTGTACAATTGTAACCAAATAATTGCAAGCCTGTGCGTTGCTCGGTAACGCACAAAAAGGGGACAGTCCCCATTTTCGGTCTTGAATTATAAGCCAATTGTGCTATAGTCTTTTGGCACTGGTACCGTGCAGACGATGATAGAATACTTACTATGTCGGCGTAGCTCAGTTGGTTAGAGCGTAGCACTCATAAAGCTAAGGTCGGTGGTTCAATTCCACCCGCCGACACCATACCGGAGATTTCTGGTATAATTGAAAAAGTACGAATGTAAACAAAGACCTGATATAAATTGCGGTCGTAGCTCAGCTGGTTAGAGCGCCCGCCTGTCACGCGGGAGGTCGGCGGTTCAAGTCCGCTCGATCGCGCATAAGCGGACGAAGGAGGTCAAAAGCCTCCTTTTGTCCTTTCTGGGTAAGTCTTTTACCTGGTTCAAGTGCCCAGTTAAGCATACTGGCTCTATCTGAAGAAACGTTTGAAAGAATCATGCGAGACGTTGATAAATTCAAAAAATCTTCATTTACAAAATCCTCATTTCTGCTACCATTATCTTGAACGATATTGTTCAAGACCTAAAACGCACGCTCATGAAAAAAGGCGGAGGTGTTATCATCTCAAACAACGGATCAGTAAAAGGCTCTCCGATTAAAAATTAGTCTTTATCTGTAAAAACCCTGAAATGCAATTGCATTTCAGGGTTTTAATTTTTTGCCATAGATACGATTTTACCAATTTGAGTTTTTAAATCACTGTCAGTTACGGGGCACGCCTCGATGTGATCAATAATCACCGATTCAATGTCATCCCATTCAAAGCCGGGCCATTTATAAATGGTAATCATATCCATAACCACAATGTAATGCAGGACACCCGGCAGTTCCAACAGTGTACAAAAGAACTTTCGCTGGGCATCGCTTAGTGTTAGCTCACTGATTTTTTGAAGAGGAGACTTGCTACTCCCGTGAGTTAAGTCAAGTGTTTGGACCGACAGCTGCTGACGGGCGCGATAGATTCTCAAATGGTATTCATCAAAAGGAACTTTTGTTTCCATGCTTATTTTTTTCTTCACCTTACCGTCCACCACATGCTTTGTCAATCAAAGAAATGGGTTTTGCGTGCAATTTGGCTTTATGCTATACCTAAAACATACCCTCTCATAGGGTAGATTTTTCATAGGTAGACGATCCAGTGTCGCTTTCGAGCGGGGCTGGATTTTTTTGAAAATAAGCATAGAATGCCAATATATGACAGACACAGGAACAAGAGGCCTTATCGGCGCAATGATTATTATAGGTATTATTATCATCATCCTTTTTCTTATTCCCGGGTACGGGGTAAGGGGAGTGGCATACAACAACGGCTCGCTCTATACGGCCAGCGCAGTGCCTTTTAATAGTTACGACACAAATAACGTAAATGGCAACTATCCGGTTGTCACTCGCAGCATCGGTCCAGTTAGCACATACAGCAATGCCACATCTTCCAGTGCGCACACCGGCTCCAGTACTACCACCACATATACCTACGCACCGGCACCAGTGACAACTCCTGACCCTGTGACTACCACTACGTATCCCAACAACTATTACAATCCCACTCCAACGTATCCGAACTATCAGTACACCGCTCCGTACAACTACAACACCACTACCCAGTACAATACGACGTATCCTTATAACAATAACTATCCGTACAATAACAACACCCAGTATCCTTACAACACCAACGGCTACCCATACAACTATAATTACAATCAGCCTGACCTCAATTGTCCGCAAGACACCATGCAATGTCCGAATGGCTCTATTGTAAATCGCGCCGGACCGTACTGTTCATTTAGACTTTGTCAGTAAAGATAAGGTATACTTCTTGATATGAAGGAAACTGATTTCGAGAAGGTAGTTGCCGCACCCGCTGAATTGCTTGAGCAGGTGACGGAAAAAACCACCGCGCTTGAAAAAGAACTCATTAGCAAGAAACCGTTCGCCGTTGCAAAAGAATATTGGAATAATTTAGGCCCGGGTCTCACAACCGGTGCGGCTGATGATGATCCATCCGGTATTGCCACCTACTCGCAAGCCGGCGCGCAGTACGGACTGCAGCTCATCTGGTTGTCATTATTTACCTTTCCATTAATGGCCTTTGTGCAGGAAATGTGCGCCCGCATCGGTATGGTCAGCGGCAAGGGCTTGGCGGCCAACATCCGCAGGCATTACTCAAATACCTTGCTGTATATCGCTACTTTTTTCCTTGTGGCGGCCAACATTTTCAATATCGGCGCGGACTTGGGGGCCATGGCGCAGGGCGCCCGACTACTCGCTCCTTCGCTGAATGTCGCCACGCTGGTGGTCGGGTTCGGCGTGATAATTTTATTACTGCAAATATTCACCACGTATGCGCGGTATGCAAAATATTTGAAATACCTCGCGCTCACGTTGCTATCGTATGTTGTCTCCGCACTGTTCGTGCATATGAATTGGGGTGATGTATTTCATCATACGTTCATTCCGTCACTGACATTTTCAAAAGGCCAACTGTTTTTGATCTGTGCGGTCTTGGGAACTACCATTTCACCGTACCTGTTTTTCTGGCAGACCTCGCAGGAAGTTGAAGAAGAAATATTGAAAGGGGAGACGACGGTGAAGGAACGGCAATCATCTGTTCATCCTCGTGATATCAAAACCATGCGC
Organism: Candidatus Nomurabacteria bacterium; assembly: GCA_028286485.1. Lineage (GTDB taxonomy): Bacteria > Patescibacteriota > Minisyncoccia > Phycocordibacterales > UBA9973 > UBA4124. The sequence goes on from JAQBRM010000021.1 coordinate 12,779, forward strand.
ACGGATGTGTGGTCCGGTATGTTTGTATCCAACGTTGTCATGTTCTTCATTATTGCCGCCTGTGCCGCGACATTGTATGTCAATCACATCACCAACATCAGCAGTGCCGCCGATGCCGCCTTGGCCCTGAAACCATTTGCCGGTAATTTTGCGTATGTGCTGTTTGCCGTTGGTATCATCAGTACCGGCATGTTGGCTATCCCAGTTCTCGCCGGATCATCTTCCTATGCCGTATCAGAGAGCATGGGTTGGAAGTTCGGCTTGTACCGCAAATTGAAAAATGCCTACGCATTTTATGGGGTCATTATTCTGGCAATGATGGTCGGTATCGGCTTGAATTTCATCGGGCTGGATCCCATCAAAGCACTGATTTATTCCGCAGTAGGGAATGGCTTGGTGGCACCTATTATATTGTTCTTCATTGTGAAGTTGAGCAGTAATAAGGGGATTATGGGCAAATACACCAATAAGTCGTATATCACCCTGATCGGCTGGCTAGTAACCGCTCTTATGACTGTGGCTGGCATTGCCGCTATTGTGTCCTTATTCCTCTAAGTAGTTGACATAAAAAGGTAATGGTGTTATCATAGGAGCATTACTATACGTATTGTGTTATTGACTATCTGAGTCCGAATGACACAGTAATAGAAAATAATATAATATGAATACACCAAATGGCTCCCGTTTCGGGCGCAGTAGCTCTAGTACAGGCGGGTCGCGTACCAATTCCACAGGAAGTGGATACGCATCCCGTGCACCTCGCAGTCGTTCCGGCGAAGCGGGCAAAAGTTTTAATAATAGTGGCCCACGACCGTCTTACGGTAGTGCAGCTCACGCAAATGCAGGCAACTATAGTTCGTCTAGTTTCAGTCGCAGTAGCTCCAGTGCGGGCGGTCCTCGTCGCAGCTTTGGCGGTTCTGCTCGACCAAGTTACTCAGGCGGCCGATCATCTTTTGCCAGCTCAGGCAACCGCAGTAAACGCGGACCAAAGAGCGACTACATTGATGAAAATCGGTTTATTAATCGCGCTACCACTGTTGTAGAAGAAGTACATGTCGCAAAGCACACCTTTGCCGACTTCAATGTGCACCCATCTCTACAAGCTAATCTCGATGCCAAAGGCTTCGTGCAACCATCACCGATTCAAGATCAGGCTATTCCTGTGGCATTGAAAGGTGGAGATATCATCGGTATTGCCAATACCGGTACCGGTAAAACAATTGCCTTTCTTATTCCTATCATCAACAAGCTGGTGAAAGATCGCAATCACAAAGTGATGATCCTGACACCAACTCGTGAATTGGCACAGCAAATTGAAACGGAATTTCGCGCACTGACTTCCAACATGAAATTGTGGAGTGTGTGTGTTGTCGGAGGACTGCCGATCATGCGTCAGATTCGACAATTGGAAATGGGCGTACACATCGTCATCGGTACTCCCGGACGTGTGAAAGATCTCATTGCTCGTAACAAGATCGTGATGTCTCAGTTCGGCACTATCGTGCTGGATGAAGCGGATCGTATGCTGGATATGGGATTCATTGATGATATGCGTTTGATTCTCGGGGCTATGCCAAAGGAGCGACAGACTATGTTTTTCTCAGCGACCTTTTCTCCGGAAATCAAATTGCTTTGCAATACATTCCTCACCGACCCTATCACCGTGGCCATCAAGACCCGCGATACGGCGGCTAATGTTGACCAAGACGTGGTGCGTGTCGGACATGTGAGTGACAAAATCACCAAACTGCACGACTTGCTGATCAATCCTGACTTCAAGAAAGTCTTGATCTTCCGCGAAACCAAGCATCACACTGATGAATTGGCCAAGGAATTGCGCGCGCGCGGCTTCGCCGTCTCAGCCCTGCATGGCGACATGCGTTCCCGGGAACGTTCTCGTGCCGTGGAAGCATTGAGCAAGGGACAGATCCAGGCCGTGGTAGCGACTGACGTGGCGGCTCGCGGTATCGATATTCCTGACATTACCCATGTCATCAACTACGATACTCCGTCCACCTACGACACCTACGTGCACCGCATCGGCCGTACCGGCCGCGGCGACAAGAAGGGCACCGCCCTGACCTTCGTCCGATAAACGGAACAACAAAAGGCCTTCCCTACGGGAAGGCCTTTTGTTGTTCCCTCTCGTTAAGTACTAAGTACCTAACAGTGTCTTTATAAAAAATTGATCACTTGTGAGTACAATAAAGATGTTAAGTACTAAGTGCTTAACATGTATGAGAAAACAAAAAATTACAGAAGGGGAATACTATCATATTTATAATAGAGGTGTTAACAAACAACTTTTATTTCATGACAGAGCGGATTATGTTCGTTTTCTTTTTCTCATAATTTATTTTCAATCCCCCAAGCGATTTTATAATATCAGCCGATATGTATTTTCTTATTTAAAAAGGATGGCATTTGCTATAGAACCAAAAGATATACAGGAAATTATGCATGATAGATATATTGAACTTGTTTCATTTTGTATCATGCCAAACCATTTTCATATCCTCTTAAAAGAAATACACAAAGGAGGAACTGCCACATACATGCACAGAGTATTAAACGGGTATGCAAAATACTATAATAAAAAATACGGTACTTCCGGGCATTTGTTCCAAGGTACTTATCAAGCGGTGCTGATATCAAATAATACTCAGTTGTTATACTTAAGCGCTTATATTCATCGAAACCCTCGAACACTCCATGAGTGGCGTAATAAAGAAGACCAGTACGAATGGTCCAGTTATCAGGATTATGTAAAAATGAATCGTTTCGGTAATCTGTTGGCTCAATCCATAATTCTTGATCAATTTGAATCGCAGAAAAAGTACGCGCTCTTCTTACAATCAAGCACCTCAAAAGAATTTTCCCTTCAATTACCCAATACATTAATTTTGGAAGAAAATGATTGTTAGGTACTAAGTACTTAACATATTGAAAATGTCTGGTTTTATGGTATCTTTAAATTGCTTTCTCAAAAGCAATGCCGTTGTAGCTCAGTTGGTAGAGCACGCCCATGGTTATCGCACAATAGCCCACTGTCTTGGAAACGAGACAGTGAATCCCGAATTACGGTTAATATCCTGAAAATGGACAAGACCGTGGCGAAACAATTCGCCCGAACGACTGACAAGGGACACTAAGCCGAAAGGTATGTGTAAGATACAGTCTAGCCCTCATATAAGCTCTTACAGAGCGAAGTTGAGGTAGAAAGCGAAGGGCGAGGTCGTCGGTTCAATCCCGACCAACGGCTCTAGAAATCTATAGCTTTTTTTAGGAATTCATGTATAATCCACTCTCTTATGGAAATACGAAATATTGCAATCATTGCGCACGTTGACCACGGCAAAACCACGCTAACAGATAAAATGTTGGCGTTTTGCGGTGAAAATATGGATGGCGGGTCCATGGACTCAAACGTCATCGAACGAGAACGAGGAATTACTATCTATGCCAAAAATACGGCCGTGGTATATAAAGGTACCAAGATCAACATCGTTGATACACCAGGCCACGCCGACTTCGGTTCTGAAGTGGAGCGCGTGCTTCGTTCTATCGACTCCGTCTTGCTCATTGTCGATGCCCAGGAAGGCCCGATGCCGCAGACTCGTTTTGTATTGAAGAAATCCCTTGAGCTCGGTTTGAAACCGATCGTGGTCATCAACAAAATTGATAAGCCCGGTTCAGACACAGCCGCTACACACGATGCCGTCTTTGAACTCTTCATGGAGCTCGGTGCCAATGATGAGCAGCTCGACTTCACCACTGTCTATGCTATCGGTCGCGATGGTGTGGCAATGCACAAAGCCGATGATGCACAAAAAGACCTGACGCCATTGTTCGAAACTATTTTGGAAAAAGTACCGGTGGCTGCCAATGACACTACCAAGTCATTTCGTATGCAAGCCTTTAACTTGGCGTATGATAACTTCCTCGGTCGTTTGGCCGTCGGTCGTGTCTACGAAGGAGTGGTGAAAGCCGGTGATACGGTCTACATTCACAGTGAAGGGACAGAAACCCGCACTGCCAAGATTACGAAACTATTTACCTTTCATGGCTTTACTCGTGAGGAAACAGCTGAAGCACAAGCGGGTGATATCGTCATGCTAGCAGGTATTCCTGACATCTTCATTGGTGAGACTATCAGTACATTGAAGGAAGCGGAATTGCTGCCGGCTATTACCATTGATGAACCGACCATCGTCTTGGACTTCTTGGTGAACAACTCTCCATTTGCCGGCAAGGAAGGGAAGTTCGTGACCTCTCGTCAGATCCGTGAGCGTTTGGAACGTGAGCTCGAAGTGAACGTGGGATTGAAAGTGGACTTCTCCCCGGATGAAAACCGTATCGCGGAAGGCTTCAAGGTTTTCGGTCGCGGTGAAATGCACATTGCCGTGCTATTGGAAAACATGCGCCGTGAAGGGTATGAAATTCAGATTTCCCAGCCACAGGTTATCATCAAACAGATCGATGGCGTGAAGAGCGAGCCGTTTGAAGAGGTAACCATTGATGCGCCATCCGATCACCAAGGGGTCATCATTGAAAAGCTCGGCATGCGCGGCTTCATCATGGCTGACATGAATTTGAAAAATAGCACCGTGCGTATGGTCTTTACCGGCCCGACTCGTGGCTTGCTCGGCTACCGTAACCAGTTCCTTGTTGATACCAAAGGCGAGGGCATCATGTCTTCACGCGTGGTCGGCTTCCGTCCATATGCCGGTGAAATCACCCGTCGTCAGGTTGGCTCCATGATCTCCATGGAAACAGGCAAGGCCTTGGCCTTCGCGCTCTGGGGCTTGCAGGATCGCGGCGTGCTCTACATTACTCCAACCACTGAAGTCTATGAAGGTATGGTGATCGGTAACACCTCCAAGGGTGAGGAAATGAAAGTGAACCCGACCAAAGGCAAGCAGCTGACCAACATGCGCGCTTCCGGTTCCGATGAAGCGGTGACGATCATTCCACCGTGGACTATGACGATTGAACGTGGCTTGGAAGTGATGGTAGATGATGAATTTCTGGAAGTCACCCCGTTGTCCGTTCGCCTGCGCAAGCAATTCTTGAACGAAACGGAACGCACCAAAGCTCGTCGCCCGAAGCAATAAGTTTGTATGTTGGCGGTTTAACCGCCAACATATGTTCCCCGTAGGCTATAATAGAACCATATGAACGAAAAGCGGCAGAAAGAATTTTGGAATCAGGAGTATAAAGACCCCGCCTTTTTCTCGTTGTCGGATGAGGCGAGCAGTGATTTGCAGAAATTCACCCGCTGGCTACAGAAGGAGTATGGCAAGGATGTGTTGCGGCCTGATATAACGGTCTTGGATGCCGGCTGTGGCAATGGCCGTAACTTGCTGTGGCTGAATGAGGAGTTTCGCGTGCGCGGCTTCGGCTATGATATTTCCGACGTGGCGATCAGACAAGCAACCGTTAATGCGGAGAAGCAAAAATGGGGCGGCAAGCTGATATTCAAAACGCATTCCATTGCCTTGGATATTCCCTTGCCTGATCAGTCCGTTGATATCGTGCTGGATATGATGGCATCGCATTTCTTGCGCGAGAAGGAACGCGCAATCTACATCAAGGAAGTGGCACGCGTCTTGAAGCCGCAAGGGGTGTTGTTTTTCAAGTCCTTCTACATGGAAGGGGACCAGCATGCCAAGGACTTGATAAAGAATGAAAGCGGCGGCGAGCACAATTCCTATATTCATCCGCGTTTGAAAGTCTATGAATATGTTTGGGATGACAAAGCACTCGAAGAAAGTTTCTCCGAACACTTCACCTTGCAGCGCAAAGAACCCTCCTACAAGCACAACATCCGCGGCAAGCCGAACAAGCGCCGCAGTGTTGTCTGTTACTTTGAGAAAAAGTAATATTGATATGCTCTCCTTAGCGCTCACATGGTATTTATAATTTTCAAACCAAATTACAAATACCATGCGCGCGCTTTTCGAGCATTCTTATTAAAAAGTCATATCCATATTGCTATACTGTTAATTAATGCCGAAGTAGCTCAGTTGGTAGAGCGTTGCATTCGTAACGCAAAGGTCGCGAGTTCAATCCTCGCCTTCGGCTCCAATAGAAAATTCCCCCAATGAGGGGGAATGGAATGAATCAAGCAGTTTTAGCAATCTGCCGTGGCTCATAAAATGTTTTTCCGTTAAAGATTTCAACGATGCGACGGTTAAGGGTATTTAGAAACAAGCGCTCCATCCACGATTTTCCTTCTTCGTCTAAAAAAGGAGAATCGCTCGGATAACCCAAAGCGTTTTTTTGATCGATCGGCAGTACTATTGATGTTCTTATGGTATACGAATAAAGTATATTTTCCATAATTAGAACATGCAGGTACTTGCTCTCGTCAGTAAAAAAAGGCTGCAAATCATCTTTAAACAAGGAAAAATTGTACACGTGGTCTTCATGACCAATAATATCAGACTCCTGAGTATCCATGACCGGCCTTCTATCAACAGCAATTGATTCGGGTCCGCTCAGAAAATAAAGAGGATAAGAAAACTGATCACTTTTACCCGCCAATCCATCTGATGAAATATCAAGAATGGCGGGCTGATAAATAATTTCATTAAACTTGCCAGGATGATATGGCAGCTCGATTTCTAATTTTTTTGCTATGGTGTGAGGATTTATTCTCGCATTCCATAATGACAATTTTTCTTTGCTGTAGTCTTTCATTATCAGGGAATTTTTAACAGTATACCATTTTTTCTCATAAAGTAAAATATTCAGCAAACATGGTGATTTTTTGGTACAGTAGTAGCAATGGATAAAGAAGCAATACAGGCCGGCATTGACGCCATCGAGCATGCCATGACGCAGGGGGATTTCTGGCAGGATAAAAACAAGGCGCAGGCGCAGATCAAAGAATTGCAGGAATTGAAGGATTCCTTGGAAGGATTGGGCAAGTATGACAAGGGCAATGCTGTCATTACTATCTTTGCCGGGGCGGGCGGAGATGATGCCGAGGATTTCGTCGGCATGATATTGAACATGTACATCCGCTATGCCGAGAAGCAAGGCTGGCGTATCAGCTTCCTCGAGCAGCATGCCAATGATCAGGGCGGCTATCGCAATGTCACCTTCGGCGTAGAAGGAAAACGTGCGTATGGCACTTTGAAAAACGAATCCGGCGTCCATCGTCTGGTGCGCATCTCGCCCTTCAATGCCGCTGGCAAGCGTCAGACTTCATTCGTCATGGTGGAAGTCATACCGCAATTTTCCAAAGCTGATACCGATGTAGTCATTCCCGAAAATGAATTGGAGTTCTCCTATGCGCGCGCCGGCGGTCCGGGCGGTCAGAATGTGAACAAACGAGAAACAGCGGTGCGCATCGTGCATGTGCCGACCGGCTTGTCCGTGCACGCGACCAGCGAACGCAGCCAAGAGCAGAACAGGGAAAAAGGATTGGAACTATTGCGAGGCAAACTGTACAAACGGCAAGAAGAAGTACGTCAAGCGCATGAGCATGGCATGCAGGTTTCCAAGACCACGGACAATGAATGGGGCAGCCAGATCCGTTCGTATGTATTGCATCCGTACAAGCAAGTGAAGGATCACCGCACCGGCGTGGAAGTACATAATGCTGAAGCTGTTTTGGAGCGCGGTGACATTGAAGCGTTTGTCGAAGCGGAAGCTACTCTTTAAATCCGTGCTCACGGCATGCTATAATAGGAATTCGTTATGATTAAGTTTGCAAATGTATCAAAAGCCTATCCCAACGGTGCCGTTGCACTGGAAAATGTTAATTTGGAAATTAAAAAAGGAGAATTTGTAACCATTGTCGGCCCGTCCGGCGCCGGCAAAACCACGCTCAACAAGCTCATTCTCGATGAAGAAGAGCCGACGGAAGGATCGGTCTTGTTTGAGAATGCCGACATTGCAACCTTTTCTCGTGCTCAAATGACGCACTTGCGTCGTCGTATCGGCACAGTCTTCCAAGAGTTCAGATTATTGCCGAATAAAACCGCGTATGAAAATATTGCCTTCGCCATGGAAGCATCCGGCAAGAGCGATGAGGAAATCGTGTCCGATGTGCCGCACGTGTTGCAGCTGGTGGACTTACAGGATCGCATGTTTCATTTTCCCAGTCAGCTGTCGGGCGGGGAGAAGCAGCGTCTGGCCATTGCTCGTGCCATTATCAATCAACCCGAGGTCTTGATCGCTGACGAGCCGACCGGTAACCTCGATGCTCGCAGCACCAATGAAGTCATTGAAATTTTGAAAAAAATCAATGACTTGGGCACGACGGTCATTCTGACCACACACGATCCTCAGCTGATCAAGGCAGTCGGACAGCGCATCATTACCATGGAGCGCGGGCGCGTGGTGGCTGATGAACAAAAAGCCCACGGTAAGCATAATGCTGTATAATAGTTGTATATGTTTTGGGTCAGATTAAAACGAGTAATACGATCAGGCTGGATTAACTTCCGTCGCAATACCATGGTGTCATACGCCGCTATTTTGGTAACGACTATTACCCTGATTGTAGTCACGACGCTGTTTCTTTTTCAAGCCGTACTGAATGCCGCCATCCTTAATATTCAAACCAAGGTGGATATTGCGGTCTACTTCACCCCAACCGCTCCGGAAGATCAGATATTGAGCCTTGAGGCGACGTTGCAGGCATTACCGGAAGTGGCTTCGGTCCAGTACATTTCCGCCGATCAGCAAGTCTTGGCCTTTCGCGATCGTCACAATAATGACTATCTGACATTGCAGGCATTGGATGAGCTTGGTAACAATCCGTTTGGCGGCTTGCTGCAGATCAATGCCAAAGACCCGACCCAGTACGATGCCATTGCGCAAACATTGGAAGGGGATAACACTATTGCTCGCAGCAATTCCCAGATCATTGAACGTATCAACTACTCCCAGAACAAACAGGTCATTGATCAGTTGAACAATCTTATTTTTAATGCGCGCCGCATCGGTTTGATTATGACATTGGTGTTGTCATTGGTCTCTATTATCATCATGCACACCACGCTTCGCCTGACCATCTACATGGCCCGCGAGGAAATAGGCATCATGCGTCTGGTTGGAGCAAGTGGCGCGTATGTTCGCGCACCGTTTCTTGTGCAAGGGGTGCTGTATGGCGCATTCGCCTGGCTGCTGACCAACCTGCTATTCCTGCCGCTAACCTACATTGCCGGTCTGAAAATGACTGACCTTCTTGGCATTAACCTTTATTCCTACTACACCAGCCACTTCTTCTCTGTCAGCGGTCTCGTACTCTTGATCGGTCTGGTACTCGGTGTTATCTCCAGTTTGCTCGCCGTGCGACGATATCTGAACGTGTAATAAAATCCCTGCATCTTGACACGGGGCTTAGTAAGAATATAATAGTAATGTAACCACGAAAGAGACCCTTATGCAGATACGTCTGTATCGGGGGCTTTTTCTATTTAAGTGAGTTGTTGTGAAAATTTATGGTAGTGTTCATTGAGAAATGTTATTTCAATGTTTTTATTTTTTAATAAAATTGAACACCTATCTCTATCAGGAGCAATGACACGATGAAGCGCTTGATTTATTACTAAGAATTCCACTAAGCAGCCAAAATCTCCATCACCTGTTATTAAAATACAGGAGGTAAAGGATTTTGTATAAAAATCCGATACGCACCCTAACACAAGCTCGGCGTCACAATTACCCTTAATAGTTTTACCTACAGAAATAGTTTGTTTAAAAATCAAAGCAAAGCCGCATTTTTTAAGATATTCATAAAACAGAGCTCTTTGGGGCAGTAGACCTATGAATAGATATACATTTTTTGGATTATATTTTTGTCTGAGCCACCCGTTGAATTTTTTGTAATCAATTTTAAAACACCTTTTCTTTGCCGCTCGATAAAGATTATTTCCATCAATATATATGTTGATTTTTTCCATACCCGCATAGTATCATTTTGGGCATCAAGAATTTTTAAAGACTATGGAAAAAATTGAAATGCATTCTTGTTTTATGTTCGCGGGCGATCAGCCACAATATTACTGCGTCTATTAGTGTAAGGATGAGTAAAAAGAGCGAATAGCGTACGACGATCAGACGATAGAGTTGATATGCCATCAATCCGCCCAAGCCGATCATGGAAGCGGGATAAGCCCACGATTTTTTCAGGAACAGCCCGCTGATGAGTACTATCTTTATCACACCATGAAGCAGTAGATAGGAAATAATAAAAAATTTATCCGAAATAGTCAGCTGATGAGCGCTTTGTACAAGAATATTCGATAGGATATCGTGCGGAGATTCAGCCAGCTCTCCATGCGCGAGGTATAACATACCGGTGGTAATGGTATTGGTGCTTATCAGGCGAATAAAATACCCGCCGCGATTTCCAAAAAGGCCTGCAATCCCTTGATAAGAAGGACTACTTCATAGGTAAGGAATATTCTTTTTTCTTGGATATTACGCAATGTTCTGTGAAGGGATAGTGTCTTTCTTGGTGATACTAAGATATATAACCGTACCCAATATGGCAGCAAGGAAAATAATGCTGGTAATGGTAGTACCCAGACCCAGTCCGCCATCCGTACGAGCTTGAGATAAATAGTCCCCGATCGAAGCGCCGAGGGGCCGCGTCAGAATGTACGCAATCCAGAATGACAGTACTGCATTCCATTTGAAACGGAAATGTCCCAAGGCTACGATGGCGATGAGGACCACAAACAATCCAAGGGTGATAAGGTAGCCTAAGTTAAATGTTTCGGCGATCAAATCTCCCAGCGCGGTACCCAATGCAAAGGTGAAAAGAATGGTCAGCCAATAAAATGATTCACGCTGTCGTGTCACGATGGAATGAATGGAAAGCGTTTTTTCCTTTCGATACCACACCATGAACGTACCGGCCAGCAGAATGGCAAACACAATCGTGGAAGTAAGGAGTGAAATACCCAAACCATCGGTTAAGTTGTCGGTGACCAAGGTGCCGAAGACACTGATCAATACGATCGCCAGCCAGTAGATAGTAGGGATATATTTCCTTGCCCGGAATTGGAAGAAGAGCGTAATGGCGAGCAAGACACCCATCACAATAGTGGTATTGTGCAGGCCAAAGCCCAGCGTTTCATTGATGAAGTCCGCAAATGTTTCGCCGACGGTGGTGCACAAGATTTTAATGATCCAAAAATATAATGTGATCTCAGGCACCTTATTGAGCATTTGTTTGAATGTTTTCATACCATGAATACTAGCATAATAAAGATGAACCGTAGATGAAGAAATAGGGCAATAAAAATGCCGCACCGAGTGCGGCATTTTTATTGCCTGGGAGATTAGTCGTTAACGTTTTCACCGTCATTCGCACCAGGAATGTCTTGTGAGGTTGCGGCAGTACTTCCATCATCAGCCGTTTCCTTGTCATTGGCTTCTGAGACAGTGCTGGCTTGCGCGGATGCTGAAATAGCAGTTGTACCGGCATCGTCGTTTGTTTCAATGTCATCTGCTTTCACCGCAGCAGCCGGGGCTACGATTGCAGACGGTGCAACGGTAGCAACGGCTGGCTGAGGCGCACTTTGCGCGAAAGATTGCATGGCAATCGAGCTGATTGCCCCAACGGCCAGCAAGCCTGCGGCGCTCAGAATATATTTTTTGTTCATATGATTTTTATTGAGTTTATAATAAATACTCCATTGATATATGGCAGTACCTACATATATACGCCCTTGGTATGAGTTTTGCGTGAAGCATGACTTCATGGCATCTTCATCATCAGTGGTATAGTATACACATATGAAAATTCTGTTGACGGAAGACAATGAAAAATTGGCCAAGTCGGTTAAAAAAGGATTGGAGCAAGAAGGCTATGCGGTGGATATTATTGATAACGGCGAAGTAGCCGAAAAACACATGGTATTTCATCGAGCGGAGTATGATTTGATGATTCTGGATATTATGCTGCCGGGCAAAGACGGCATATCGGTCTGTAACAGCTTGCGCGACCAAGGCATCACCATCCCCATCATCATGCTGACGGCGCGGGACACGGTGCATGACAAGATCACCGGCCTTGATGCCGGCGCCGATGATTACTTGATAAAGCCTTTTTCCTTTGATGAGCTGGTGGCGCGCATTCGGGCATTGTTGCGGCGCCCGAAAGAATCGTTGCCGGCCGTCTTGCAGGTCGGGGGAGTGTCGTTGAACAGCACTACCAAAAATGTTACAGTGGACGGTCAGTCAATTTCATTAACGTTGCGGGAATTTGCCATTCTGGAATACCTGCTCCGCCATCCCAACCAAGTGCTGACGCGCGAGCAAATACTCTCGCATGTCTGGGACTTCTCATTCGAGGGTATGAGTAACGTGGTCGACGTCCATATTAAAAATCTAAGAAGAAAACTGCAGCACTATGAAAAAAATCTCGAAACGCTTCGCGGCATGGGTTACCGATTTACAATCTAATGTTTTCAACTGGGCGCGTATCAGTGTCACGGTGCTCTATTTGCTGATCATTATTCTGGTGCTGCTGATATACAGCGGCGCCATGTATTTTTCATTGCTGCATCACATCCAACAGCAATTTAACGCGATTAATAATAGTTCGACGCATTATATTTTATTGGATAGCGCGATCGATAATATTCAACAACAAATCATTCTCATCGATATAGGAACGTTTGTGGTGGCGGCGCTCGGCAGTTACTGGCTGGCCGGCGTGACACTGAAGCCCGTCAAGCGAGCATTGGAGGCACAAGAAGCCTTCAGTGCCGATGCTTCCCATGAACTGCGCACGCCGCTGGCAGTCATCAAGACGGATATTGAAGTATTACTGCGCAGTACACTCGCGTTGCCGCCGGAAGCGGTGACGATCCTCCGCAGTAACTTGGAAGAAATCAACGCCTTGTCGGACATGACGAATGAGTTGTTGGAGCTTTCCCGCAGCCGCCAAACTTCCCGACAGCCTATTCAGCTGGAGGTACTGCTGCAAGAAGAAGTGAATACGCTTAAAAGCCTGGCACGTCAAAAAAATATCACTCTGGCATTTGAAAGCACGAGCACCAGAAGTTTCAATGGGGAAGCGCGTGCCATTGCCCGAGTATGCAAAAATGTCATTGCCAATGCCATTACCTATACGCCCGGCGGCGGTTCGGTTTCCGTATCATTGAAAGAAGATGCTAAAAACGCCGTACTGACGGTTATCGATGACGGTATCGGTATCAGCGATCATGATGTGCGGCATGTATTCAAGCGTTTTTACAAAGCCGATAATGCGCGCACTGAAAGCACCGCCGGCAGCGGTCTGGGGTTGGCGATTGCCAAGCAAATCATCGAACAGCATGGCGGAAAAATCACTATCACCAGTGCGCTGCAGCAAGGCACTACGGTGGTCATCACGCTTCCTTTATTGGTATAATACCGCACACTATCCTTCATCTTCCCTTCATTGGGAAAACAGTATAATCATGCTAATGAACAAGCGCACAAAATTTTTTACCTATCTGAAAGTGTTATTTTTTTTAACTCTGGGATTGCTTATTGCCGGAGCGATCGTCATCAAAACACAGCCGGGCCTCGCCGCTACCATTGCCGATAATTACTTGCGACCCGTGATCGGTACCGATCGCACATTTGTGTTGGAACAATTTTTCTTCAATGTATCGGACAAAACCGCTCAGCTCGAATATAAATTCAAGAGTCCCACCGCCCCGCAATTTCTAAATCAAATCAACAATAACAACCTATCCTCATCCTCGCTCGACCTCACACCCATCTCAGTACCATCTTCCCAGTCTTTGCAAGATGAGGGGGTATGGCATAATCTCAGCGTCAATGTTTCTTTGGGCAAAGAAGTTTTGGCATACACATTCGTCCGTCCGGATCCTACGCGAGCATTTGCTACCGTGTCGCTCGTACAGATGGATATGTCACAGCTGCGCATTGGCGCCGTAGCCGGCAGTAAGGAACCCGGTACCACGCTCGGCAATCCGGGGCCGGGAACCATTCCGCAAAATATCATTGATAGCGGTAATCTGGTGGCGGCATTCAATGGCGGTTTTCTGTATGTTGACGGTAACTATGGCATGATAGTAGGGAACAAAACGTACGTACCGTTGAAAAATGATGTCGGCACTATAGTAGGGTATACTGATGGCACGGTGAAGATACTCAATTACACCGGTCAGGACTTGGGCAAGAATGTCGCCTTCGCTCGCCAAAACGGCCCGCTATTGATTGATAACAGCGCTGTTGTCTTGGATGCAACGGATATGAAGGTGGCAAAAGGCAAGGTCCTGCATGGCGGCATCTATACGTGGCGTTCAGGGATAGGGGTGACAAAATCCGGCAACCTTATCTATGCGGCCGGTAATAACCTCAGTCCGACCACGTTGGCAAAATCCTTGCAAATGGCTGGGGCAGTCAGTGCCATTCAGCTCGACATCAATCCATCGCAAGTGCGATTCGATCTTTTTGACCGAAACGCTTCCGGTACATATGATGTAACACCGCTCAATAAAGAGCTGGCGTATCTCAGCAACAAGGAACAGTACCTGAAGGGCCACACTCGCGACTTCTTCTACGTCTACAAACAATAACCATGGAATACCTGCGACTACTGCGACCTTATAACTGGATAAAAAACTTCTTGGTATTCATACCGTTGTTTTTTGCCAAGCAATTATTTATTCCGGGGAAATTATCATCCGTCTTTTTGAGCTTCATGCTGTTTTGTTTGGTAGCGAGCTTTGTCTATATTGTTAATGATTTGGTGGATGTCGAACAAGACCGCCAGCATTCCAAAAAACAGCATCGACCGATCGCCTCAGGAAAGGTCAGTCCTCGCCAAGCCAGCATGCTATTGGCCGTGGTCGGCGTATTGATAGTGACGACATTGTCATATTTTTCCCACACAGTCATCATGCTCATGGCAGTATATTTGATACTGAATATTCTGTACTCTTTGTATCTCAAACATATCGCCATTCTTGATATACTATTGATCGCCGGATTTTATCTATTGCGAGTGCTGGTGGGGGGAGCGGTAGCGCAAGTACCCATTTCGCACTGGCTCACCTTATCCACTATTTTTCTGGCCCTGTTTCTTATTACCGGCAAGCGCAAGGCCGAGATGGCGCAGACAGTCAAACGCAAGGTCTTGGATCTCTATACGCCGGAAGTCCTGAATGCCATTTTGATCATATCAGTCACCTTGGTCATTGTTTCATTCAGCCTGTATACCGTGCTGGTACTCGCTACCACCGTCGCGGTCTATTCCATATTTTTTATCCTGTTGGCGATCTTACGATACTTGCTCCTTATCTCCACCACCGACAAGGTTGAATACCCCGAGAAAGCCCTCTTCAGTGACTGGTGGATATTCCTCGCCACCCTCGGCTGGCTCATCTGCATGTATATCGTGCTGTATCGATAAATAGCAACAAAAAAAGCAGTAACAAAATATATTTTGTTACTGCTTTACGTTTACATCCATTCTTTGAACGCAAAGAATGCGCGCGCCAGAACTTCCCAGTACATGAAGCCCCATTTTTTGGGATGAACGCCTTACATTTTCCACGGGTACCGGCACCATAATTGAATTGATGTCGGATCGTAAGGGATTTGTTGTACTTGCTCGGGTACTACCGGTACGAATCCTAATTTTCGAGCGCTTTTATACACCCTGAAAATATGATCGGGGTGGGCAATGAGTGTTACCTTTTTCAAATCAGGAAACTTTTCGCGGACTTGCTCGAGGAATTTTCTGGTAGTGATATGCAAGCTGCCCTTCGGGCCTACTACATAATCAAGCGGTACCAAGCCTTCTATTTCCCATTGCCCGATAAGTTTTTGGTGAGGAAACTTGGCATGTAACTCATTCATAATATCCGCCATTTTTGCATTACTTGCACCGACCGGACTGTTCACCAGGTTTGTCCCAAAAGGAACAGCCATAATTCCATCTGGTTTTGCTAACATGGAAAGAAGGCGGGTAAGGGGAGGCATAGCAAAATGAAACGCATAATAAAATGCCCTGATTAGGCGGACTATGATAGGTTCTTTCTTCATCGAATTGTTTTTAAGGTTTGATTAAATTATACACTTTTTATAGAAAAAGTCAATGTTCTCGTATAGGTTCAATAGCTTGGCACCACTCTCGTTCAACTATTAGTTAGTATGGGAGGATATGTCATATACCATTAACAAAAATATGCCCAAGCTGCGACGCGAAGCGGCGCAGCTGTTTCGAAAAGG
>JAQBRM010000029.1 GCA_028286485.1 Candidatus Nomurabacteria bacterium
GTTTCGTCGATAACTTTCGTATTGCCGTACCAGCTATTGAATGCCTGCGCGAGCTCCAACAGATACGTTACCAGGAAATGCGGTGACCAATCTTGAATGGCATGCTCCACCACTTCCGGAAAATGAATCAGGATTTTCTCCAGATCCGTGGTCTGCCACCCTGCCGGCACTACCCCACTTAGAGACTTAGTCTCTAAGTAAGCGCTTTTGGTTAGGATAGCGTGCGCACGCACGGTGCTGTACTGCAAGTACGGACCACTATCCCCCTCAAATGACAGTGATGTCTCGGGATCGAAGTTGATATCCTTGCCGGCCATGGCACGCAAGATACTGAACTTCAATGCAGCAATGGCGATCGCATCGGTACTGGTCGCTGAAAGTTCCGGCGCCCGTTCTTTTGTTTCTTCCGTTAACGTTTCAATCAATGTTTCCGCCAATGGTACTCCGCCCAATCGTGATGACATTTTCTGTCCTTTGAAGCTCATGCGCCCGTGATGCACATGCACGCTTTTATCAGACCACTCGCTATTTATTTTGTGCGCAGCATCGAGTACGACTTGAAAGTGCGGCACTTGCTGGTTGTCGGTAATGAAAATCGATAGATCCAATGCTTCGCTGCCGAACTTCATGCTCAGTAACCCAATATCTTTTGCTTCATACGTCGGATTGCCTTGGCTGTTGATGAATACCGCCGTATTGATATCTTTGCGTGTCTCATCAGGAATGTAGACAATCGCTCCTTCGCTTTCCGTAAATACTTTTGGTGTGTTTTCTTGTACGATCTTTTTTCCTACTTCCCCTGCGTGGCTCTCATATATATAGTCATCGAATATTGAACCGAGTCGTTGCGTGATTCGTTCAAAGTATTCAATATTAAACTGTTTGCACGCTTGATAGAGCCGCCATTCCGGTGATGCAGTCTGTGTATATAAATTATCGGCGATTTCTTTCACCTGTTTTTGCACGACCTCATCTTCCTCGTAGCGTTTCGTGCCTTCGACATACGCATCACCAAGCACGGCAATATCAGTTGGCGTAAAATCCTCACCGTATTTCTCAAGCAAGACAAACACTGCCTTGGCTACGCCGAGTGAAATATCCGAAGGAAAAGAAATAGTCTTCACTTCCGCGCCGGAACTTTTGGCCAATCGGGCAATTGATTCGCCGATGGCATTGTTCATGACATGTCCGATATGAAATGGCTTGAAAAGGTTGGGGCTGGAATGCTCAACCAGAATACGTTTGTCTTGATAGACAGTACTACTGCCCCAATTATTTTTTTGTTCTAAAATAGTTTTTGTTTGCTCTGCAAAAAATTCTTTCGCCAATGAAAAGTTTATAAATCCCGGACCGGCAATGCTGACCTCGGCAATCATTGCCGGCTGGTGATTTTTGACATACGCCACGATCTGCTCCGCGATTTCGGAAGGTCCGACCTCCTGAGTGTTGGCAATAACAAGGGCGGCATTGGTAGCATAGTCGCCGTGCGAAAGTTCCTTGGGACGTTCGACGGCAAAAGGCACGCCCTCGAGAGCAAAGATATCCTTCAGGGCGTCATTGACCAGTTCGCGAATAGTCGTTTCCATACAAGGATTCTAGCAGAAAAAAGGGATTTTACTATTTTTTCCGCAGCACCGTATCGATTTTGCGGGCGATAGCCAGCATATCTTTCTCCTTCTTGCCGCGCGTCGTTTCAGCGGCGGTGCCCAGACGAATACCGGACGGATCGAGTACGCCGCGCGGATCCTGCGGAATGGTATTTTTGTTGACGATGATGCCGGCCTTTTCCAATGCCATTTCGGCATCCTTGCCGCTCATGCCTTTGCCATTCATCCAGGTATCCACCAATATGAGATGCGAGTCAGTGCCTCCGGAAATAACATGCCAACCTAAACGCTGCAATTCCCCCGCCAACACCGTGGCATTCTTCACCACTTGCTTGGCGTACTTTTTGAAGGCCGGCGTACTGGCTTCTTTCAATGCGACCGCCACGGCGGCAATGGCATTTTCATGCGGACCACCTTGTAGGCCGGGAATAATCATCTTGTCTATTTTCCCGGAAAGATTTCTAAATCTTTCCGGTCGCGCCGTAGCTTTAGCGGAGGAGGATTCTTTCCTCGCAAAAATAATAGCCGAACGCGGACCGCGCAATGTTTTGTGGGTAGTGGTCATGACGGTATCGGCATACGGAAACGGACTGGGGTACACTTCCCCTGCGACCAAGCCGGCGAAGTGTGACATATCAATATGCAACAATGCGCCGCACGCATTGGCAATGGCACGAAACTTCTTGAAGTCCACCACGCGCGGATACGCCGTGAAGCCCGCCACGATAATGTCCGGCTTTTCCGCCAGGGCGATTTTCTTCAATGCCGCGTAGTTCAAGAGCTCGGTTTTCGCATCGACTTCATACGGCACTTGCTGCCAGACTTTACCAGTAAATGATACGGACTGACCGTGTGTCAGATGACCGCCGGATGAAAGCTTCAATCCCATGATTTTCCCTTGTTTTACCGCGCCGGAGCCTTGCGCGAAGGCGGGCAGTGGAACCAATGCCGCATACACCGCCAAGTTCGCCGGTGACCCCGACAATGGCTGCACATTGGCATGCCACTTCTTCGGATCAAGCTTGAACAACTGCAATGCCCGATCAATGGCCAGCTGCTCCACTTGATCAATGATCGTATTGCCGCCATAGTACCGCTTGCCCGGATAGCCTTCCGCATACTTGTTCGTCAGCTCCGACCCCAACGCTTCCAATACATCCGTTGACACATAGTTCTCCGACGCGATCAAATTAATGACCGACCGCTGTCGTTTCTTTTCCGCGTCTATGAGCTTTTTGATTTGGAGGTCTTTCATGAGGTGATTCTAGCACAGATTGACTTATGGTTGAATTAGTGGAGAATGAAGAAAAAATAGAAAATTTGAAAAAATGAATAACGCATTAGACACATGGAAACGCACTGGAATAGTGCCCTACCATCAGGAGGATTACATCCCTTTTCACGCTGATTACGAATACTTGCGTTGGGTTGAACCAATTCTGAATCGTTCACATAAACCGGATAGAACCGGTACTGGTGGTCATGAATTTTTTGGCACACCACAAACAGAATGTGATTTGAGTTTGGGATTTCCTTTGCTCACGACAAAAAATGTTCACTTTAATTCCATCAAAGTGGAGACCTTATGGTACTTGCGCGGAGATACAAACATCAAATATCTCTTAGATAACAAAGTGACCATCTGGAACGAATGGGCCACAACCGAAGGAGAAGTTGGCCCATTGTATGGAGCACAGTGGACCAAATGGAAAAAAATGGGAGGAATCATCAATCAGATTGAGAATTTAATTGCGGAAATAAAACGAGCTCCCTATTCCAAAGGAATGTTCGTAACCTCATGGAATCCCGCGGAGATTGGTTTTGACTGCGTTAAATTAAGGCCCTGTCACGGCATATTTCAATGCAGCGTTTCAACAGATGAAACCATTGATTTGAAAATGAATCAACGCAGTGCCGACTGGTTCTTGGGAGTACCTTTCAATATCGGTTCCTATGCTTTATTGCTTCAGATGATAGCGCAAGTAACGGGATACAAGGCTGGCAGAGTAATGACGAGCTATGGCAGCGCTCACATTTATGTTAACCACATGGATCAGATGAAAGAGCAACTTACCCGCGACCCGCGACCCTTGCCTCGGGTGGAATTAAATCCCGACATCAAAAACATTTTTGATTTTAAATTGGAAGACATAATTTTAAAAGAGTATGATCCCCATCCTAAACTCAAAGGTGTCGTAGCTATCTAACATCAAGCCCTTTTCTTTTACGAGAGAGGGGCTTTTTCTATTGACTTGTATAATAAATCATCGCGTGCTATAAAGATAAAAAGTAAACAACATGACTGAAAATAAAAAAGTTTTTGTGGACATTAATAACGTTCGGAACGAGGAAATGCGACAGATGTGGCAGAAGATCATCGATGACGGCGTTGACCCCTTTGATTTACAATATCTTTCCCAATATCATCCTAAGCCCATTCTAAAGGTTGGGAAACACTGGTTTGTCACTGAAAATAATTTCATCTATCCCAATGCAAAACATCAATTTCTTTTCATTACTATCAAGTATGCCGAGACATTGGCTGATTTAGAACCTGAAGCATCTGCGGAACTTCTATCATTGGCGGATGAATATTGTACTGAGTACAATATTCAAGGAGGGGCATTATGCATGCGGTTCGGAAGAACCTCGGTAACCGGTGCTTCAGTAAAACATCTGCATGCGCAGTTGATAGAGTCTGATATAGAGCAAGGCACCGTGGTGTTTCCCATCGGGAAAAGAAAGTAAATAAAAGCTGCTGATTGTAATCAGCAGCTGTTTTAATTTTACACATCAACGAATATCAATGAAATGCCTGAGGATTTAAAAACCTCCACTACTCCCAAAAGCGAGTACCCTTCACAGTAATACACCTTTTTGATACCGGCTTCGCGGATAGACCAGGCACAGGGCGGGCACGGCAATGTAGTAACGTATATACTGGCTCCTTCAAGGGAAATTCCCTTTCGTGCAGCATACGCAATTGCCCCAGCTTCGGCATGAATAGCGGTCGATAGGTCGATGTTCTCTCCCGGCTTAAAGTTAGTTCGCGGATCCCCGTATATGTAGGGAGCCTGCTGATGCGGTACATGACGATTGAATGTTTCAATCGGTTCACCATTGAGCGGAAAGAGGATTACTCCGACTTGCCGCCACCAGTCCAAACTTTTTTGAGCCAAGGCAAAGCTTTTAAGCATCATTTCCTTGTCGAATTCCTCGAAAGAAATAGTGGCATCGGCTACTGGCGCCCGTTGAGACAACACGGTCTTTCTTCCCCATCGGATGAAACAGTCTTCTTTTAAAGGACTGACCGAGGGATAAAATTTTGACAGTATCTTTTCAACGATGTCGTCATTGGGGATAATCACAGTTTCAAACTCTTTTAGATTACTCTTATCAAGAATTTTAACTTCATTACTTACTCCCAACGAGATGAGCACTTTTTGCATTTCCACAGCGGGAATGGCGCGGAGGTCTTTTTCAAACAACCATTCCAGATCAGGGTCATCCTTCTTAAAAAGCTTTTCGTCAATTAAGAAAATAGTGTCGGCTTTCCTTCCATCTCTGGTAAGAAAGTTTATATACCCCTGATGTAAAGCAGGCATATACAATACGATGGCCGTTTTCACTGTTCCCCTCCGTTCACTTTGAAGAATTTGTCATATTCATTTTTTAAGACATCGACGCAATTTTGTATGACATCCAAAATTCCTTTTGAACCGTCCATAATTACTTGGCGCATTCGAGCGCTGGTTGAAGTGTCAGCTTGCCGTTCGAAGATTGTTACTTCTTTGCAATATTTACCGTATTTTTCCTTCATTCTTTTTTCGTAGGTTTCGAAATCTTCCGTGGTACTACTATAAGAAAGAACTACTACATCCGGCTTCATTTTTTGCATTAGTTCAACAGCTTCTTCGTCTGTGCGGAGAATAGTGACAATATTGACTGAGCGATTGTGAACCAAGGTTTCCCAACGCTCATCATACGGTACAATGGGGCGGCCTGGTTTCCGTGAATGAGTTAATTCATCGGAATCAAGGCCGACAACCAAAATATCACCGCAATCTTTTGCTTTTTGAAGGTAGCGGGCATGCCCGATATGAAAAAGATCATACACCCCCATGGTGTACACTATCTTCAGCCCATCTCTCCTAAAAAATTCCAATACTTTCAGGAGGGTTTTATGGTCTTCAATCAAGCGATCTTCTTTTGAAACCTGAGTTCCAGGGATGTTAAGAATTTTAATATACTTATTTTTCTTTTCCATTTTTTAAAGAGTTTAGTTTGATTCGGATATTATACTGAACCAGACAAAAGTCAACGTATTTTGACAATTAGCTAAAGTAAGGTAGTATGCAGAAAAAGCACATTATGGAAAACATACACATTAATATAGTAGTGGCCTTCGCTGAAGGCAACCGCTGCATCGGTAAAGACAACCAGATGCCCGGGTGGAAACTGCCGGTAGACATGAGGCGTTTCAAGGAGTTGACCGAGGGACATGTGGTGATTATGGGGAGAAAAACATTTGAATCATTTCCTCCAAAATATCGTCCCCTGCCCAACCGTATTAACATCATTATCAGTCGGAACAAAAATTATGTTCCTGAAATGAACGGTGCTGAACCAGCTGAGGTATGCATATGCGGTTCGCTTGGTGATGCTATCCTCTTGGGTACCGAGAAAGCAAAGGGTCAAAAACTTTTCATTATCGGCGGCGGCGAGATTTACAAACAAGCCTTCGACAGTCTTTCCGTGCTGATTGATACCGTCTATGCCACGGTCGTAAAGGGCGAGTTCGAAGGAGACACCTTTTTTCCCGAACTGAGCCCGCTTGATTGGCATCGTGTAAAGGTTGAGTCATTCCTTCGTGACGAGAAAAACAGCCATGATTGCGAGATCCAAAAATGGATCCGCACTGAAATCCTTCATTAAAAGCAGCCTCGTTTGCGTACGCAAACGAGGCTTTTTCTTTGACAATTCATTGATATGGGCTAGTATTCAGAAAAACCCCTCATTATGAAAAAAATATCGTTACTCATTCAGGTCAATGCGGACGGGAAAATCCCGGAGAGCAATCTGCCCTTTTTATGGAAATTGTATGAAGGCAAACCTTCATTTCGCTCCTATATTGCGGATAATATCGTGATCATGTCTGAAAAATTTTATGACGCCTTGCCGGCATACATCAGACCGCTACCCTGTACTTATACTGTAGTAATAACTGAGCGCCCTATCGTCTCACGGGCAAAAAATATCATTTCCGTTGAAACCTTTTGGAGCAGGCATTAACCTATCAGCCCGACTACCGGCATCCGAAGGAACATTTTGTAGTCGGTTGTCCCAAGCTGTATGAATACTCATTGTTACTACCGAAAACAGCGTATGCCATCGAAGAAATCATTGTTGCCCGCACTGACGGGCCCTACAAAGGATCGGTGAAGCTGCCTGATTTGGGCAAAGAGTGGGTAAAGAAGTTATTGCACATCGTGCCGCAAGACCGCGACAATCCGTTTGAATTCCGCTTTATCAGTCACAGAGCCGCGTAAGCAAAAATCCCTCTCTTGAAATTCAATTGAGGGATTTTCTTATTTGTCGCGCCGTAGCGAAGCGCAGGCGGATTGCTTGTGTTTAAACTTAATCAACTACATCAATACCGGCTGAGCGGGCTGAGCCTTCCACGATTTTCATGGCGGCGTCGATGTCATTGGCGTTCAAGTCGGGCATTTTGCGTTCTGCAATAGCACGGATCTGTTCGCGGGTGACCTTGCCGGCTTTTGAAGTGCGGGGCTTGGCGGAACCCTTGTCGATACCGGCGGCTTTGAGCAAGAGGCTGGTGACCGGAGGCGTCGTGACACGGAAGTCGTATGAACGATCATCGTAGACTACCACCTTCACGCCGAGCTTTTCGCCCTTCTGATCCTGAGTCGCGGCATTGAACTTCTGCACGAAGTCGGAAATGTTGATACCAGCCTGTCCGAGCGCCGGTCCGAGCGGAGGCGCGGGAGTTGCCATGGCACCCATGGCCTGGAGTTTGATTCGTTTGGTAATGTTTTTTGCCATATATAATAGAGTTAGTACTAATGTGAAGCAGTAGCGTAACGGGGCTGATTGTACACTAAATCTTCTTGATCTGCAAAAAGTCCAGCTCCACCGGCGTTTCGCGACCGAACAGTGAGACAAAGACCTTCACTTTGCCGCGTTCGCTGTCGACTTCATTGACACGGCCTTCAAGATCCTTGAACGGACCGTCATTGATGATGACGGTCTCCCCTATTTCAAGATCGATGGTGTGCTTGGCTTCCTGATCGTCATTCATGCGACCGAGCAGGTAGTCGATTTCCTTCTGAGTCAGCGGCACGGGGGTGACGCCGGCACCGACGAAGCCGGTCACGCGCGGCGTGTTGCGCACGACGAACCATGAGTCATCGGTCACGATCATTTCCACGAGGATATAGCCGGGGTAGACTTTCTCTTCCACCTCGACGCGCTTGCCGCCCTTGATCTTGATTTTCTTTTCGGTCGGGACAACGACATTGAATATCTTGTCTTCCATGCCGAGTGAGTCGATACGCTGACGGAGGTTGCGGAGCACGGCATTCTCATAGCCGGAGTACGTGTGGATGGCGTACCAGTGACGCTGTTGGTTTTCTTCTTGTTTGGCCATGATTATTTGATGATGAATGGAGCCAGTGCCGCACGGAAGCCGAGATCAAATGCATTGAGCAAGTATCCGAGTACCAGTGACACGACGAGAATGATAATAGTGTAGGCGATAGTACGCGCGCGTGATGGCCACACCACGTGGTGCAGTTCGTTGCGAGTCTGTTTTAGAAATGTAGTGATGCTCATATATACTGTGAAGTTTCAATAAAAATCTCTTAGTAAAAAACGCCCGTCAGGCATTACTTTTTTATAATACCGTAGAGCGTCTTTTTAGTCAACAAGCTATGGTACTATGCACGCACGTATGACGATTGCCCCTATCGGGCTACTGTGGCTTCGTGTTTAGCACGATCAATCATAAATTTCACCCCTTCTTCCATATTGATAGCTTGAAGTTTTATCGCTGGATATTTCTGATGAAACACCCTGAATATTTCATCGGCAAATGCTTGACCCACAACCGGCACTTTGTTGAAATCAAATAGTATGGCTTTAAATTTTTCTAATCCGGAAAGGACACGGCGAGCTTGTGATCGAGAAATATGCACACCGGCAACAGTATAAAGTTTTATACGTATTTCGGTTTTATCAAACCCATAATCACTTGTATCACTAAGGTTGGTATATTTCTTAAAAACATCGTTTAAGTGCTGTTTTGAATTTACGTTGAGGGTAAACTTAACGGCGGTTCCCTTCTTTATTTTCTTTACCCGTTGAATAAACACATCGGGTAATTCGTTATTTACGATAAGTCGGTAACCGAAGCTATCCAGGGTAAAGAGGTTCCCTACTTTTGACGTGAAAAAAATACCTTCCCCGGAATGAGATTTCGGCATGGTGGTGGTTTTCCCCTTCAATAAATCCTGAATTGCTTCTAATTCGTTATTGAGGCCTTTTTTCTGGAGAATATTTCGAAACACCCCGATTCCTGAATCACTTACTGTGAACGACAGTGTTTTATTTTGCACTGCGATTTCTATATGAATAATTTTTGACTGGGAATGTTCAATCGCATTATTGAGCATTTCAGAAAATGCGTAAGTAAAAATACTTCGGACGTTTTCAGACAATTTCATTACCAAGGGAAAAGTCCGTTCGATTTCATCCAGTATCGTATGTTCCTCGAGGTGATGATTCTTGAATGACCGAGCATATTTTACAGGAAACAGTTCTTCATGCTTTTGAGCATACTCTGGTAGTACATAAAACGCGTTTTTGGTATTGCCAATTTTAATCAGTCTCTGTTCAGATACGAGGTCCCCGATCATACCAGTGGCATATTGTCTGGATACGTTAAATGACCCCGCTATCTCTTTGCTCAGGATTCTGCCTTTTTGTTTTGCTATGGCAATGATGCCATCTTTGGTTAACATATTTGTAAAGTAATTGTAAACCAACCTGCAATCAATTGTCAAGTAATTGACAACCATTTTCTTCGGGTTCTTTTCTTCGTTTTATTTCCCTATCTGATCTCGTACGTAATAGACACATTCGAGGTCACGCTTTGCACGCCGGTCGGAATAGTCGGTGCGGCAGCGGTCGGAGCCATCATGGACTTGGCGCCGTACATGATCGGGCTTGGTGAAGGCGCGCCGCTGTCGCTGAATGAGACGATGCGGACGAGGTGCACGCCAAGCGAGTCGGCCAGCTTTTGCGCTTGTACTTTCGCATCGGCGATGGCCGCATCGCGCGCTTCATTCTGCACGACATGCGGATCCTCGAAACCGAGGTTCGGACCGTCAATGCTGGTCACGCCATCCTTGCCCAGAATCCCTGCCACCGTTTCGGTCTTGGTCAGATCCTTCAGACTGACCGTCACATTCTGCGATACGATGTAGCCTTTGAGCATTTGCTGACTGGTCGCTTGCCCTGAGGGAATCGAAGGGAGTGCGGTGTACTGATAGTCCGGATAGGAATTGTAGTCAGCGGTGGTGATGTACTTGTCTTCCACGCCGGCTGCCAGCAAGTCTGCCTTCACGGTCGCGACTTTCTTTGATACCACTGCCTGTGCACTGGCAGTATCTTGGGTTTCATCCTGCACGGTGAATGAAAACTTCGCCGTGTCAGGCGCTTTCTCAATCGTGCCCTGCCCGTTGACGGTGATAGTATCGCTGGCCGGCAATCCTGACCCGATGTAGCGGTAGGACTTCAGTTGCATGAACGTCGCAGTGAGCAGAAACAATCCGAGCAAGACCGCAATAATGACGATGATTCTGATAATAACGCTTTGATATTTTTCCATGAATGTAGACATGAAAATAGTGTAGCATGAAAAAACCCCGCAACGATTGTTGGGGGTTTGGTAGAAAAATGATACGTCATTACTGTAAATGATAGACCACCTGAATAGTCTGATAGAGACTGTAGTGGTTGGGATCGCTCTGATCCGGTATTACATACCACTGAGGATGATTTATCGGTGTACTTTGTTGCAGCACCAGTTTGGTATCAGTAAGACTAACAACAAACATCGTGGTTACCCCTTGGTTGGCAATCGCAAGGCTTTTAAACAAAATGGTGGCATCACCAGCCCCTGTTGATTCGGTAGCGGTATAGGTGCCGGAAAAAGTTTTGCCTTGTCCGTTGATGATACTAAGCGTATCATCAGCCTTAAAGGTTACCTGTTTTACATCCACATTGGTAAATGCGGCGGCATCAGTACGAGTCAACACAGTATTAGTGGTCGGCGGATTAAGCTTAAGGCTCTCAGCCTGCCAGGTAGCCTGGGTGCCTCCTCCCAACAATTTTTGCTGAAAGGTACGTTGCGGGCCGGTATTATTATCTTTTTTACAACCGAAGGAAAATAAGGTTACTGCTAACAGCACTATGTTCTTAGCAATACAGCGTAAATTTTTGTCCATTTTTTATCGATTTTTTGGTTTTTTAAAATGAATATTTAAATAAATCATAGCAAAAATCCGGCTCTTTGTCAATGAGCCGGATTTTTTACCCTGTCCGGGGTGCTTATTTTGCGTTAAGTCACCATTATTCAATTTCTTTTAATTTACTGAGAGACCCAATTCGTTTTGCTTCTTTTTTGCGTCTTTTTTCGATATTTTTAATGTCTTCTTCAGGTTTTAATTTTTCAGGAATTATTCCTCTTTGAAGTAAGGCTTCTCGAGTTGCAATACTGTTATCGATAACTTCTCGATGCAGCTTATCCGCTCCCTTCAGATCTTTTTCATTAATATTTCTATCAGTCATTGCCAATGAGAGAGATTTTGCGGCAAGTTCCACGGTGGAATCAAAATCAGCTAATGGTCTCTTTGAAGGAATACTTCTTTCTTCCTTTAGTTGTTTGGTATTTTTCCCATTATAAAGGGCACGGATATGAGCATCTTTAAAGGATGCAAACTCTATGGGCTCTTTTATGCCTCGTTGATAGACAGTTGATCGAATATTGCTTTCAACACCGGTAAGTCGATTTCTTTCTTCAAGACGCTTATCTTCGTTAATGCGTTGTTGGAAAACTTCTTGACGACGGGTCTGCTGCGCGAAATGGGTCTGCGCACTTGCAATCTCTTTCTTAGTACTTGAACCATTTTGGGCAACCAAATATGCAGCATATCTATTCAATGCTACATCATCAATTTCATGGTTAGCTCCCTTTCCGGCTTTGATCACTTTCGTGATGTCACGAAAGTGATCGGATACTGCATTTCCGCTATTTGCACAGGCTTTTTTGGCTCTTTCTATGACGCGATTAAAACTTTCCCATGTTTTATAGCCTAGGTACGGCATTAATTCTCGAGCCTCCCAATATTGGGTACCCTTTTTTGATACATGCATCAATGATTCAAAAACAGAATTATCTCCTTCAGACATGGTGGTTATTATATCATAACCACCTATTCGCCATGCTTATTTGATGCCAACGAGGGTCACATCGAACGTCAGGGTGGCATTGGCCGGAATGACCGGTGGGTAGCCAGCGGCGCCGTAGGCCAACGCTGCGGGAATGATCAAGGTGCGCTGCTCCCCTACTTTCATACCAAGTACGCCTTCATCCCAGCCTTTGATGACTTGTCCTGCACCCAGACTGAATGAGAATGGCTGGCCGCCGTGACTGGCAGTCGAGTCAAACACTGAGCCGTCGGCGAGCTTGCCGGTGTAGAGCATCTCAGCTGTTTGTCCGTTGATAATAGGCGCACCCGTTCCTTCTTTTGTTACTTCAATGTTCATGCCGTTAATTGTTTTAGTGCTGATAATTCTTTGCCCGTTCGTAGCCGCAGGCGAAGACGGATTTGCCGAACTCGCCGGAGCTGCTGCAGGAGCAGCACTCGGCGCAACAGGGGTCGTCGATACCGTGCTCGTACTAGTCGGTGCCGGCGTTACCGGTTCCGCCGGAGAAGGCGGCGCCTTATGCAGCCATACTGCTATTACAACAATAATTCCTATCACGATAATAAGTCCGATCACTGCTTTTGTATTCATATATATAGTATAGCAAATCAGCCGAAAAGTTCAGCACCCGCCTGAGATTTAACCTTTGGAGACTATACCCCAATCTTCCAGACACCCTTTTCAAGAAAAGCTTCAATGGTTTGACGAGTGGCCTTGTTGATGAGGTTGGAATGGGAGAGCTTGTTGGTCTTGGCATACTCCACCAGTGTCATGATTTTCTTGCCCTCCAGATACGCCAAGCGTTTATGATAGCTATTGGTCAGCGCCTTGCCAACAATTTCTTCCATGGTATCGGTAGTACCGTTCTGGTCAAACTCCTTGAACGCTTGGTAGTATTTCTTCCTATCAATGAACTTGATATTGAGGGGAACAAAGCCTTCCCGTATCAGCAGGTAATTGTTGATGACACGACCGATGCGGCCATTGCCATCCATAAACGGATGAGTATGCTCGAATGCCAAATGCAGTCGTGCGATACGCTTGATGATACTCTCATGACTGGCGGCATTGTATTCAGCAAGTGCCGTTTCTAGCAGTCCGACAACTTCTTGTGGAGCAGGAGCAATATGACTGCCCACACGAACATATTCATTGTTCACTCTGAACCTGCCCGCAATCTCGTCACGAATGTTTGAAATCAGCATCTTGTGGAGCGATAGTATGACATCAAGATTGAGTTCCTGCTCCTTGGCCCGCTTGTCCGTATAGGCAACCACCCGTGCAAGGTTCTTGGCTTCAAAGAGTTCCCTCTCGGAGATAAAGCGGTCAAGGTCAATTTGCAGCAGTATTTTCTCGGTTTCCTCAAGGCTAAGCGTGCTGTTTTCGATAGCGTTGGAGTTATATACCTGTTCGGCGACTTCCGCCTCACTGATAAGTCCTATCAGTGCTTCTTTTCCTATAGAGGCTTTGTAGTAGCGTTCCCTTAAATCCTTTATTTTGTTAAATACTGCTGGTGTTCGTGGCATATGTATTAAAGTATAGTAATTTTCACGTTTTTGTCAATATAATCGTGAAAAAGTATCAAAGAATAGTAATCTTTCACGATTATTAACAATTAAGTTGTCAACCGCCTAAGGTTTAACCTCAGGCGGTCCTACTTATTACGGTGTCGTACTGGTGGAAGTAGTAGTACTTGAAGTGGTAGTTGAAGTTGTCGTAGATGTATCGGTGGTAGTCGGAGCAGTGCTGGTAGTTGAGGTAGTAGCTGTAGGTGCGGTAGAGGTCGTAGTAGTTGGAGTAGATGAAGTGGTGGTGGAAGTAGTAATCGGAGTCGCGCTTGCCGTACCACTATTCTGCAGCAGCTGCTGCAGCTGCGCCTTGGTGATACAGACTTGGTTGTCAGCCGTACCGACACAGAGCTGCTCGGTCGTGACTTTCTTGCTGAAGATATTCTGGATGCCGTTAGTGGTACTGCCGAACCACGCCAGCAAGCTGTCGCGCCACGTATTGGTCTTGGTCAGGTCGCCGATGTTGGTGATGTTCAAGTTCATTTCTTTCAAGGCTTCCACGGTGTACGGTACCAGCCCGCTATAACTCAATGACAGTAAGTGAGTGTTAGGATCTTCTAAAACCAGATCGGGGAAAATTTGGCGCACTTCCTGTGCAATGAAACCGCCGTGCTTTAATGGCATCAGACCGGTCACCGGATCAGGAGTTTCTGCATTCCAGTTGTAACTTACCGGATTGAGGGCCAGGATCTTGGCAAGATCGGATTGGTTAGTTGTGGTAATGTTGTTGTTGTATGACCAAGCAGAGTCGTCGGAAAGATTATTGATATTTTTCTTCAAATTCATGTCGGATGAACACGTGATACCGCCGGCGGTTGATGGTACTACGGAACAAGTGCCGCCGCCTTCTATGAACTGAGCGACCGTTGATCCGAAAGTGACACTTGAGCTCCCTACTACCAACATGTATGCGGGGTTCTCATTACCACTACCAATACCCACGTTACCTTCAAAATTTGTATTTCCACTTCCCACCTGGAATGCCAAACGGTTAGTAATCGTCGCATGAGCTCCCACAATCGGTGCCCCCGCCACATACAATGTGACCCCAGTGATGATCAAGGAGGAGGTGCTGCTTGTCGCCAAGGTTGGGGTGCCGAATGAGTTCACGGCCACGTTGCCAGCAGAACCGAATGAGGCAGTGGAAGTATCAGTATAGGTGGCTGCATTGGTTTGGAAGTTGATGCCATTTGTTCCCCATGCGGGGGCGCTAATATTACCGCCAAGATTGAGGAGGGCGGTGGGTGAGGTCGTCCCAATCCCGACATTGCCGCTCGCTACCACCAACGCCGCAGGATTGGTCAATGTCACGTTGGTGCCCGCAGCCGGTGCACCTGCCACGTACAAAGTGGCGGCATTGGTGTAAGTCACTGAGGTATTACTTGCCGCAAGGGTTGGAATACCGAATGAATTCACCATGTTGAGTCCGACAGTAGTGGATGCGGCAGTGGAAGTGTCAGTGTATGTCGCTGCAGCGGTTTGGAAATTGATACCATTGGCACCCCACGCGGCGGCGGAGATGTTGCCGCCCAGTGAGAACAACCCTGATGGAGAGGTCACACCCACTCCAACCTTGCCGGCAAAGTAGTTGCTTGCCGTCGCGTCATTGATGTACACGCCGTACTTGGCAGTCACGCCGGACGGGAAGGTATCGACATACAATCCATACGCCGTGCCGATAGCGGATCCTCCGGTGTTGCCCATGGCGGCGTAGAATTCCTTCCACGTGGTGATGGTGCCGGCCACCGACGTGTTGCCGCCGGCCTGCACGCTGACCGCGCTGGTCAATGTGGCGGTACTGTTCATCTGGACGTTACCGATCGTTGCAATGGCCGCCGCCACCGTACCGGATGGATGCGCCACGGCCGCGAAACCTTCCATGCCTTGGATGGAGCCGGTAGTGGCGACATCCTGCTCGGCATAGTTGAAGTTGGCGAGACGGAATCCGCTGGTATTGGAAGTGGCGTATACGGAGTTGGGACCCAAGATAGAGCCGGCAGTCACTCCGCCTGTACCAACGGTCGTCCCGTCACTGAACAGCGCGTTGCCGCGAACGGTGAGGG
>JAQBRM010000007.1 GCA_028286485.1 Candidatus Nomurabacteria bacterium
ATTTGAGCGCCGGCGCATCATTGATACCGTCACCTTGATAGCCAACGACATAATTTGTCTTTAAGGCTTTAATAATAGCGTATTTTTGTGTCGGCGAAACGCGGGCAAAGACATGGGCGTTTAGAACCGCTTCCAGAAAGGCTTCCGGTGATAGGGCATCCAGTTCGTCTCCGGAGTATACGACGGTCTGATTATCCACGAGACCCACTTGCCGGCCGATGTAGCCGGCTACTTCCTTGCTGTCCCCTGTCAAAATTTTAATTTGTATACCAAGTCGCTGTGCTTCCTCGATAGTATGCTTGGCACTGGCGCGCAACGGATCACTGAGGCTGACGTATCCCAAGAAGAGCAGCGTATCCTCATGCTGCAATATATCGTACTGGTCATCGTAGTCAGCGATTTTTTTGTATGCAAAGGCGATGTGATGCAGGCCGGTCGCACCTTCTTGAGCGATGGTCTGCGAGTACTCCTTTTTATTGGCAGTGACTGCGATTGTCATGATGACTTCTGCCGGCCCTCCCACTACCATGTAGTAGTAATTGTTCTTTGTATCGTGCAACACGACTCGTCGTTGTTTATCATCAGGATCAAACGGCAGCTCTTTCACAATGACAAAGGCTTTGGCTTTTTCTTGAATGTCTGGTGAGGTATACGACAAGAATGCATCGTCATAGGTGTTCTGAGTGCGTCGTTTGCGACTTTTCAGCACCGTGATAGCAGCGAAGGCCAACGTTTCAAAAAATTCCGGATCGGGGCCGACGACTGTTTGAATAACCATTTTGTTTTCGGTCAGCGTGCCGGTTTTGTCGGTACAAAGAATGGCGATGTTTCCCAAGTCTTCCATTGATGATAAGCGCTTCACTACCACGTGTTGTTTGGCCAGCTTCAATGCTCCGCTCGACAGTGAGACGGTGGCGATAACGGGCAATACTTCGGGTACTACGGCAATGGCCATGGAAATGATGAACAATAGCAGCTCCGTGAAGTGCAAGGGCCCTTGGTTTAAAAATAGCTTTAAAACAAACACGATCGTAAGCGCAATGATGACTATTTTAATCAGGACGGCGCTGAACGATTTCAAGGATTTCTCATACTCGGTATCCTTTTTGGTTTCCGTCGAGAGTGCCACGATTGCACCGAACTCCGTTTGCGTACCGGTGGCGTAGACTACGCCGGTCGCCTCCCCTTTCTCGATCACGCTGCCGGTGAAAATAAGGCCGGTATCATCAGTTAAAGTGCCCGTGACACTTTTTTTCATGAGCGGTAATGACTCACCAGTCAGGGACGATTCATTTACCTGCAAGTCGTCCGCTGCGATGATGCGCATGTCGGCCGGTGCGATATCACCTTCATGCAGCACGAGGATATCTCCGGGCACGATCTCTGTTTGGTTGAGCAGCAGCATCTGCCCGTCGCGCTTCACGCGAATGGTTTTGGTGATGAAGAGTGAGAGCTTCTCGATGATTTTTTCCGATTTATATTCCTGAAAGAATCCCAGCAACGTGTTGACCAATAAGATCACCAAGATAACGGTTCCATCGGAATAGTCCCTGATCGAGTATGAAATGATGCTGGCAATGAGCAGCAAGTACACCAGCGTGTTTTGAAATTGATGCCCTAAAACAGAAAACAAACTGACCGAGTGCGTCGGTAACATATTCTTGCCGTACATCGTTGTTCGCTTCGCCACTTCCTGCGTCGATAATCCTTCAACCGACGAATGTAATGCCTCAAACACCTCCTCTATCCCGCTCGCCATCACTTCCTTTTTCAGCATATGGGGAAAGTATAGCAGATAAGGCGTGAAGGAAATAAAAAAAGTCCTGAACATGTCAGGGTATGAAAATACTTACCGGAAAGGGATGAAGAAAATATAATAAGAATGAGGGTTCGCCCATGCAGCGGTGTAGCGCGATGAAGTAAAAATAAGCACTCCGAGAGTTGTCATGGCAATGAGGCTGGCGTATAAGAAAAATTCTTTGCTTAAATGTATGCTATGAGATTGCTTCATTACTTCTCAGTGTAGAAGTCAATTATGAAGCCAAGATGAACACGGGGAAGAAGTTATTTTCTGGCGGAAAAGAAATTGATGAAATATTTATAAGAAATCGTGAGAAATCCTTCTCGCACGAAGCGACGGCCGGACGTTGGCATGATCAACCGGGGGTCGAAATGAATCGTGCCGAATTTTGAGATGCGTTTGGCGGTATTGGTATCTTCTCCGTAGAATTCGATACTGGTATCATAACCATGCGTTTTTTCCATCACCGAGGCACGGATCAATGTATTACCGCCTACCAATACCCCACCCTGCTTGATAAATGATAGCTGCAACACGGTATTCATCAGACGAGAGAATATCTGAAAGGTCAGCAGGAAAAAATGTTGCGCCACAAATCCGAGGTCATAATACCAGTAGGGACCACTCACCCCCGCTACCCGTTCATCAGCAAAATGCACGATACCGCGACTCAGCCAATCCGGTGGCGGCAGACAATCAGCATCGATATTGGCAATGATATCTCCCGTAGCATGCTGTCGGCCGCATTCTCGGGCATATAAGATACCCTTTCGCGGTTCGTCTACTACGGTAATGGGAAATTGCCGCGCTATTTCCTTAGTGCGATCGTTGGAATTATTATTGACTACAATGACTTCAAATGAAGGGTGGTCTTGGGCCAGAACGGCTTCAAGCGTGCGGGCGATAAACCCTTCTTCATTGTTGGCAGGAATGATAATGGAAACTTTCATATGAGGTATTTATTCTAGCTTTTTTCGCAAACGCTTGAGGTAGTGGAAAATGAATACGCCGGCAATTATAAGTACGGCAATCAACGATCCTTTCCCGATAATACCGTGGATGCGCGTATAGAGTTCCCCAAAGAAATACCCTAATGCCAATAAGGCGCCGGACCATAGTAATTGTCCCAAGATATTGGTACGGATGTATTTCCAAAACGGAATGCGGACGATACCGGCCGTCGTCAGCACTACCATCGCCAAGCCCAACCCATTGCTGATTTTTGAAAAAAACAATATCTTGTATTTATTGTCGTGAAAAAGCATTTTGACCTTCTCAACCTTTTCTTCGGTGATAGTGAAATACTTTCTTAATTTATTGATCACCTTCTCGCCATAATGATAACCGATATGGTACAAGATCACATCGCCGATCAAATCCCCCAGCATCAGGGAAATATAAACCGGAAGAAAATAAAAATGATTCAAACGCAATAGTACTCCCAACAGCACGGATAAAATCGGCCCTTCCGCCAAGGCAATAAGCACGATCATCAGATAGATGAGATATACATGCTGTGCGCCAAATTGTACGAGCCATTGTTGTAATTGCATGAAATTCTTCCTATTGTAGCATGAGAAAACCGTCGGATTGCTCGATGGAATAATCTGCTCGTACCAATAGGTATTCAAATTGATACTTGCTCAACATCCCGTGTTGAACAAAAAACAGGCACGTAGCAATGGCATCGGCCAATATCGTGCTGTCCGCCATGACCCATATGGCAATAATATCAGTTGGCGAAGATAGTTTCTGGGGATTGATAATGTGATGAAAATCCCCCCACTTTCTTCTATTACCCGCCGAGCCACAGAGGCTTTTATTTTGTAATTCCACTACGCCGATAACTTGTGTCGGAACATCCGGATGTTCCAGTCCTACCCGCAATGGTTCAATATTACGATGCAGTATGTCACCGCCGGCATCAACGCAGAATGCCTTAATGCCCTGCTCTTGCAGCAATTCCCCTACGATATCAATCAAATATCCCTTGCCGGCGGCGCCAAAATCAAATAAGAAGGGCTTTTTCACTTCCAATACCGGCGGAACATAACTCATGACCTCATCCCATTGCGGTGGAGCGGTTAATGGCCGGCTTTGCTGCAATGAATATGTTGCGTCATATCCTGCATCAGCCAAGACTTGTCCCATGAATGGCGTAAATAATCCTCCCGTTAGTGTATATAAATCGTGATAGAGGGACAGCATGGGTTCGGCATCCTGTGGTAACGTATACTCCCCCGCTTGTTGAGATATTTTTGTGACAATAGAATCCGCTCGGAATCGTGAATAGGTTTTTTCAAACAACTCAATGCGTTCACGAATCAATAATAAAAGAACACTTTCTTGCGCTGAAGAAAGTGCCTCATATATATCAATCTGCCAGTGCGTGCCAATGGCTTCAAATGCGAAATGAGAAGCCATGAATACTATGCCTTAGCCTGTGCTTTAATTTGAGTGATAGCGTCATTGAAGCCGCGGCCGGTCAAAGAAGATCCGGAAACCTTATCAAGCTTCAATATACTGATATCTTTTCCTACCACATACGGTGTATAAGCGCCGGCAAAGATTTGTTGGTAGTGCGCAGAAGTACCATCGTTTGCCCCTTCTTTGAGAGAGACCGCGGTAATTTTATCGGCTTTCAGTGTGACGGTAACACCCAACTGATCCAATCCCCCTGGCGACATGTATGAACCGGTAGCGGTATACGTGCCATCCTTATAGGCACTTGCCGCTACAGGAGTAGTCGAAGGATTTCCCACCGGAGTAGTAGTCGGTGTCGTGGTTTGCGGAACAGCTGTCACTGGCGCCGTTGAGGTGGATGAATCTGTAGAGGTTGAAGCGGAATGTTGTGTTGCATACGTGATACCTATTAATGCGAGCAGTCCGACAATGGCGACGCCGATGCCGAGATTTTTATTCGACTTCTTTTGTGTTTCTTGTGGTTCCATAGGGCCTAGTATAAATTATTTTTTATTATATTGCTAAAATATCATCACCGTACATAAAAATGCAGAACGTGGCAACTGCCAATCCAAAGTCACGCACGCCAATCTCGCCGTATCCTACCGTATACATGATATCGAACAGGTGCAGTGCCAATAGTAATGCTACCCATCGCACCTGCCAACCGAAGAGCAGTAATGTTCCCAATACTACTTCCACCAGTCCATTGAAGGTGACGAGGGTGGAAGCGCTGACATGAGTAAGGGTTACAATTGAGTCCGGTATGTAGGCAATCCATTGCGCGTTATTGATCAGCTGCTGGACGCCGAACCAGAGTATTACCAGCGATAAGCCATAGCGGAGCACGGCAGGGGCATACAGGCGAAGTTTCATTGCGGCGGTATTCATGATAGCAGTATAAACTTATACGTATAATTTCTCAATTTCTTTCACTGCTACTATTCCACGTGCACCGTGATATCAGTGCGCTCATTTTTTAATTTCAATGTCAGTGCAAAGAACGCACCGATCAGCACAACGATGCCGGAAATAATGAACACGTAGTTGTAGGCATCAATCTGCGCTTTCAGCTCAATCAGCGAAACATACCGTTGAATATCCAACACGGCATGGCTGTGCAGCACACTCCATTGATTGATGAATAAAATATTACTGTTCGTCCTATTGGCCAGAATGGTGCCGAACAAGGCGATACCGAATGCGCCGGCCACGTTGCGCGCCAATGCCAAGATTGATGATGCGACGCCGATTTCATGCGGATCAACCACCGATGCAATGATATTGGTACGCTGCGCCATGCCGAAACCGAGACCAAAGGCCATGACACATAGTGGAATGATCAAACCCACTGCCGTAGTCTTGGGATCAAGGTGCGCGAACATGAACAAGCCAATGGCGGTGACGAGCGTGCTGGCAAAAATCACATAGCGAGACTGTACCCTGCCCATCAATGCGCCGCCGACCGGCGCGGCCAGCATCATGGCAGCCGCCATGGGCATGAAAAGATAGCCGGCTTCCGTGGCGCTGTAGCCAAGGAATGTTTGGGCAAAGACCGGCAAGAGGAATAATCCGCCCATCAATCCCATGAAGACCACGAAGTTATTGAACAATGTGTTGACGAAGGCGGGGATTTTGAAGAAGCGCAAATCCACAATCGGCTCAGGAACATTTTTCTCAATGCGAATAAATACTGCGAGAAATATCACTATCAATGAATAGCAGAGGATGCTCAGACCGGAAAGCCAACCCCATGTCGCGCCTTGGTCGAGCACTAACACCAATGATGACAGCATGCCACCCAAGGTGATAGCACCCCACCAGTCAAAGAAAACTGACTTCACTTCGGAGCGGGACTCATTGA
The DNA here is from genome assembly GCA_028286485.1 of Candidatus Nomurabacteria bacterium. GTDB lineage: Bacteria > Patescibacteriota > Minisyncoccia > Phycocordibacterales > UBA9973 > UBA4124. The sequence goes on from JAQBRM010000007.1 coordinate 6,129, forward strand.
TGAATCTCATGGCCATGAGCAACCCCAGAATACCGACCGGTAAATTTATTAGAAAAACCGATCGCCAACCGAAGTTATCGATCAATGGGCCGCCCAGTAACGGTCCGAAGACACTGGCCGCCGCAAATGAACTGGACCAGATGCCCAAGGCTTGCGCGCGTTCTTTTTGTTCCTTGAATGTCACCGCCAAGATGGCCATAGCGGTCGGATAATCGGCTGATCCGGCAATGGCTTGAATGACTCGGAAGACGATCAATGAGGACAGGTTCCACGCCAAACCGGCCAAGACCGAGCCGAGGATGAAAATAGTGAAGCCCAGAATATACACTTTCTTTCGTCCGATGGTATCGCCGAGCTTGCCCCAAATAGGCACAAAGATGGCATTGGCCAGAATATACGCCGTGGCAATCCAGCCGGCCGCACTGACCGTAATGTGAAAGTCACTGATGATATTGGGCAGTGCCAAGTTGACGATTGTTTGATCGAGACGGCCCAAGAAGGTACCGATAATCACCGTCAATAAAATCCACCAGCGCAGACTGCTTTTCTTTTCGACCGCTTTGTCCATACTATTTGATATAGACTGTTATCTTGGCGGACATGCCATTCTTGAATTCCGGATGCGCTGCGACATCGTAACGAACTTTCACTTGGAAATTTTGCGCGGCACGCTTGTCGGAAATATTAAAGACGATGCTGGTCTGATCGGAGGTCGGACTGATCTCATCCACCACGCCGGTGAACTGTTTGCTGCCGAATGCATCGACGGTGAAGATTACCGGCTGCCCGACTTTGATATTGGCAAGGCCTTTGTCTTCTTGAACGGTACCGACAACGCGAAGTTGTGTGGGATCAATCATGGTAACTACCGGTGTACCGGGCATGATAACTTGTCCCGGAGTATTTTGCGTAGCGATGACCGTACCGGTAACCTTGGCGGTCAGAATTTCCGAGCCGACATGCGCCACTGTTTCGCCGGCCGTGACCGTGTCCCCAGGCTGTACATCGACTTCTTGCAACACCCCTTCGGCTTGCGGGCCGATTGCAATAGCGGGAGCAATAACTTGAGAGTTATCAATGGAGACATGAGATGACATTGATTTCCAGATGATCAATGCGCCCACGGCTAATACGATGATGATAATGCCTACGAGACTTTGCACCCATGGTTTTGAGAAGATACTTTGTTTTATTTCAGATTGTTCCATATTATTGGGTAGTGATGCTAATAACGGCTTTGTTGGCAGTGGCGGATGCACCGGCTTTCAGATCGGCATCGATGAATGACACAGTGCCGTTGCTTGGCGCGATGATGAAGTTGTTGCGATAGTTGGCCAGAGCGGATTGATAGACGCCTTGTGCGGCATCAACGGCGGCTTGTGAGGTATTGGCGCTGGATGACTGGTTGAGGTTGGCGGCAAATTGGTTGAGGACTTGATCACGCGTGCTGACTGCCAAGTCGTATGCATTCTTGTTGGTGACATAGCTTGCTGACTTGGTATTGGGAATACTGACCGTCCACTTTGTCGCTCCGGCAAATCCTGAAGTGAATGAAATGAAGAGCCCGCAACTTCCCAACGGCTGGGGCGTATTGAAGGTCACTACGCCATTGCCGCTTTCGAGGCCGCTATAGTTGAATGAAAATCCTGAGTTGGTGCCGGATGGATAGGGATCGATTTCATATGAGCCTTCATTGGCACAATTATACGTACCGGTAATGATCGGCAAATGGCTGTCATCTTGTACGGATGGCACTGCTGCCAACCCGCTTGAAAGCAAAGTACGGTAAGCATTCTGCACCAACGTATCCTGCTGCTTTTTTGCATTGGCATACTGCACGTTCATGGAAGCGTACTGTGCTTGCGCCAGCTCCAATGCACCCTTGGCCTGTGTCAGTGATCCGGCAGCGGCTCCGGCATCCAATGAGGCCAGCACTTCCCCTTTGGTAACATGATCCCCTACTTTGACGGAAACGCTGGCAATACGGCCGCCTTGCGGAAAGCCTAATGCCACGGAATTATTAGTAGTGTCGGTACTGATGACATTGGCATTGCTGGCAACATCGCTCGGCACGTTGACGGTCGGCGCTTTGCCGACGGAATGATATAAGAAAACTCCCGCGATAATTGCCACGATAGCAACGATTGGGATGATGATTTTGGGTTTATGGAATATGTTCATACGAAAATTATTTTACGAGCGTTCGGATAATGGCTGATAACTGTTGTTTTTGTTCAAGGCTTAATTTCTTGAGCAGGGCGGTCAACAGTACGGTTTTCTTTTTCTGCAGGCTTTGCTGTACTTTCTTGGCTTGCGGGGTGAGTATCACTCGCACGCTGCGACGATCACCCACGGCATTCTCGCGCTTGACCAGCTTGTTCCCTACCATGGCATCAATCAATGTCGTGGCGGAGGGCGGCGTGATACGTAGGTGATGGGCGATGTCTTTCATGGTCGGATGCTGCTGTTCGCCGAGGTACTGCATGATTTCCAAGTGAGACATCGAGCAGTGCATGGTGCGGACTTCCTTGCGGTACAAGTCCCCGAAGGTGTGCTTGAACACGTTCAGCAAGGCTTGCAGCTCCGCAATATCGAATTCCTTGCGTGTTTTTGTTACGGGTTTTTTCATTGGCATATATGGGTACTATTCTTAATACTTAGTAAAACTAACTATTAGATATCCTTATATTATCGGAAAATACCATTTTGTCAAATAAAAAATCCCCTCAGGTAGAGGGGATTTTGATGATGCAGGGGGCTTCTTGGTGCACCATAAACATCCGGCTGGTAGTGTTAGGAATCAATTTACACAGCCACCACTGAACGTCACTTATCTTTTCCGGCATCTTTTCCAAAGAAAATCGCGGGCTTACGATTGATATGTGATTCTTCAAAGACGGTGTGGTAGTAAAAAATATTCTGAATTGGTCATGCCACATGTCAAATTTATTGGAATGAGAAATTCTTTCGATGGCGGTTATATGAGTGGCGTATTTCCCATTGTCATAATTCACGGTTATTTCAATCGTCTTCCCTATCAACTCTATGGGTTCTGTACACCCAGCCATCCGACACATCAGCTCCAATATTTTTTCAATAATTATCCTGTCTTCCATGTTCGTAGGTTTTTTGTCACGATACTTTTATTCCATAATTTTGTCAATATTAAACAAAAAAGACTCCTTAAAAAAGGGTCTTTTATTAATTTAGCAGGAAGTTGCGGCCAAATGTAGGTATATTTTTCCGGAATGAGATTGAATGAGGAATGCCACTCTTAAAAGATCATTATGGAATAAAATCTCTTGTGTGGGAAGGTACATCCATTCGGTACTTTGAGCCCGCGAGAAATTACCCGCTGCGGCTTCTTGAAGCATGCGGCACATGCGGGGTTTTATTACTCCCTTGGCATACAATGCCAGCGCCACGCAAGAACTGCAATCAATACGAAAGAGGTCATTAAACCGCCGTTGCTCATTCAATAATTCTTTTTCAAAATAATCGTACACTTCATCGATCGTTTTGCCATTGAGCGTTCTGGCGGTCGCTTCGTCATACTGCCATGCCCCGTCGTTTCCTTTTAGGATTGCCTTATTTTGAAATACAACCCTGTCATCGCTGATGCAATGGCTTGCGCCTTGTATTGTTTCCATATGCGTATATTTTAATTTTCCTTACTCTACTCTATTGGGTTATAAAGTCAATTAAGCGGGTAAAATCAATTTTTGCGGGCCGTGGAAAAGTGGGTTGACGAATCATGGGCGGATACGGTTTAATTGAGTAAATCTAACTACCATGAAAAACAACAAGCACCGGGTGAGTACACTCACACTCTGCCTTGACGTTATCACACTGTACCTTCTGCATTGGGGAGTTTTATCCTATCGGCATGAGCTGGTAAAAATTCCTCTGTATGCGTTTTATTAATGTATTTAAAAAACCGGGTCATCATGACCCGGTTTCATTGCTTATTGACTTTCTATAAAAATATGTAATAATATTAAAAGCTATGGTATTTAACACAACGTGAAATACCCCCTAGTTCTTCGACATAGAATATGTAATCATATACAGATGAATGACCAAATAACACCCATTATCACCGATGTCCTTGAAACGATGGCCCGTTCCCCTGAAACAAAACAATTCGCCGTATTTGATTTCGACAATACCTGCATCGAGCATGACATTGCCGAAGCATTGCTGTCGTACTTGTGCGCCAATCAATTACTGAAAAATAATGCTTTGCTCGATATTCAATTCGAAAACAAAGAAGTGTACCATCAAAAGGTACTGGCTCATTATTATGAGCTGTTGGAAAAAGGCGAGATAGAACGTGCGTATCGATTTACCACGCAAATGCTCGCCGGCTTCCATGAAAGGGATATCAAGCATTTGGTATCAAAAACCATTGTAGCCGAGGGTACGGAGATCGGCACCGCTACTTTATACGATGTCACGGTCGCGAAAGGGTTGCGGGTGCGTACGGATGTCATTGCGCTGCTGACTGCCTTACAGACCCGGCACATCAAGATATGGATCGTCAGCGCTTCGCCGGAAGTGGTGGTGAAGGCCGCCTTGAGTCACTACAATATCCCCGGAAATTGCATCGGTATGCGATTGCAAAACCTCGGCCACGTCTTTAGTGATGTTGTCGTTGAGCCGCTGAGTACCTTGGAAGGAAAAGTGACGTGTATTCAGCGTTACATTCATCCTGCCCAGCAACCCATCCTCGGCATCGGCGACAGCATGAATGACTTCCCTATGCTCGACTATTCACACATAAAAGTGGTAGTGAATCGCCATAACAAACTGGCAGAGGAAGCCGCTCAAAACAACTGGCATTTGATTACCGCCTAAACAAAAAGCCCCGTGCATGCACGGGGCTTTTTTACTTCATATTGTTTCTATTACTGACCAGTGGGAGCAGCCGGTGCTGCCGGCATTGAACCGGCCGGACGAATTTGAATGGATGTAGCGGTGATGCTGCCATCAGGATTGGTTGTACCGGTAGCACTAATAGTTGCTCCGGTAGTAATATCATTCACGTTACCTGTAGCACTCTTGGAGATGGTAGTGGACGGAGAGTAGAGAATAATCCTTGACCCACCGGTCGGAATTGAAACGGCCACACTGGTCGCGTCTTTGGCTACCACTTGCCCAAGCGTAGCGCCACCACCCGCGCGAGCACCAAATCCGCCGGCGCGTCCCGTACGACTAGTCAGAGCGGCTTGTTGAGTGCTAGCAGTTTGCTTAGCGCCGTACGCCTTACCACCCAAGAAGGCAGCGATAACCAAGACGATGGCAAGGATCCACATTGTTGTTGTATTTTTCATATGCTAAATATTTATGCAATTACATTTAATAATAAGTACGCTGTTACATTATTCAAATCTCAGCGCATCGATCGGATTGAGATTGGCCGCACGTCGTGCCGGATAATAGCCGAACACGATACCGATCAGTGCAGAGACACCGAACGCAAGCAACACGGATGACATGCTGACCGTTGATTGAATGATGCCGAGCTTGGTTACCAAAAAGGAAATTCCCCACCCTAGAATAACACCAATAATTCCTCCCACCACGGTGAGCATGATCGCTTCAATCAAGAATTGCGTATTGATATCGGATTTTTTCGCTCCAATGGCTTTGCGCAAGCCGATTTCCCGCGTGCGCTCGGTCACGGTGGTGAGCATCATATTCATGATGCCGATGCCGCCCACCAGCAATGATATTCCTGCCACCGCTCCCAACAAAATAGTGAAGGTACCCGTCACGGAAGAAGCCGTGGCAATAATATCGGATTGATTGAGTGTGGAAAAGTCGGCTTTGGTAGGGTCACTGATATTGTGACGCGCCAGCAACAGCGTCGTAATATCATTTTGCACTTGCGTGGTATCGGCGGCGGTGGCGGCCGATACATCTATTTCGCTCAGGTATTGATTGCCAGTCAGGTAGTGTTGCGCAGTTGTATAAGGAATATAAATGGAATCATCGGCATTATTGAAGCCGGACCCCCCTTTGGATACCGTCACCCCAATGACCGTATAGATGGCGCCATTGACGCGAATTTGCTGTCCGACCGGCTCGCTGCCATCGGAGAATAAGTCAGTGACCACTGTCGGACCGATCACTGCCACTTTATTACTCGTAGCCACGTCACTGTCAGCGAAGAAAGCGCCGTCACTGACTTGTACGTTGCGCACCGTCGTATATGAGGGTGTAGTGCCGGTAATGGTGGTATTGGTATTGGTGCCCGCCGCCACGACTTGTTCACGTGCAGTAACATCAAATGCAATGCCGGAAATACTACTGACCTGAGATTGCACGGCCTTGCCATCATCGACGGTCAATGTTTGCGCGCTGCCCCGCCCCTGGGAAGGTCCGCCGAAACTTTTTTGCGCCCCAGGAGTGATAATTACCAAATTCGATCCGATGGATTGAATACTGGATTGGATGGAACTTTGCGCCCCGTTACCAATGGCTACCATGGCAATGACGGAACTGATGCCGATAATAATACCGAGCATTGTCAAACCGGTGCGGACTTTGTTCGCAGCCAAGGCGCCATATGTTTCATGAAGAATGTCTCGTATGGTCATATTATGTTTGCTTTACGCTTATGATGATTTTTCGTGTCACTGACGATGACACCATCACGGATGATGATAATGCGGTCGGCATGTTCCGCTACTTCCGGTTCATGGGTGATCAGTATGATAGTACGGCCCAAAGCCTCATTCAATCGTTGAAAGGTGCCGAGTACGATCTCGCCCGTCCTGCTATCCAAGTTGCCCGTCGGTTCATCTGCCAAGATCATCGTGGGATTGTTCACCAATGCACGGGCAATAGCCACACGTTGGATTTGTCCACCGGAGAGTTGGTTCGACTTGTGTGAAAAATATCGCTCATCCAAACCGGCAGCAGCCAATGCGGCGCGTGCATCCTTCTCACGCTTTTCTTCCGGTTCATTGGCATAGATCAAGGGAATCATGACATTGCGAAGTGCGGTGGTGCGTGGCAGCAGATTGAACGATTGAAAGACGAAGCCGATCTTGTCGCGACGAATATCCGCCAGTTCATCATCGGATAATTTGGAAACATCTTTATGGTCCAAGAAATAGGTACCGGCTGTTGGAGTATCGAGGCAACCGAGAATATGCATCAACGTGGACTTCCCTGACCCCGATGGGCCCATAATGGCAATGAACTCACCATCATTAATGGAAAAACTTACTCCTTTTAATGCCTGAAATGCAACATCGCCTGATTGATATGTTTTTGTAATGTCAGTGACCTTAATCATATTTATCCGCCTATTCGGCCTGCGGCACGTGTGGCTCCGCCACCACCGCCGAGCAGACTTGGAGCGGCAGTCGTAGCCTTGGCGGCAGTAGTTCCTGTAGCAGCAATGGTTTTTGTCACGATCTTATCTCCTTCATTCAATCCTGAAGTAATCTCAGTAGCGGTGCCATCGGTAATGCCGATTTGTACGGAAGTTTGTACGGGAGCAATAGCGAGACTGATACCGGTAGTGGCGGGCGTGTCGGATGGCACAGTAAGAACATAACTGGAGCCATTGGTAGTTTTCACCGCCGAAGAAGGCACCTCCAACACATCTTGCGCCACGGCAGCTTGAATCGCGGCAGTCACACTCATGCCGGATTTTACACGCGGATCTTGCGTATCGAGGCTGATAGTTACGGTATAGTTGACCACCCCAGAAGCAACGGTTCCCACCGGATCAATGTTTGATACGGTACCCGCCAATGTCAGCCCGCTGATGGCATCAAAACTGAGGGTCGCTTTATCACCACGCTGTACTTTTGAGACATCGACTTCATTCAATGCCAGTGTTACCACTTCTTGAGTCGTAATAATGGTACCTAAGGTGGTGCTGGCAGAGACCTGATCACCGACATTTACCGGCACCGTGGCAATCGTACCGCTGAACGGCGCGGTGACAGTGTATTTGGCCAGTGTTTCTTCGGCACTGGCAAGATTGTTTTGTGCCTGGGTTACTGCGAGCTGCTTGCCCTGTAATGTTACCGCCGCGGAGCCATTTTGGTCTTCCGCTTGACTTTGATTTTCCAACGCCGTTTGATAGGCATTCTCATTGCTAAGATAACTGGAAGAGTTTTTATTGGGAATAGTGATGGTCCACGTCAGGCCGCCCTTGACGGGGCTGGCAAAAAGAATATACAGGCCGGAATCCCCGATCGGTTGCGGAGAAGTCGTGCTCGTTAAATTATTACCTGATGTTAATCCTGTCACTGCATATGAAATGCCTCCTTCGGAAGAATATGTCGTTACGGTAATAGTACCCTCCATGCCCAACGCGTAGTTGCCGCTAATAGTCGGTGCTTGGTAGCCCGAGGTAGTGAGATCGGCCGGCTGGGCTTGCAAGCCGGAGCTTAATAGGGTGGTGTACGCCGTTTTTACGGCCTTGGCATTATCGGCGGTGGCATTTATGGCTTGAGTTTGGGTGGATCGAAGATCAAGCTGAGCGGCTGTCACGCTTTCGCGAGCGGTTTCAACCGCTCGCGCGGCATCAGTGGCACTGATGCTAAACAATGCTTGCCCGCGACTAACGCTATCACCTGCCTTAACACGAACAGAAACAAGCGGCCCTGAAACTTGTGGCTGTAAATTCACGGATTCTGAGGTCGAAATCTGCCCGCTGCCGGTAACAGTGGAAACAATAGTGCCTTTTTGCACAGTGCCAATGGCGTAGGTCGGCGCCGGAGTTTTAGCAGTGGCCGCATGAATGATAAAATAGCCTGCTATAAGGACACCAAGGCCAACGAGTATGGAAGTAATTTTGTGAGTTTTAACATACAGGGCTGTTTTCTGAAAAAAGGAATTATTCATATTTTATACTACGTACAATATCGACAATTTGGTGCATACTAAAAACCGCCTGAGGTTTAACCTCAGGCGGTTTTTAGTATTAGGTGATAATTTCCACCACCTCGTCATGAGTACGACGAGCTTTTGGCCGTGGTTCCTCACCGCGATAGCCGAGCGCTACCATGGTGACAGCCGATAGATTTTTCGCTGAGAGACCGAGAATTTCATTGACTTGCTCGGTATTAAATCCTTCCATGGCTGCATTGTCGATATTGAGCAGGCTGGCAGTTTCCATCATGATACCGAGCGGGATGTAGGTTTGGGATTTCAGCCACGCTTTAGCCTGATCGGCCGGCATGCGATTGACCGCACCGCTAGCCATGGTCTTTAACATCTCGAGTTCTGCCACCGGCTTATTCTGCGCGGCGGCAGTACGAGCAACCAATTCATCAGTCAGATGTTCGGTGTCAGTGCGCTGTGCAATGATGATGAGGTCTGAGGCATCGGTGATTCTCGGCTGGTCATAACCGACCGCGCGCAGCTTGGCACGCACGTCGGCATTTTTCACCACGATGAATTTCCACGCTTCAAAGCCGAAGGAACTCGGCGCCAAGCGTCCGCTTTCCAAAACGGCGTTCAAATCCTCATCGCTGACTTTTTTTGTCGTGTCAAAGGCATATGTAGCGTAGCGCCACTGCAATGCCTGTAAAATTTCTTGTTTCATAGTATACTTGTGTTTATAATGAATTCTGATAAAGTACTTACATTATTATAGTACTATAGAAAGTATAGCAAGTTATGAAATCCCGTCAACCTAGTAGCACAACCATCCCCTGTAGCGCCGCCCTGAAAGTGATCGGCGATTACTGGACCATCAGCATCGTGCAAGCCATGGGCGTGCACAAGCGTCGTTTTTGCGAATTGGAACGCCTGCTCCCCGATAGCAATCCGGTCACGCTCACTTCCCGCTTGAAAAAGATGGAGTCTTTGGGGCTGCTGACTCGCACCAAAAGCCCGAAGGATAAAATTTCCGTTATTTACACTTTGACGCGGCAAGGCAAGGCGCTGTTGCCGATTGTTATCCGTATTGAAAAATTCGCGGAAGGGCTGCATGCCTAAGCGCATTTATTTATGCGTGAGTGCCGGCGATAAAGCCCGTAGTCCAACACAGTTGCAGTGAGAAGCCGCCGGAAGGGCGTGTGATATGCAGCAAGTCACCGGTGATGTAGAGATTACTGAAAAGTTTTGAACGCATGGTTTTCATATCCATTTCCGTCAGCGGAATACCACCGTCGGCCACCACGGCACGATCAAACCCCATCAGGCCGGTAATAGTCATCGGCAATGCTTTCAATGTATCAGCTAATAATTTGCGCTGCTCTTTCGTTACGCTGTGTACTTTTGTTTCTCGGTCTATGGTTGGTACTAGTGAGAATACGGCTTCGATCATGCCATGAGGGACGATATCGTCCATGACATTTTTCAGTAATTTATTCTTATTGTTTTCAAATACCGTGAGAATTTTTTGCTCCAATGCACCGTGATCCGTATCGGGGTAGGCATCAATAGCGGCAGTCACCGTTCCTTCTTGCAGCAAATCCCCCACCTTGCCGGCCAGATTTAAAATCAACGGCCCGGACAAGCCGAAGTGCGTGAAGAGCAGCTTGCCGGTTTTGAAAAATTTCTTTTTCCCTTCCGCAAAGAACGTGATTTTCATGAATGACAATGAGGTACCGGATAATGACTTCACCCATGATTCCTTCACCGCCAAGGGCACGATGCTGGGGGTTGGCGCAGCCACACTGTGACCAAGCATTTTCAACCAGTTGAAGCCATCGCCCGTAGAACCTGTTTCGGCATGTGATACGCCGCCTGTTGCCAAGACGTATGACGTGGCAACGATTGTTTCCTTGCCTGCCTTTACTCCATGTATCATGCCGTCTTTGGCAATAATTTCTGATACGGGACTACTGGTCTTCACCGCCACCTTACCGTCTTTCATATATTGCTCTAAGACCTTAAAAACATCTTCTGATTTTTCAGTATGAGGAAAGGCGCGTTTTCGGGCCTGCACCACTAATGGCAATCCTTTGCCTTCGAAGAAGGTGAAGGTATCCTTATTGCTGAATTGTGCAAAGGCCGAATATAAAAATTGCTCCGCATCACCGTAGTGTTTCAATAGGGTGCGTATATCTTCCTCGGCATTGGTAATATTACATCGTCCCCCGCCGCTGATTTTTAATTTCTCGCCCAATGCCTTATTTTTCTCCAACAACAATACTTTTTTGCCCCGCTCGGCCGCACGTCCTGCCGCCATTATTCCTGCAGGTCCGCCGCCGATCACAATGACATCATATGGCATGGAAGTAGTCATATTATTTTTCCAAGTCTAATATTTCATCAATACGAATCTGATGCACGAATTCCGGCACGTGCGATACCAGTATCATCGCTCCGGCATAACTGCTCAAGGCTTTGGCAATGACGGGGAGATGGCGAAAGTTAATGTGGTTGGTCGGCTCATCAAGAATCAGCAAGCCGGGTTCGAGCAGCACCAATGTAGCGAATGCCACCAATCCTTTCTGCCCCTCTGACAGATCACCGATACGAGTACCGATAACATCGGAGGTGATGAGAAAGCTGGCTGCCACCGATCTGATACGGTCTTCCGCCGGACGAGCACCCGATAACGCCATGGACTTCTTCAATGCTTCATAAACCGTATCATGAAAATCAAGGGTCGAGAAATCCTGCCGATAGTACCCTACCCTGACATTGCTGCCGATATTTGAACCTTCAGCGGTACCATGGGCGATGGATTCCAGCAACGTACTCTTGCCGATACCATTAGGGCCCCGCAGCAGCAGATGCTGGTTCTTACGCAAGGAAATAGCGGCTTTGCGAGAAACTACTTTATGGTCTTTCAAGACAGTAAAAGCCGTGACGGAAATGATTTCGCCAATAGTATTGGTTTGTGCGGGAATGGTGAATGGACGAATAGTCTTGTCTTCTTTTCGCACATCAACGATATCTTCTTCGAGCTCCTCGGCTTTTTCACGCATGCGTTTTGCCACGAGGCGCATCTGGCCGCCTTTGTAGGCAAATTGATTGGCCTTTTCCTTCTTGGCTTGTATTTCCTTGGCCAGCATGGCATTTTTCATATTTTCCTTTTCAATACGAACGGCGATATCCTTGACTACGTCGTTATAGTTACCGACATACTGCTCGATCTTGCGCGTGAAGACATCGAGATACAGGACACCATGCGTGAAGGCATTCAGAAAGGCCGCATCATGGGAAATAACCATGACGGTCTTTTTGTAGTCGATCAGAAATTGCGTGAGATGGGCAATGCCTTCCTTGTCCAAATTGTTAGTTGGTTCATCCAATAGTAGTAAGTCTGGGTCTTGAATCAAGGCTGAAGCTAAAAGGAGCCGCGCTTGCTGGCCGCCGGAAAATGTCTTGATGATTTTCTCATGAATGCCCTTGCCGACCTTCAAGTTCACGACCTCGAGTACGGCATCAATACGCGGATCGATATCGTAGACCGGTTTGGAAAATTGCGATTGAAAAAATTCCCGCACGGTCAGCTCCATCTGATCGCGGCTGATAACCTGTCGGGCGGTGGCAATAGTAGTGCCCTTGACCACATTGATGATGCCTTCTTCAGGCGTAAATGCTCCTGTTAAAAGATTGAAAATAGTGCTTTTACCGGCACCATTTTGCCCCATGAGGGTGATCTTGGAACCCTTGCGCAAAGAGAAAGAAACCTGATCCAAGATGGGCTTATTGACGTTATATTCGAATGATACGCCGTCGAAACGAGCGATGGTGGCCTCTTTTGACATATGAAATAAAAAGTGTCATGAGTATAGCACACTTAATATTTTCGCATGACACTGCGCACGATACCGACGATGCTGAGCTCATATTCGGGATAGATCGGCTTGTAGTTTTTATTGGCCGGTTCCAACCATAGCTTGCTTGCCTTGGTGCGCAAATACTTCATGGTGAATTCCCCATCAACTTGCGCGATGACAATGTCACCATCCTTGGCCGTCGCAGTTCGCTCAACAATCACAATATCCCCATCGGCAATATGGGCTTCGATCATGGAGTCCCCGTCCACTTCGAACAGATAGGTCGATGCTTTCTTTGGTACGAGATACTCTTCGATATTCAAGCTGTCATTCAATACGTCTCCGGGAGCGGGCAAGCCGGCTTTGATAAAACCGACCATGGGAATCTCATTGAAGCTGGTAGAAGGAATAAGCTTGCCGAGCCTGTCCTTGGTCACGATGCCGGCGGCAATCATTTTCGTCACCACACGATAGACCGCATTCTTGGACTTGAAGTCGAACAGCTTCATCATTTCCGCATACGTCGGCATACGGCGGTGTGATTGATAGAATGAGAGCAATTTTTCCTTGTAGTCTGGTGACATGTTAAAAACTTAGACGATATCGCAGAAACGATAAAAATGAGAATTTATTTCGGCTGGTAAACTTGTGCGCTCGAGGTTGTACTAACAGTATAGTACTATTTTCGCCCGTGCGCTCGGTGAATAGCGTTTCCAGGCGGTTAAGTTCATTATTGAGTGCTTGTTGGAATGGAGTGATTTTCATACTAGTGATTGTTATGCGAATAATGAAAACCGGCCAAACAGTCCATTGCCTCGGCGCTGCTCGCGAAGCTTCCGTAGCAATGCGCGGTGCCTCTGAGACTCTTCGACATAGCGCTGACCGCTCATGATCTTGGCGTCTATGCGTTCGTTCAAGACCTTTATCTGACGCTCCAATGTGGTGATGTATTGATGTTGTGACATATATTTTATAAATAATTACTCCTTAATAACTATAGTATTAGTATAGGTGAACGTTCGTTCACATGCAAGCAATAAGGTGTGGATAACCCTACCCCTACTCTCTTCATCCTTGCTAAAGTCAGGGTGAAGTTGTATCGTAAGATAAACCTAAAAATCATTGAAATGAAAAAGAAGATAAATAAGATCATTCACCTGTGGCATGTATTATTTCCTTTCCATAGCAAGAATATGAACGAATTCATTGCCATGGCAAAAAAGGAATCATTTGAATTGATAAGGATAGAGGGTAAAGATATTGTGGTGTGTACGGCCCAAAACTTGGAAGGGCGTACGATAATCTACAGAGAAAATTGTTTTAAGAAGGGCGCTCTTGAACCGAAAGAAATTATTGAGAAATTAAAAAAAGGTCTTCCATATACACAAATAATCGAGTATATGGAAATACCAAGAAGGTATTCTCTTTTTAAGGTCAAGTAAAGGTCATTCCATTTGGAATGACCTTTTTTATTTCCCCTTTATTTTTGTATACTGTATAGCGATGAATGAGACACAGGAAATCATAAGGCAGTTGGGTGCCCTCTCGTATGGAGGAGTTTTTATTGTGTCACTGTTGGCCAATATAGTGATTCCGGTGCCGGAAGAAGTGGCATTGTTGGTTATTGGTTTTGCGGCACGAGCCGGCGGGTTCAGTCTTTTCTTGATTATTCCCATTGTCATGGCGGGATTGCTGACCAGTGACATTGCGCTGTATTATGCCTCCCGCAGAGGCAACCGGCTCGTGACCGGTTTTTATAACCGTATTTTTAAAAACCGTTTGACCGAGCGTCAGCAGTGGCTGGAGGATAATGTCAAAAAGGTTATTTTCTTCTCCCGTTTTTTAGTGCAACTGCGTTTCTTGGGACCGTTTTTCGCCGGTCAGACCAAAGTATCATGGAAAACCTTCATTACCTATGAGCTGGCAGCGCTTATTATCTACGTGCCGTTGGTAGTGGGTATCGGCTGGTTCTTCCATAGCGGTATTGAAAATATCATTAGCGGTATTAATGTGCTACGCAACGTATTCTTGATTTTCTTGGGATTACTCTTCCTCTTTTCCTTATACGAATCAATTCGTATAAATACGTTTGGTAAGCGTACTCGCAAGAAGAACAAGAAAAAATAGCACGGTAAAAGCCTTCCCGGAACGGGAAGGCTTTTACGAGAAAACTGTCATTTATTATATTTATTTGTTGAAGAAAAATTATTGTTATGAATCTATAGGCAGTTTGGATATTACGTTGGTAATCATCGACACATAAGGTCTCTATCGGTTTGTTATTCAGTTGTTATTCAGTTGTGAGGGGCTTGTATGCCCGCTTGTTGCAATATTTGTTGTGCGGCTGTATCACTGCCGTTCTCGTGAAGCTTGTAGGCATGAACAAGCGCATCAAACTGGGTATGGGTAATCGCTTGGGCTCCCGGCTTTCCCTTTATGGCATTGGCAAAGGCATTGTAATCATCACTTTCAATGGCTTTGCCAACAGTTTCGTGTAGCAACGGAGCACTCATTTTTTGCACCCAAGCAGGCTGTTGTTCGGCCGCAAACCCTGTAGAGGTAATTGCACCGGCATACACCATGCCGAGGAGCCCGCAAAGAAGAATCTTTCGTGTTGCTACTGTCATATTACTTATGAATTACTAATAAATTACTTATATGAGACGCTGCTTATGGACATCTCATGCCTAATCATACGTCAGCTAAAAAACTTTCTTTCACTTTTATTTCGAAATGTACTGCTGTAGGATCTCATCACAAGAAATTGCTTGTTGGGAGCCGGTAAAAGACTCGGCCACCGAAGGTTGAGCGGGAAAAAGCTCCCATGGCAGGACGCGACAGGCGAGAAAGGAGTGGCTGGCAGTAATAGCCCCCACAATACGAACAGCATTTCCTACCTGTAATAATACAGGGTCTGGAGCAGAGGAGAGCTTACTGATGTCCACAGTCCATACAAATCCATTAAAAGCCCTTATTGTTAGCGTGGTGGGGCTTGTAGCGCTGACAACACCGGAAATACGGCCTTCCGTGGGGCTATTCCAGACGTATTCTTGTTGATTTTGAGTTGGGTGACGATAGTACGTTTCCACCCCATCATTCAGCGAATTGGCGGTCATGGCATAGAACAACATACCGATGATAATACTGCTCGCCACACTGATTAGCAGCAACTGTAGGGCCGTATGGCGATACCCCGTATTGGTTTTGCGCAGTAATGCGATAGTGATCAATGAGAAGAGTGCGAATGAAATAATCCATAATAACGGGATAATAGCGATAAATACCAGCGGACCCCTATATTGGACATACTCTCTATTTTCCCAATGGGCATGCAAAATGCCGTACAATCCTCCAGCTATGGTATAGGCTCCCAAGAGTGTGGTGATTACACCGGGAATCCACATCAATGTATTTCGCACCCTGAAATACCATTTCGGTCGCGGGGTGACTTTTTGCTGATCGATAGCGGCAATGATTTTTTCGGTTGTATTAGATGTTGGTTCCATAGTCGGCAATCTTTTTTTGTAATTGTTTCTTGGCTCTATTGATACGCACCGCCACGGTACCGGCGGGGATTTTTAAAATATCAGCGATCTCTTCATATGATTTCTCCTCAAAAAAACGCAGGAGCAGGATTTCTTTGTATTTTTCATCAAGACCATTGAGTGTGTTGATAATGTACTTTTTTTGTTCTTCATTACTGAAACGGGTGGTGAGGTCATCGTCGGACATGAGCTTGGTGACAATATCTTGGGCATCGTCATCGAGCGACAGCGTGGCCCGCCGCTTCTCACGACGATACCAATCAATCATTTCGTTATGGGCGATGCGATAGATCCAAGAGGAAAATAATAGCGTCGTATCATAGTCATTGAGGTTGCGATAGACCTTTATAAAAATATTTTGCAGCAAGTCCTCGATATCATCACTGGTGGCCAAGCTGCGCCGCCGGATGTATCGAGTCAATTTTGGCACGTATCGATCAACCAGCAATGCGAAATACTCAGAATCTTTCTTGCATTCAATGACAATCGCTTCATCGGAAAGCTGACCGGTATCTTGGAGCATTTTTATAGTATACGACAGAAATCGCTATTTACTTTCATGTGAATTGTCGTGCGTTTTCACATAGTTATCATAGGCGGTTTGATAATGCATGACAGTCTCGTCTTTTGGAAAATAATGCGATGTTGTTTTGCTCCCCGGAATGTTTTCCGGATCTGATAAAACATCCAATACATGCCCATCTGCCAGCGTAGCCTTTCCTTCCGCTACACGCTGAATAAGCCATTCCCTATAATTTTTAAAATAAACTTGAATATTTCTGACATCATCAAGTTCCAAGGCAGTGTTTGGGTTTTCGTCAATAAATTGCTGAAGCATTTCCTGCGCCTTATTCCCTCTGTCTAATTCCTCACTGCCTCTTAACTTTTTTGCTTCAAGCCAATCCAAGTAGTGGTCCCACGCATGTTTCTTTTCAATTCTTATTTCTATATTGTTTTCCTTATGATGTACCGTTTCTGTTTTATCTCCCGGTTTATCCGGTGTTTCAGTATGATGCTCGGTGGCCAGTGCTCCTGTTGAAGCGGCCGCCAGCCCTACCGCCATAGCCGCTTTTCTCATCCAACTTGGTGTTTCAATGCTTGATGTCTCTTTTTCCTCGTTATTTTGCGGTATTGGTGGGTTTTCCATGCTCATATACCCCAGTATATACCACTTCTCAAGAAATTCTAAAGCATTTCAGGGGGTCTTCCCCACTTTCAGCTCGTTTTTTAAAAATCCTTATCTTATAATGAATATATAACCATATGCGTATTTTATTGATTGAAGATGACACTGAGACTCAGGAATTCTTACTGAGACGATTGGAAGAGAAAGGGTTTGCTGTTGATATTGCCAAGACCGGCAACCGGGGCATATTTCTTGCCAAAACAAATGAGTATGATGTCATTCTTTTGGACTATGGGTTGCCGGAAAAGAACGGCTTCATGGTCTGTGAGGAAATACGGAGCAGTGGCAAGCATACCCCCATTATCATGATATCGGTCAGTGATGCCGTGGATTACAAAATCAAAGGCCTGACTGCCGGCGCCGATGACTATGTGGCCAAGCCGTTTTACTTTGAGGAATTATTCGCGCGCATCCAAGCCATGCTGCGTCGACCGGCTGTCCTGGAAAGCAGCTTTTACAGCATCGATGATTTGAAGGTGGACATCGATCGCCAAACGGTCATGCGAGCCAATGCGCCTATTTATCTGACACGCAAAGAGTTCTCATTGTTGGAATATTTATTGAAACATACCGGCACGGTGGTAACACGCGGCGAACTCATGGAGCATATTTGGGATATGACACTCGACCCCTTTTCCAATACCATTGAAACCCATGTGCTTAATCTTCGTCGCAAGATCGAGCAACCGTCAAAAATCAAACTAATTCATAGCATCCCGGGTCGCGGTTACAAAATCGATCTTATACGATAATTTAGAAAAACTTCGGCTAAATTTTATCACTGATTTTCTATACTACAGGGGCTATTGGTCGAATAGCACATACTAGCTATAATTACTCCATTATTCCCCTATGAATAAATTAGTAGAAACCATGCTTGCCACCCCCTCCGCCCGCAATGCCGAAACCCTGAAAACGGTAGCCCTGTCCCAGAGCACGTTCACCCCTTGGGAAGGTACCGAATAAATCCCATACGGACCCATACAATGAATACTCGTCATCGATTAAGCCATTCCTTCCTTTCTTTCAAGGCTTTATTCGACCGCGGTATTCATTTTATGTATAGGCGGTGCATCGCTCCGCGCTCCGACACGGAAGATGAGAAACGCCATGAATTCATCCTCAACACCATTTTGTGCGGCATTATCCCACTGCTCATTATTCTGGATACTTTTATTGCCCATGCGGCTCTGGAGCAACGCAATGCATATCAAGGAGTGCCGTTTCCCATCTTTAGTTTTATTGTCATTCTGTTTGTCTATCTCCTTATTCTGTCTCGCAATACCTACCATAGGCTGGCCAGCTTTATCCTGATCGGCTTGTATTTCATCAGTACGACGTATGGCGCGATTCATTGGGGTATTGAATTACCGCTCGTGGCTATCAGCTATGTCGTCATTATCGTGATTTCCAGTATTTTAATTTCCACGCGGTTTGGCTTCTTTGTCACCTCTACGATTACCCTTACGATCATTGCCATCTGTGAACTGCAACTGCATCAGATAGTACATCCATCGCTGCAATGGAAATATGCGTCCATAAGCATTCATGACCCTATTCAGCTCTCGGTGATATTTTTCCTCATCACCATTATCTCTTGGCTGTCCAATAGGGAAATGGAACGGTCATTGATCCGAGCACGGGCATCCGAACACTTGCTGGTGGAAGAAAGAAATCTCTTGGAGATAAAAGTCGAGGAACGCACCAAGGAATTGAAGGAGGTGCAGCATGATAAAGTGGCACAACTCTATCGCGTGGCGGAATTTGGCCGCATCTCAGCCGGCGTATTCCATGATTTGATGAACTCTCTGCAAGTAGTGGTATCAAATATCAGCCAAGTGGAGGCGGGACCCGAACATCTGCCGGAAGTAAGGTTGCAGCTGGCCAAGACCGTGGCGGCCAGCAAGCGCATGGGCCGCTACATTGATACCGTGCGCAAACAAATCAGAAATGATGATACTCTTGCCGCAGAATTCTCAGTGGAAAAAGAAATTACCGACGCGATGGATATGTTGCAATTTCACGCTCGTAAGGCAAACGTGTCACTGCATTTCATCAAGAAACATTCCCTGATCTTGCATGGCAATCCCTTGAAATTTTACCAAGCCATTCTTAACCTGTTAGCCAATGCCATTGATGCCTGCGATGACAATGATAAACAGGGACAGATAGACATTATCCTCCAGTCTCACATACAAAATACCCATGCTGTTGTTATCATTCGGGATAACGGGTGCGGCATACCCGTTGATGTCCTAGACCATATCTTTGATCAATTTTTCACCACCAAGGGCGCTCATAAAGGCATCGGCTTAGGCCTGTCCCAAACCAAGGAAATTATCGAGAAGGAATTCAAGGGAACCATTACGGTGACCAGCGAAGAATATCGCGGCACGACATTTACCATTACCCTGCCCATCATTCATGACACCATTCAATTATCAGCCGGCGCTGCAATACCTGCTCTCACAACAACATGAGGACGGCTCTTTTGATACTACCTTTTATACGGGACTCATCGTCAATGCATTAGAACAATTTGACGATACTATCAGTCTTCTTATCAAAAAACGCGCCGTACGGTTTTTACTGCAAGAAAAAAGCAGGCAGTGGTCGTTTAATTACGATCGTCGAGATGCCGTGGACAACCGATATCCTGATGATTTGGATGATACGTTCGTGGCACTGAAAGCCATTAGCATATGCCGGCCTGCCATGCTGACAGGCGAAACATGGCAAGCTATCACTGCATTGCTTATTGCCAATGAGGAAAAACCGGCCGGTCCATATCAGACATGGATCATGCCATTGGCTGCGCGATCGGTTGAATGGCAGGACATCGATATTGTCGTTAACAGCAACATTGCCTCTTTTTTATCGCGTTTCAATATCGTCTTGCCGAGCATGCAGGAATATTTTGATGGTTTTATAGAGGCGGGGAATTTTTCTTCACGCTATTACCACCATGAATGCATCATTGTGTATTTCTTATCAAAAGCCTATCGGGGAACACATGCCGGCTTGTTACGCGAAACGTTGTTGAAAAAACGCAATGAAAATAATTATTGGGATTCAGCGTTTATTGCCGCTTTGTCTGTCAGTGCCTTGTTGGCATTAGGACAGGCGTCTGCCAGCCTTACTCCTGCTATTCAATACATTATGGATGGTGAGAAAGACGGACAGTGGACAGCTGAATCTTTTTTTATTGAATCGAAAAGTAATTCCGGGGTAACCTATAGCGTTTCAGCTGCTCATACTACCGCCTGTTGTATCGAGGCATTACGCGCATATGAAGCCGCTGTTCGTCTTTCTACCACTGCTTCTATTTCCAATGGTAATGACACTGAAGAAACACTTTTTATTGAAAAAGTCATTAGCAGCTGCAAGGAAATATTCTGTAACAGTGGTTCATTACTAACACAGCACATTCATGGGGCACTTGATGTACTGATGAAGAAAGACCCGCATGCCGAGGTGATATTATTACCGTATCATTTTTCAAAAAACATGATGTGTGGTGGAGCGGTGTCGACTGAACAACTGGCCGTAGCGACCACCCTTGGTTGGATTGGGTATACATTCCTTGATAAGACCATGGATGGCGAAGATACTATCGGCCGATTACCGTTGGCTGCTAAATGTATTCGCGAGTCCTATAATATTTTTCAATTATTCAATAAAGACCATGGTTCTGTTGTCCAAAGAATTCTCGATGGTATAGAAAGTGCCGTGTTGTCTGAGTATGTGACCTGTATATTACAAAAAGATGGTGATGATTTTCTTATGCCTTTTACCCTGCCTGACTATGGTGACTATCAGTGCTTGGCGGAAAAATCATTAGGGTTTGCTTTGGCGCCTATTATTCTTTGCCTGCAGGCGCAGGAATATGATCAGGCGGTACTGATGGAAAGGTTTTTCATTCATTATCTCATTGCCCGACAGCTGAATGATGATGCACATGACTGGCTGGAGGATTTGGAACATGGTTTCATCAACAGTGTCAGTGTCGATATCATTAAGGACTGGCACACACAATATGTTTCAAGGAAATTAAACATGCGCCATGATAAGAAAATACTGCAAACGATTTTTTGGGAGAAACATATCGATACTGTCAGTACTACTATTGTTTTTCATTGCCAGAAGGCCAGCGATGTATTGAAAAAAATCACCGTACTGGCCGATAACACATTCTTAGAAAATTTACTCCATCCCTTGCAGCATTCCGCCACGGAAGCATTGACGGAGCGGGACAAGGTCAGGCAATTCATATATACTTTGCATACTAACGATGAGTAAGATCAGCAGCCTGACCAAAGAAACGTTTTCGCACTGGTATGACCATAGCGCCCCTCGTATGGGGGCGGCATTGTCTTTCTATGCCCTCTTTTCCATTGCACCGTTATTCATTTTAGTGATCGGTGTCATTAGGACGATTTTTGATAGGGCGACCGTGCACATGGCTATTGATCATACCTTGCGCGCTACGGTCGGAAGCAATTTGGCGGCATCGATTCAAGGTCTCATTAATGGCGCCTATCATGCCCCGGCCGGCGTAATGACCACCATCATAAGCGGGGTAATTCTGATCGTGGCCGCCATCAGCGTCTTTGCGGAACTGAATACAGACCTCGATGAGTTGTGGAAATTGCCATCACCTCGGCCCGTAGTCGAAAATACTTCCACCAAACAAGCGATCGTGCATTTTCTCAAAGATCGTTTATTGGCATTATTCCTTATTTTACTATTCAGCCTGCTCTCCCTTTTCAGCGTGGCTTTTACGGTATTTATTTCTTTTTTTCACACGGCAACTATCTTGCTTCAAAATACTTTTTTATTGCAAGGCATTAATATAGCACTCACCCTCATTATCACCACCATTCTTTTCGCGCTGATTTATCGCATCCTGCCAGACACCAAGCTTACTTGGGGTGACATATTTCGCGGAGCGATCGTCACCTCCCTGCTTTTCTTGTTCGGCAAATACCTGATCGGCTGGTACATTGATGCCTTTGGCGGCACCTCCGCCTTCGGAACGGCCGGTTCCGTTGTCGGCCTGCTCTTATGGATATACTACTCCGCGCAAGTCTTCTTTATCGGCGCCTCATTTACCTTTGTCTATTCCAAACGATACGGATTTCTATCGAGGATGATGAACTAGCTGCTTCTTTTGGCATGCATCAATAGATCCACGGCGTGTTCAAATGATCCGGCGGCCGTTAATGAACTTCCATTGACGAAGAAAATTTCATCGGCATTTTGAATAGTGTTCAAACGGTGTGCAATGATGACTTTAGTGGTGGTGGGAGGAAGCGTTTCAATTACTTTCTCCAGCAATGCTTCGGTGACCGTATCAATGTTTGCGGTGGCTTCATCCAGAATAATCAAATCAGGTTTGCGTAAAACGGCGCGCATAAAGGCAATGAGTTGGCGCTGCCCCAGACTGATGCTTTCTCCACTCTGGGTGACCGGTGTAGCCAAGCCGGATTCAAACCGTTGCACTAAATCATACAGGCCGTTTTCATGCAGGGCTTTTTCCAAGTGCTCGACAGGGGTGCCGTCATAGGCGGTATTGCCATAAAAAATATTTTCTCCCACCGTGCCGCTGAATAGAAACGGTTCCTGTAAAATAAATCCGATTTTCTGTACGCGTTCGGCATCGGGTACGGTGCGCATATCTTTTCCTTCCAACCACACGGTGCCATGAGAAGGATCGTACAGACGAGCCATCAACGAAGCAGTGGTGGTTTTGCCGCCGCCGGTCGGACCGACCAATGCGTATGTTTTGCCTGGCAGTAATGCCACGGTCACATCGTGCAGGACAGTTTTCTGACTGTCGCTATACATAAACCCCACATCTTGAAATGAAATAGTGGTGGCTAGATCCGCTCTCGCCGGAGCAGCGGCCAGTAAGGGCATATCATTAGGCATGGCGACAATGCCGGCAATACGGTCCCAGCTAGCCATAGCGGTTTGAAAAGTGGCCCACAGTGAAGCCATTTGTCGTAACGGGTCATACAAGCGGCTGCAGTACGTGATATAACTGATCAAAAAACCCAGCGTGAAATTACCAATCAAAATAAGATGTATGCCGTATATCAGTACCAGCAATTGCGCGGCATTGGCGGCAAACCCGTATAGTGCCACGAAAATGTTGTTGGCGATGCCGGCCCGCACGGAGGTTAGGAAATTTTTGTGATTGGCGGCATTGAATTTTTCCCGGAAGTAATCACGACGGTTGAATGCCACAATGACTTTGAAGTTGCCGAGGCTCTCTTGGATCTCAGCGCTCATACCCCCCACTTCCTGCAAACTTTTTGCATTCTGCGTTTTAACCCATGAGCCGATCAGTTGTGTCACCACCAACACGACCGCCAATGGGATCAAGGCAATAAGGCCAAGTCGCGGATTGATACTGAGGATAAATATAGCCGCGCCGATCATGACAAAGATATTGCCGATGAATTGCATCAAGGACTGGGAGAAAAATTGGTTCAAGTTGTCTGTATCGGTGTTGATGCGGGAAATAAGATCACCGGCCTTGTTTTGGTTGAAGAAGGCAATAGGCAACTCCTGCAACTTTTCAAATATGGTGTTGCGCAAGGTAAAGAGCAAGCGCTGGCTGACGCCGCCCATGACTTTGGTTTGAACGTAGCTGGCAATGAACGCACCAATGTAGACCAATAACACCAATCCCGCGTACAAGGGCAAACCGGCATAGTGTTTCGTAATAATGTACGTATTGATAGCGCGACCGATCAAGAGCGGGGTCAGCAGGGTCAGTCCGGCATTGGTAATAATGGCGGTAAAAGTAACGGCTAGTTGCACGGTGTCATTTTTCAGCAACGGCAAAAGCTTGCGCAGTGCCGCGAAGACTGATGATCTTTCTTGATGTGTATTCAATGAATAATTCATGCCGGTTCCACGCTCTGTTGTGATTGATAAATTTGCACATACTCGGGAGAAGATTCCATCAGTTGACGATGGGTGCCTTGCGCCAATAACTCCCCTTCCATGACCACGATGATATTGTCATAGTCGGTAATGGACGCTATTTTTTGCGTGATGGAAATAAGCGTCAGATCGGGATAGTTGGCACGCACATTGGCCAGGATATTTTGCTCGGTCTGCGGATCAACGCGGGCGGTAAAATCATCCAACAGTAAAATTTTCGGATTAAGCGCCAGTGCCCGAGCCAGCATGATGCGCTGCTTCTGACCGCCGGATAAGCTGGTGCCGCGCTCGGAAATAATGGTGTTCAAGCCGTCCGGCAACGCCGCAATGAAATCATCCAGCTCGGCCGTGTCGATCGCCCGCTCCACATCCGCGTCGCTGACCGTCGTACTGAAGGCGATATTTTCTCGAACGGTGGTATTGAAAATAATGCTGTCTTGAAACACGAAACCGATCTGGCTATGAATGGTGCGCTGATCATACGCATCCAACGGAATACCGTCATACAAGACCGTACCGTTAGTGGCTGACAATAACCCAGTCATGATATACAGGAGTTGCGTTTTACCGGCGGCGGTCGGGCCGATAATGGCATTCTTGGTGCGAGGCCTGATGGTAAATGACACATCTTTCAGGGCATGCTTTTCTCCGAACACCATGCCGATATCCTGCACGGTGATTGCGCCGGTCAGGCGCGTAGTGACAGTACCGGTCTTTTCCGGCAACGGAGCATGTAAAACCAGTGACAGGCGCTGGTAAGAAGCGGTGGCGCGGGCGATGACATTGCTCATGAAGCCGATGATGATGATAGGAAAGATTAGAATGGCAATGTAGCTATTGAAGGCGGTAAAATTGCCGATGCTCATATGCCCGACAATCACGGATCTGCCGCCGAACAGCAATACGGCCACGATGGCCACGTTGGCTACAAAGCCGATAAACGGAATGAGGAAGGCGAACATGCCGAGAATTTTGAAGCCGTTGTTTTTGGCATCGGTGTTGACGGTCAGGAATTTCTGATACTCGTACTGTTGGGAATTAAGCACGCGAATGAGCGCCGCACCCAAGATACTCTCATTGATGACCTTGTTCAATCGATCGATAATGGATTGCGTTTTCAAAAAAAGCGGTCGTACCTTGCTCAAGATAAAAAAGAAGGTACCGCCAATGACGGGAATGATGGCCAAGACGCCGAGTGCCAGCTGCCAATTCAATCCGATCAACAGTATGGCCACGCCGACAATGATGAAGATGGAGGAAATAATCGATACGACAGCTTGCGAGACGAAAACCTTGATGGCATCGGCATCGGACGTGATATTGGTCAGCAAGACGGAAGGGTTGGCGGACTGGATGTAGGCGAAATTTTGCAATGAAATTTTTCCCATCAAATTTTCACGCAGATCGCGCGCGACCCGCTCGGACACGTAGGTCTGCATGACGTTCTGCCCGTAGGTGGTGATGAGGATACCGATGGCCGCCAAAACAAAAAAGGTTGCCATGTGAGCGACCACCAAGGTGCCGGCGGTGAATTGGTCGAGGGTGGAAGCAATAAGCTTCGGCACAACCAGTGTAATGCCGTTACTGAACAACGCTAAAAAGGTCAGGGCGACAAGCAGCCCTCGGTATGGGCGAAGGAGTGAAAAAATGGAAGTATTATTGTTCATGTTCAAAGGCGATGCTGACAGCTTCCGCGGCAATCAAGCGGGCGGCTTCGGGTTTGTAAAATGCCTTGGCGCGAGCAGCCATGGCATCATAATGATCTTTGTGGCCCAAGATCAGGTCAATTTCATTTTTCAATACTGAGGGCGTGAGGTTTACTTCCTCAATGACGGCACAAGCGCCGGTGCGGGCATAGTGATAGGCATTCTTACGCTGGTGATCGCCGTGAAAGACAGCGGCACTGCCGGGAATGATGATAGAGGGTTTGCCCCACGCGGCGATTTCAAAAATCTGCGAGCCGGCCCGGGAAATGATGATATCGGCGGCGCCACCGAACATTTTTGTCTGCAAATCGTTGAAGTACGGAAAGAGTTTATACCGGTTTCGTTTAGTGTCATCGCTGAGCAGTACTTCCACATCGGTTTTTGTTTCTTCAAAATTCTTCCTGCCGGTCTGATGGATGATCTGATAGTGCTGCACCAACCCGGGCAGCAATGACGTGAGCGCATCATTGATCTTCTTGGCACCCGATGAACCGCCGATTACGCCGATGGTGGGAATACCGGGTGTCAGTTCAAAAAATTCCTTTGCTCCTTCCGTGGCAGCATAGGAAATACTTCTCCGTACCGGTTGTCCGGTCAGCGCGATTTTCTTCTGATCAAAATATTCCGCCGCTTCGGGATAGGATAATGCCACTTTGCGCGCGAATCGTCCCGACCATTTATTGACGCGTCCCGGCACGGTGTCAGACTCATGCACGATGACGGGAACACGCAAGATACGAGCTGCCACCAAGACCGGAAAAGCCGCATAGCCGCCCTTGCTGATGATGACATCGGGGTAGAGATTGAAGAGTTTGAATAGGGCACCAACGGTACCAACCGCGGTTTTGATAGCATCGACAAAATTCTGCAAAGAAAAGTAGACGCGCATCTTGCCGGCCGTGATGGGAATGTAGGTAATGAACTGTTCGGCCAATGCTTCTTGGTCATACGGCCCGTCGGACATGTAGTACAGCTTGAAGTTGGCGATCTTCTCCTCGTCAGCAATACGGTTCAATTCTTCCGCCACCGCGATCAATGGGTAAAAATGCCCTCCCGTTCCCCCGCCTATCAGTAAAATCTTCATAGTATCTCTATTTTACACTTTCTTTTCATATCTTGAAACATTAAGCACAATGCCGGAGGCGAAGAGGGCGATGAAGAGTGAGGTGCCGCCTTGGGAAATGAAGACGAGCGGCACGCCGGTTAAAGGGAAAAGGCCGACGAGTGAGGCCATGTTGAGGAAGGATTGGGCCACGAGCGTGGTGACGATGCCGATGACGAGGTACTGGCCGAAGGCGTCGCGGGATTGCATGGCAATCTTGTAGCCGCGGATGGCCAGGAAGACATACAGCACCACCAGCAACGCGCTGCCGATGAAGCCGAACTCTTCGCCGATCACCGCATAGATGGAGTCGCCTTGCGGTTCCGGCAAGTAGTTGAACTTCTGCACACTCTGGCCCAATCCCCGTCCCATAATACCGCCCGAACCGATGGCGATAAGGCCCTGCTGTAATTGATACGACGAACCCTGCGCGTCGCTCGAAGGATTGATGTATGTCTTGATGCGGTTCATGAGGTACGGGCGGAAGAGTGCCAAGACAATGACCCCCATCAATCCCACCACTACAATGCCAATGATTTTTTTCCATGACACGCCCGAGACAAACAGCATGGCACTGGCGGAGGCAGTAATCAGAATAAGACTCTTGGTATCCGGCTGCACCAATAAGACTCCCGCCACTACTCCTAATAATATGGCGAACGGCAAGAGCTTGTATTTGAATTCTTCATGCTGATTTTTGGTCCAAGCCAGCCATGCCGCAAAGTAGATTACAAAGCCGATTTTCAAAATCTCCGCCGGCTGAAAAGAAACATGCGCGATGGAGATCCAGCGACGCGCGCCGCCATGGGCAAAACCGAGGTGGGGCACGAACACTGCGGCTGTTAATCCCAACGTTATGATGAAAATTGCCAAGGCGTGATTGCGCCAAAAGTGATACGGCACTTTGATGGCCAGCCATAGACCAGCCAAGCCGCCGATGAAGCCGAGCACTATTTGCCCGAACAAGAGGCCGTAAAACTTCGCGGTACTCTGGGCCAAGACTCCCAATGAAGCAGACACGAAAGCAAAAATGCCAATGAAGGTGATGAGCAGCACGATACCGAAGAAGTATGTATCAAATTGTTTTGGTTTTACCACTACCATGTTACTTGCTGATCAAGGTAATGACTACGCCGATAATAGCCGCGATGATCGACACTACCCAGTACCGCATCACGACTTTTTCACGAGACCAGCCCATGGCGCGGAAGTGATGATGCAGGGGAGCGATTTTGAATACACGACGATGACCGCAATATTTATAGCTGATAACCTGCAAAATGACGGATACTGTGGTAGCGGTCAATGGCAATGCGATCAATGGCAATAGCAACACCGTATTGGTCAAAAAGGCGATAACCGTCAGCACCACCGTCAAGCCAATCATGCCTGTCTCCCCCATGTAAAATCGAGCCGGGGGAATATTGAACCACAGAAAGGCCAGGATGCCGCCGGAAATAACGCCGCACAAGGCGCCGATATCTATTTGCTGCTGTCCCACTGCAATGACGGCATAGGCCGCAAAGACAATGGCCAAGACTCCGCCGGCCAAGCCATCAAGCCCATCGATAACTGAGGTGGAAAATACTCCTAGCAATACAATGATGAAAAATGGGATAAAAAAGACGCCGAAATTGAAAAGCGGATGAACGAAAGGAATGGAAATGCCGCTCACGCCCAGTTTGAAATAAAACCATGATCCTACCACCGCGCCGATAATAGTGATCAAACCTATCTTGATCCACCGGTTACCCAAGACATCGCTCGACATCTCGCCGATCGAGCCTTTGACTTGCAGCAAGTCATCGATCAAGCCAATGATGGAACCGAACAGCAATGCCCCGAGCGGCACGACGGTTTGGTTCTTGCTGAAGAAGTCCAACTTCTGGGAAAGATCGGAGGGAAAGACTTTTGAAATAATCCACATGAGGGAAATACAGATCAATACGGACAGCCAAATGATGACGCCGCCGACACGTGGCGTGGCAATTTCCGCCGCTCCGTCGTGTACTTTGGAAAATTCAGTATTGGTAATATCGGACTCTTGGGCTCGGTTATTTTTTTTCCATAGCTTATGCTTATACATGAGAGAGGTAAGACGCGGGGTAATTAAAATACCGATGATGAAGGCCAAGGTAGTGGGCAGGAAAATTTTAATGGCGTTGATCATCATAGCAGTGCGTCGATTTTATTTTTTGTTTCCGCGTACTGCGGCAATGCTTCAATGGAAGCTACGCCATAGGACTCAAGTAATTCTACGGTCGGATGATAGGTCATGCTGCGGCCGTTATTTTTTGTCTCAATCAATCCCCTGATCTGCAATGCGCGTAATGAATATGAGGCATTCACGCCGCGAATCAATTCTATTTCCGCCTTAGTCGCCCCCGGATGATACACCACCACTGCCAGCGTTTCGGCACTGGCCTTACTGAGGTCTTTTTGCAATTCTTCCTTGCGTAATGCTTCCAATATCATACTGTGGTCTGGACGGGTAGCCAGCGTTACCACCTCACCTTGTCGCACCAGCATCATGGCGTGGTCGGCCAATGAGGATTCCAACACAGCCAGGGCTTCCGTGATTTCTCCCGCAGAAACATTCAAGAGTTTTGCCAAGGAAGTTACTGAATACGGTTCAGCGGTGACAAAGAGGATGGCTTCGATTGTTTGAGAAAGGCTAGGCATGTTTTTGTAAGGTGATGTCTTCAAACAATTCGTTTTGTTCGGCGGCAACCAAGCCGCGTCGTACCAGCTCTAGCATACCAAGAAAAGACACGATCGTGTAGACCTTCTGGCTGCGCTCATCCATATCGGGAGATGCCACGCGGATGGCATTGAAGCTGGTGTGCATGGCATGCTCGATGCGTTCTTGCAACGTGTTCAAGACTTCCGCAATCGATATGGTCTTGAATATGCGAGCCTCCGGCTTCTTCGGTTCAACCGGCGGAATACGGCCGATGATATCATCGATCAATTTCGGGAGTTGCTCAACGGGTAATTTCTCATCCGGTGCAAAAACGACGCCGGTCAATCGCCGTACCCCTTCAAAGGAAACTTTTTTGTTGTACTGCCGTATCAGCTCACCGGAGATATGGCTGATAATCTGATAGAGCGCCACGCGTCGTTCCAAATCCCCGATCGATTCACTCTCTTCCGCTGTCAGCTCGATGTTGGGCAACAAGGATCGGGCTTTGATCAAAATCAGTGTCGCGGCCACTGCCAAGAAATTCGCCGCTTCTCCCGGCTGCATCCCGACCGTCTGCATGTACTGGATGAAATCGTCCGTCACCGATGCCAATGACACGTCATTCACGAACAACTTCCGCTTCTCGATCAACTCCAACAGCACCTCCACCGGTCCTTCAAACACTTCCTGTTTTACTTTGAATACAACCTCGGTTTCCACGATTATTGCTTTGGTTTTTTTAATACGATGTGCAATTCATCAATCTGTTTGTCAGAAATTGTTGAAGGTGCATTCATCATCGGATCCCTGCCCTCACCGGTTTTTGGAAAAGCCATGACTTCGCGGATATTGGCTTCGTTCAGGAGCAGCATCATGAGACGATCAAAGCCCCACGCAATACCGCCATGTGGGGGTGTGCCGACTTTAAAGGCTTGCAGCATATGGCCGAAATCTTTTTCAATAGCCTCCGCTTCATGACCGAGCAATTCGAAGACTTTTGAAAGTGCTTCAAAAGAATGGTTACGGATGGAACCGCCGCCGATTTCAAAGCCGTTCAGACAAATATCGTACTGGGTGGTCAAAATATTACCCACCGCTTCTTTATTCATGAGGTTATCCATATGCTCTTCAATCGGTCGAGAAAATGGGTTATGCGTATAGGTCCATTGTCCTTGGGCGTCAGGGTTGTCACTCTTGCTGGTTGATTCAAAAAATGGGAAGTCTATCACCCAACAAAATGCCAAGAGATTCGGATCATTTTTATCTTCGCGAATATCGGGACGATCGTTGCCATATTTTTCCATTGCATCCTTGTATGAAATACGAGGAAATGGGAGTTGTTGAATCTTTTTCTCAGGAAATAACTTAGTCACCATGTTAATAAGGAGTGCTTCATTTGTCTGCATGACATCTTCACGAGTAACGAAGCTCATTTCCATGTCGAGCTGGGTGAATTCCGGCTGGCGATCCCCTCGCCCGTCTTCATCACGCATGCATTTTGCAAATTGAAAATATCGTTCCATGCCCGCAGTCATCAGAAGCTGCTTGTACTGCTGAGGAGATTGCGGCAAGGCATAAAAATTTCCCGGATAGACACGAGAAGGAACCACATAGTCGCGCGCTCCTTCCGGAGTCGACTTGGTCAGCATCGGTGTTTCCACTTCGATGAATTTCCGCTCATGTAAAAAATCGCGGATGTATTTCTGTACCTCGTCGCGCTTGCGCATGTTACGTTGCATGCGAACACTGCGGAGATCAAGGTAGCGATGTTTCAAACGCACTTCCTCGTTCACATCCACCGTATCGATGTTGATTTCAAACGGTAACGGTTCCGCCTTGTTCAAGATAGTCAGGGCGGTAATTTCCAGCTCAATATCTCCGTTCTGTTTATCAGCTTGCACATTACGTTCCGGACGCTTGTTCACCATACCCTCCACAACTATCACTGATTCCGGGCGGGCATCCTTCACCGCCTCGGCCATTTCAGCCGCCCGATTGGGCAATACGACTCCTTGGATATAGCCCGTCATATCGCGAAAATCAAAAAAGACCATTTTGCCCTGATCTCGACGTACATCAATCCATCCTTTCAATAAAACAGTTTCGCCCGCGTGCTGCCCCGTTTCTCCAATATATGTTCGTTCCATAATCCCCTTATTCTACCTGAAAAAGGGCGATATTAAAAGCCTAATGCAGGAAATTCAACTTTGGATTTCTGAGATAGTTATTTTCCACTTTTTCCAATCGTGTATCGATGTTTTCCATCCTATATTCCACACGCTCTAGCCGATTCTCAATTTTATCAAATCGATCATCCATGCTGTCAAAACGCCGACCAACTGCTTCAAATTCTTTAGCAGTAATAATAGCCAGTTCTTCAACCTTTTCATCTATTTTTTGTAATAAGTTTGTTTCTACAGCTTCTATTTTAGCTAATAATTTTGTTTCAACGCCGTCTATTTTAGCAGTCAGCTCAGTTCTCACACTATGAACTTCTGCTCCCAGTCCATCAATTTTAGTTAATAATATTGTTTCAACACCATCTATTTTTTGATCCAACTGTTTGTTTTGCGCTCCAAGCCCAATGATCATTTCAGCCAGATCTTCATTCGTGACGTCTTTTTTGGTTGGTTTGGTACTACTCATGACCAGAGTATAGCATGTGACATATCAAGAAAAACCAAAGATTTTCTAAAGATTGACTTTAATTAAAAATCGTTATATAATATAGAAAATTTCACTCATTCATTAAAAATTTAAGTATGAAAAAAGAACTCACTTCTAGTATTTCCCTTCTACGGCGAATAGTTTCATTTGCGAAACCCTTTCGAAAACCTCTTATTACCATCTTTATATGTATTTGCGCTGTAACCATAATTGATGCTGCAAACAGCTTCTGGTTCAGTCAAATATTTAACTTAGTTCAAAAACACGGTACATCTCCACAACTTCTCCCCAAAGCATTAATGTTTATAGGGATAGCGGTAGTATTTGCTTTTGTTCGCATAGGGGTGGTAAGCAAGCAAACTAAAACAAAGATCAAACATATTGACCTGTCGGTTATGAATCATCTTAACCACGAGTCAATTAAAAAATTCTTTTCGTTTTCAAACGGTCAACACATTAATGAGCATTCCGGGGTAAAACAAAATGTTGTAAACACCGGGACCAACTCCATTAAAAGCCAAATGGATCTATTATTTTTCAAGTTATTCCCTACTATCACTCAGTTTATAGTAGCGCTTGGAATTTTGCTGTATTGCAGCCTGTGGATCGGGACTATTTTTATTCTAATCGGAATAGTTTTTTGTTTGATGATGAATCGCATAAACAAAAGACTTGTTCCGGGAGTAAGGAAAATAAGAGATCGCGCTCAATTAAATTCCCGCCTTATCTCAGAGTTATACCGTTGTGTTACCTCGGTAAAACTTGAAAGTCAGGAAGAGCGATCCCTTGATGAGCTGACAGCGGTACAACAACAGCACCAGCTAATATCAATGGAAACATGGCTTCCTGCTTTGAAATCACTTACCAAGGTACGTTCCGTGGTGGTGGTGATACGATTTGCGGCCTTGTTTTTGGTTGTGTATCTTGTTTTTCAAAAACAATTCAGCATGGGGGCAATGTTTCTAGTGTTTACTTATTCAAATACATTTCTCAGTAATTTATGGGATTTCATGGATATGCATAAGCAGTTCCTGATCGATCGCATTAATATTGAAAGGTATTTTGAACTACTCGAGGTAGAGCCTGACATTGTCATTGTTGAAAACCCTATTAAACTGAAAAGATTGTACGGGAAGATTGAATTCAAAAATGTTTCTTTCTATTACCCACAACGAGTTAAGTCCTATGAAAATGTAGAGTACTTGCAGGAAGATGAGTTGCAAAATGATGCCATATTAAAATCGGTTTCATTTGTAATCAATGCCGGCGAAAAGGTTGGTATTGTAGGAGAATCGGGATCAGGTAAATCAACATTGGTAAATCTGATCAGGCGGTCGTTTGACGCCCAAGAAGGTCAAATTTTAATCGATGGCCACGATCTTCGCTTGCTTGATTTAGGGTTATTCTTAGAACATGTAGGCAATGTCGAGCAAGAGGTGGTTATTTTCGATCGTTCCATCAGGGATAATATTACGTTCGGGTTAAACAGCCGAACAAAAGCAATCACTCAGGAAAAATTAGAAAAAATCACTGAAATTGCCCGCGTGAATGCTTTCTTCCCTCGCCTTGAACATGGCTTTGATACCATGGTGGGAGAAAAGGGATTTAAACTATCCGGCGGTGAACGTCAGCGTGTTGGGATTGCGCGAGCTCTCGCAAAGGATCCCAGCCTCATTATTTTTGATGAGGCAACTTCTTCACTTGATGCAGTGAGCGAACGTCTCGTTCAGGAAGCAATTGATGAAGCCTGTAAAGGTAAGACAGCGATTGTTATTGCCCATCGCCTTTCTACGGTAAAAAATTGTGACCGTATTCTGGTTTTCCGTTATGGTGTCCTTCTAGCCCAAGGAACACACGACGAACTGTTAACCGACTGCGAGTATTATGCTGAGCTGGTTCAGCATCAAATGATAACCGCTTGAGTTAGTAAGCTCCGACATATTAAAGTCGGAGCTTTTTTAATATATACTACATACTATATGCAAATACCCGAAAATGGCTTCTACTATCATTATAAGCACGACGAATCAAAAGGGTTCAATGACCATGCATATGAAATCACCGGCATTGTTCGCCATTCCGAAGACGGCACATTGTTGGCAACCTATACTCCCTTATTTGAAACTGATTGGCTGTCCCCTGCCACCCAATGCGTCCGCCCCATCGAACTGTTTTTTGACAAGGTGATGGTGGAAGGCGTATCGCTCCCTCATTTCGTAAAAATCACCGATCTGGAAATTATTGCCAAGCTGCAAGAGTATAAAAATACGATATCTTCCAAGTAAAAAAATAAACCCCATATGAGGGGGTTTATGTGGAACTTATTGCTTCGTAGCAATTACGACAATCTCATGCCTGACTCCATAGTTGGTCTTTCCGCCTTTCACCGGCTGAAGCGGCAGTTCTCTCAGTGCTATTATTTTAAA
Source organism: Candidatus Nomurabacteria bacterium (assembly GCA_028286485.1). Classification (GTDB taxonomy): domain Bacteria; phylum Patescibacteriota; class Minisyncoccia; order Phycocordibacterales; family UBA9973; genus UBA4124. The sequence continues at coordinate 41,108 of JAQBRM010000007.1, forward strand.
ACCATTTTCTTCATACAAATGCACGAGCTGGGGTTTTGAATAATGAATAGGTCGAAAGGTATCTCCCTTACTGGCCCATACTGCACAAAATATTCCATGAAAGGTTAAAGATCGCTCAATCTTACTCATTATGGTCTGAGCAATATCCTTCGGAGTATTCGCTATGGTCTTGCCATAAATGAAATCGAATAATGATAGTGGGAATTCGTAGTGCTGAAATTCCATTTGAACTCTTTCAAGGCGATCGTCCGATATGGGAATGACTTCTTCATCGAACAATGCTTGATTTGCATCCACAACGGTAACGTTTGAAAAGTTTGCCGATTCCAATAAATATTTTGATTGAATCAACGAGACATCTCCCAAAACCAAGGCTTTGTTTCTGTTCCGCAATAATGATAATGAAGTGGTCATTGGCGAGTTCACCCGTATACTCTCGTGATCAGCTGAAGATGTTGATTGCCGCTTCTGGGCCACTGCTGTTTGTGTTTCCATGGTATTTGTTTTTTAAAATGTAGATTTAAAAAACTATATCACGGGTGTGGTAAAAATCAATACCTTCCTATGACATCAGAATCTGATTCTTGATCAGTTCCTTATAATCTTCTGAGTTCTTTTCCAATTCCTTGTGAGTGCCTTGCGCTACAATCTTCCCTTTTGCTACGACAAAAATAATATCAGCATCCATGACAGTTGAGAGTCGATGAGCGATGATAATAGTAGTGCGGCCTTGGGCGCTGCGGTTGATGGCATCGTGAATGAGCTTTTCATTGATTGAGTCGAGCGCACTGGTAGCCTCATCAAAGATGAGAATCTTCGGGTCTTTGATAAGCGCGCGAGCAATGCCGATACGCTGACGCTCCCCGCCTGACACCTTGATGCCGCCTTCGCCGATGACCGTATCCAGTCCATGATCTTTCAACTTTTCAATGAATTCCGTCAGTGATGCGTCTTCCACGGCTTTTTGCACTTTCTCATCTGGTACCTCAGCTCCTGATGGCAAACCGAACAAGATATTGTCTTTGATGCTGCGATCAAAGAGGTCGATCTTTTGCTCGACATTGCCGATGCGCGAACGCAGCCAGTGCAGATTCATGTCTTTCAGGTTGACATCATCAATCAATATTTCTCCCTCCGTAGGATCGTAGAAACGACGCATAAGATTCACTATCGTACTCTTCCCCGATCCGGAAACACCCACAAACCCTATCTTTGCTCCCGCGGGAATAGTGAAGCTGATATGAGAAACGGTATTATCTTCCTGTTTATCTGGCCCCTCGATTTCTTCTCTATCTTCCTTGGTGGATTTACGGTACGGATACGCGAAGCTCACATCTTTGAATTCAATTTTGCCTTGTAGATTTTCAATAACCATACCATTTTCATTTGGGTTTATATCTGGTTTGATATCAAGTAAGTCAAAGAATTTTCTTATCTCTGCCACCTGTAATAATATTGAACGTTGATAATTAGTAATTTGCTGCAAATTATTAAAAATCGTCCCAGTCCAGGAAAATAATGTAATGAACATTCCGGTAGTGTGTTGCCCGATAAGGATAAGGTATACGCCCACTGCCAGTGTGGTGTATTGACCGATAGTAATAAGACTTTTAGTAGTGTAATAAGGTCGGAGATACCCTAGCCATGTGGAAGTAGAAAAATCAGCTACTTCTTGGGAAAAAGAGGAGAAGTCCTTAATGGTAGCAGTCTCTTGCGCTTCTGAGATTACCAATGTTGAATTGCGATATAATTCTGATTCGGTTTTTGACTTAGCTTGATTCTTTTTTCTGACCTCAACAATCTTGGGGAAAAATCCTTGATTCACGAATGTTGCGATAGTTATATAGAGAATGACAAAAAATAAAGCAGTGAGCGCTACTCTGTAATCAAAAATAGCAAGTACGGTTAACGTAACCAGTACCTGTAAAATCGCTGGCAAAACAGTATAGAGGATCGTATAGAGCAAGTTAGTCATTGAGTTTTGACCCTTAGAGACAATGCTTTGCTTTACCCCTGAATGTTCATTGATATGCTGACCGATTGAAAAGCCAAACATGGTATTCAATGCCTCAACAGACAGGGCCTTATTTACATGGTCATCAAGAAATTTTAATTCGTAACTTTCCTTAAACCACCATAATAACTGCGATGAAGTAAACGATATACAAAATGCGATAAATAGATAAACAAACGTTAAGTGAACATTTTTATGTATGACCGCATCAACACTTAATCCAAACAAGTAAGGCGAAAGTGTACCCAGCAACTGGGTAATGATTAGAATTCCTACTATTACGGCAAGGTGTTTCCAAAACGGCCGAAAAAACTGAAGTAATTTTTTAATAAATATTTTATTGTTCATATTATTGTGTTAGCCCCACCGCTTCATAGACGTCAAACATTTTTTTCATGGCGATGTCGTTGGCTTTCATGGCGCCGGAAATGAGGATTTCCTGCACGAGTTTCGGGTTGGCGGCAAAGGTGGCGCGGCGTTCACGCATGGGAGTAACGAAGGTAATGATGTCTTGGATGAGCATTTTCTTGGCGTCGCCATAGCCGAGACCTTTCGCATAACTTGCCCTGAGCTCCGGCGAAGGGTTGAAATATTTATGAATCTGGTACAAGATCAATTCATCGGGATCTTTTTCCTCGTCTTTACCGCGTGAGTCCGTCGGAATGCTCATGACCGCTTTCGTAATCTCTTCGTCGGTGGCAAACAATGGAATAGTATTGTTGTAGCTCTTGGACATTTTGCGTCCGTCGGTTCCCGGAATGATGGCGGTGTTTTCGAGAATTTTCTCTTGGGGCAACGTAAACAGGGTGCCGAACTGATTGTTGAACTTAATGGCGATATCGCGTGCATACTCCACATGCTGCTTCTGATCCTTGCCGACCGGTACGATCGTCGCGTCGTATAATAGAATGTCAGCGGCCATTAGGACAGGGTACATGAACGTACCGGCAGACACTTCCTTACCTTTAGCTTCAGCATCTTTGTAGGCATGGGCACGCATCAGATACGGCACCGTTACAAGACAATCAAATATCCACGCAAGACTGGCATGGGCCGGTACATCCGACTGTTTGAACAGTGTCACCTTCTCCGGATCAATACCGACAGCCAGATAATCCAAGACCACATCCATTGTTCGTGTGATAAGTTCCTCTTTGGAAGGGATGCTTTCGGTCAACGCGTGTAGGTTGGGAATGAAGATAAATGAGTCATAGTCATGCTGTAATTTCACGAACTGTTCAATGGCACCGAAGTAGTTGCCGACATGAATACGGCCAGTTGGCTTCACACCGGAGACTAGACGAGGTTTTGGGGATTGCATGGGGATATCATACCAAAAAATAAGGCTGTTTGGAAACAGTGGCGAAATACATCAATTTTTTCTCAAGGAATAATAATGATACAATCAAGGAATGCCAAAACCTCCTACCGCGCCTCAGACACTTCGCATTCCCCCTCACGACCTTGAGGCGGAGCAGGCTGTCCTTGGGGCTTTGATGCTGCGCCCCAGTGCAATCCATGACATCGTGGACTTGTTGGTGCCGGAAATGTTCTACGCACGCAAGCACAGCATTCTCTATAAGACCATTTCGGAGCTTTCCAATAAAAACGAGCCGATTGATGTACTGTCCGTAGCCGCCAAACTGAAAGAGAAGAAAAGCCTCGATGATATCGGCGGCAATGCGTACCTCAATGAACTGATGAGCAATGTGCCTTCAACGGTGAATATCCGTCACTACGCCGATATCGTGTACAAGAAATACATTTTGCGCTCATTGATCGACGCTTCTGAAAACATCGCCACCATTGCCTACGATCAAAATGAAATGGAGGTGACGGAAATTCTCGATACGGCCGAGAAAAGCATCTTCCGTATTTCTTCCGGCATGAACGTAAAGCATGCCTTTGTCTCCATTAAAACTTCATTGATGGAAACCATGGAGCACACGCTGCATCTGCATGAGAGCAAGGATGAGATTCGCGGCGTACCGACCGGCTACAGCGACCTCGACAACCTCACCGCCGGCCTGCAAAAGTCCGATCTTATTATTCTGGCGGCACGACCGAGTATGGGTAAGACTACCTTTGCATTGGACATGGCGCGTAACGTGGCGTTGGCCGGCATTCCTGTCGGTATCTTCTCATTGGAAATGAGCGCGCAGCAGCTCGTACAGCGCATGCTGTCAGCCGAGAGTCGCGTGGATGCCTGGAGCATCCGTACCGGTCATGGCCTCAATGCCGGACATTTCACTGCCTTGCAGGAAGCGGCCAGTCGTTTGCAAAAGGCACCGATCTATATTGATGACCAAGCCGGCAACTCCATCGTCAAGATGCGTTCCGTGGCGCGCCGATTGAAAAGCGAGCACGGCCTGGGGTTGATCGTGATTGACTACTTACAGCTCATGACTACCAGCAAGAACTATGACAACATGGTCAACCAAGTGACGGAAATTTCCCGTTCCTTGAAGCAGCTGGCCCGTGAGCTTGATGTGCCCGTCCTAGCCTTGTCACAGCTCTCTCGTGCCGTGGAATCCCGTGGCGGACGCCCTCGCTTATCCGACCTCCGTGACTCCGGTTCCATCGAGCAAGATGCCGACCTTGTGATGTTCCTGCACCGCGAAGATCGCTACAAGGAGCAGCATGAGAAGGATAATATTACCGAAATCCTGATTGAAAAGCACCGTAATGGTCCGGTGGGCATGATTCAGCTCTTATTTGACGGTAAGACTACTTCCTTCCTCGCCATGGACAAGGCGCATGCTCCTGCCACCAAGGCAGTGTCACTGGAAGACTTCTAATATATGAATGACTCGGTTGATCGATTGGCAAAGTTATTCTTGAAATTTCCCGGCATTGGCGAGCGCCAAGCGCGGCGTTTCGCCTACTTCATACTGACACAGCAGGAAGGGTATGTGGATACGCTATCTCGCGCCTTGGTGGCAGCCCGTGCCCATGCCAATATGTGCAATCGTTGTTTGCGAATTTTCGAAGGGACGACGGATTCCAACTCTGGTTTGTGTGAAATTTGCAGTGATGAGCATCGCGATCAAGGCAGTATCGTGGTGGTGGAAAAAAGCCAGGACATCGAGAGTTTTGCGCGGACAGACTATAACGGATTGTTTTTCGTGTTGGGCGGACTGATTCCCATCGTGCAGAAGGACATCATTCAAGGCACCAATGCGGCAAAACTGATCGCGCGCGTACAAGCGGAGCGCGCCGACGGCGCGCTGCGCGAAGTCATCCTCGCGTTTCCCATCACTCCTAACGGTGAACACACCGACAGCGCCCTGCGCGAACTGCTCGCTCCCGTCAGTGACACCCTGACTATCACCTCGCTCGGCCGCGGCCTGTCCACCGGCGCCGAACTCGAATACGCCGACCCCGCTTCCTTGGAGGCCTCATTGAAAAAACGGGAATAAAAAAACCTCTCATATGAGAGGTTTTTTTATTAAGCGATTGCTGCAATCTTTACTTTGATGTACGGTTGGCGGTGGCCGTTTTTCTTCATGTAGCGGCTCTTCTGCTTGTATTTGATGACGGTGACTTTCGGAGCGCGGCCGACAATGGTCACTTCACCCGTTACTACTGCGCCGGTAATGAACGGGGTGCCGATAACGGTATCAACGCCATTGTCCGTAAGGAGCACTTGGTCAAAAGACACGGCATCGCCCTTCTTGCTCTCTTCCTTGAACTTCTCAATCATGATCGTTTCGCCGACTGATACGCGGTACTGCTTGCCGCCTGTGGCAATAACAGCGAATTCGCTCATGTTGGTTTTTGTTGTTTTAGGTGCCGCAGCCTTCTTGACAGGGGCTGGGGTCTTTTTTGTTACTGTTGCCATATTGAGCCAATAGTATACCTGTTTCGTCATATTTTGCAAGCATCCACGGCGCAAGGCAGGGATACTTGCAAAATCAATCCAATAGCGCAAGAATCTTACTAATTACTTAAAAAATGCTACAATATCCCCATGATTTCCCGCTATACCTACCACGGCCTGACTTGGGTCGACCTTGAGTCCCCGAGCCGGGAAGAGATCCTGCATATCAGCGAGGAATTCGGCCTGTCCAAGCTGGTCGAGGAAGAGATATTCTCCACCACCCTCCGTTCAAAAGTGGACCTGTACGACAACTTCATTTACCTCATCCTGCACTTCCCTATTTTCAATAAAAAGAACAAGGTGCGCAGCGATCAAGAGCTGGACTTCATCATTGGCAAGAAATTCATCGTGACCGTACGCTATGAAATGATTGATCCCATCCACCAATTTGCCACGCTGTTCGAAAATGTCGAGCAATTGGACCAGCACAAGAAAATTTCAGATACCGGCATCATGTTCATGGAAATGATGAAGCAGCTGTACAAAGCCTCCGCCAAAGAACTGGAAGATATCACCAATCGCATTCCGGAAATAGAACGCAATATTTTTGACGGCAAGGAAGAGGCCATGGTGAAAATTATCTCCCATACCAATCGCAAGCTGCTCGACTTCAAGCAAGCCATTCGTTTTCACGGCGATATTTTGCAATCCTATGAAGCGGCCAGTAAGCGCTTCTTTGGTGATGACTATGGTTACTATGCCACACTGATCACTTCGGAATTCAATAAAGTAAACAGTGTCTTGGAAGGCCATCATGACTTGTTGAAAGAATTGCAACTTACCAACGACTCATTATTGTCGGCCAAATCAAATGAGATACTGCGCACCTTTACTATTTTGACCTTCGTCATGCTGCCGCTCACCCTTATTACCGGTATTTTCAGTATGAACACCGGCGGCAACCTGATTTTTATCAAAAGCATTAATGATTTTTATATCATAATCGCCGCCATGACCCTTACCGGTCTGTGCATGTTTATCTTTTTCCGATTACGGAAGTGGATTTAACAACGGATATACCATATGGCCTTGAAACTCTACAATACCAAATCCCGCACCGTTGAAGAATTCATTCCTTTGAATGAAAAGACTGTGAGTATGTATGCTTGCGGGCCAACAGTCTATGACTATACCCATATCGGCCACATACGAAAATATGTCGGTGATGATATCCTGCGCCGTACGCTGACATTGCTCGGCTATGACGTGAAGCATGTGATGAATATTACCGATGTGGGGCATCTGACCGATGATGCTGATACCGGTGATGATAAGTTTGAAAAAAGCGCTCTGAAAGAAGGTAAAGACGTCTGGGATATTGCCGCATTTTATACGGACTATTTTCATGACACGATGCGAGCAGTGAATGCCCTGCCGCCCACCATTGAAGCAAGGGCTACTGACCATATTGCGGAAATGATTGCCTTGATTGAAACGCTTGTCGCAGAAGGCGTAGCGTACGAAACTCCTCACGCTATTTATTTTGATGTCACAAAAGATCCGCACTACGGTGAATTGTCCGGCCAGAAACTCAGTGACAAGGAAACCGCCGCACGTGATGACGTTGTTATTGATCCGGACAAGAAAAATCCCGCCGACTTTTCACTATGGTTTAAACGCGTGGGCAAGTTTGCCGATCATGTCATGCACTGGCCGAGTCCGTGGGGTGACGGCTTTCCCGGTTGGCATATCGAATGCTCGGCCATGGCCATGCATTTCCTGGGAGAGACGATCGATATTCATACCGGTGGCATCGATCACGTTCCCGTCCATCATGAAAATGAGATTGCCCAGAGTGAATGCGCTACTCATAAACAATTCGTACGATATTGGGTACACCATGAATTCCTATTGGTGGATGGCGTGAAAATGTCCAAGAGCCTGCAAAATTTTTATACCATCGATGATATTACTGCCCGACATATTGATCCTTTGGCGACTCGTTTAATGTTCATGCAAACAAGCTACCGCAAACCGATTAATTTCACATGGGATTCCTTGGAGGTTGCCAATCAGCAATATAAAAAGCTGCAAAAATTTGCCGCTCATCATGAAGAAGTGGGTGAAGTAAATGAGGGGTATAAAAATATTTTTATAGAAGGGCTTTCAGATGATATAAATACCGCCAAAGCGTTAGCGACTGTCTGGGAATTGCTGGCGGATGCTGCAGTATCTGAAGCAGACAAATGGGCTACATTGCTTCATTTTGATACGGTCTTGGGATTGAATTTAAAGGATGTGGAAAAATTCAGCATTTCCGACGAGGCAATGGAACTTATGAAAAAACGCGATAGCGCCCGTCAGGAAAAAGATTTCGCGCAATCCGATGAACTGCGCCGCCAATTGGAAGGCTTGGGCTATGAAGTCTTGGACACAGCGGAAGGAACAAAATTACAATAAAAAGGTACTGGGTACCTTTTTATTATTTATTGATGTTTTGGTTTCAATAGCGGGAAAAGCTGTGTTTCGCGCAGCGGTTTATCCACAAGGAAGGCAAAGAATCGTTCGCCCATGCCGAAACCAAAGGCCGGCGGCATGCCATGTTCCAGCATTTCCACAAATTCATCATCGGGCATCATAGCTTCGCCATCCCCCTCTT
>JAQBRM010000018.1 GCA_028286485.1 Candidatus Nomurabacteria bacterium
CTGCCAGCTGAGCAAGCGTTGAATTTTTATACCAGTTTCGCCAATCCAGCCAACACTAACTACACGTGGGGCAATGCCTTGCCGGATGGACTACAAAACTTCTTGGCAGGTAAGTCGGCATTTTACATCGGTCGGGCTAGTGAGCTCTTCTCCATCCAATCTCAAAATCCTAATTTGAATTTTGATGTGACGCAATTATTTCAAAGTACCGGCGCTACTCGCCCTATCACGTATGGCTCCTTCATTGCGGCGGCCGTAATGAAAAATGCACCGAACTTCAATGCCGCCTATGCCGCCGCCGCTGCCTTGTCCAGCAGTGCGGAAATCGATACGTTATCCAAACAATTCTCTTTGCCGCCCGTCCGTCGTGACTTGCTGCAGGTCGCACAGAGCAATCCGTACGTGTCGGTCTTTTTCAAAGCCGCCCTGTCCGCATTTTCTTGGCCCGATCCCAATCCCGATAGTACTGATACAATATTCCGTGCTATGATTAACAATGTAAACAGTAACACTACTGATACCCAAACAGCCATTTATGACGCAACACGGGACCTTCAATCAAGCATTCACTAAGTGGGGGACTTTTGTAGCGGCACTATCATTGATGAGTGTCCACGTAGCGCATGCTGCCACCAGTGCGGACGGTTTGATTCCATGTGACGGACCGGACTGTACCTTCAACTCCGTCCTGCAGCTTCTCAACAACATCATCAACTTTTTCTTCAAGACATTACTGTTGCCTATTTTCGTGGTGATGGTTATGTACTTGGGCTACACCTACCTCACGGCCGGTGGCAAGCCGGGACAGCATGCCAAGCTCGGCAGCATGGCCAAGCATATGGTGCTTGGCTTGGTACTGATGCTCTGTGCATGGCTGATCGTTCATACTATACTAACCATATTGGGATATCAGGACACGCTCAATTTCTTTGGAAAATGATATTTATTATGAAGATAAAAAAAATAATCTTATATGCTCTTACAGGTTTGATCCTCGTACTTTCTTTTGGATTTCCCGCATACGCGCAAAGTACTGATGCCGGATCGGGAAATGCTTCGTGGCAAACTAATGCTGCCAATCAAACAGGCACATCGGCAAATAATATAACCGCCTCCTCAGCAAATAATAAATCTCCCGCAACGCCTGCCGCCAATCAGCCGCTTAATATCCACCTTAATAATCCGCTCAGTGTCAGTACTATCGGGGATGCAATCAACTTGTTTCTGAGTGTCATCATCCGCGTGGCATTACCGCTGATCATCCTGTTCTTCATCTGGTCCGGCCTGAGCTTCATCTTTGCCCGCGGCAATCCGGAAAAAGTGAAGGTGGCAAAAAACATGTTCTTCTATACGGTTATCGGCACGCTGCTCATCTTGGGCGCATGGGTCATTACGAACGCTATTATTGGAACAGTTAATTCAATCATCGGGTAATTATGAAATATTTTTTCGGAAGCATTCTTATTATAACTATTTTCTTTATTGGTCACGTACCATTAGCACAGGCGGCCGGCGGTAACTGCTCACCGATCACTTCTCAACAGGATTACGATACTTGTTGTGCCACTAACGATCAAACGTTTGCATGTATCGCATATAAAAACAGCCAAGCTTCTACACCTCAGCAGGTGGGAGGTAGCATTACCCAGCCTACCAATGCGCTCAATAGCACTACCAATACAGCCTTAACACCGACCGGCACCTCGGCCGCTACCGCAGCCGCCATTCAATCCTGTTCCGTTATCAAATTCAACACCTTGCTTGATATTGCGATTTGGGCGAAATGTATTATTGGAGTGGTAATCATTCCGGGAATTTTCAGCTTGGCATTCGTGGTCTTCCTATGGGGGGTATTCAAATTCATCCGAGCATCGGAAGAAAAAGACAAGGCGGAAGGCAAGAACTTCATCTTCATGGGCTTGATCGGACTGTTTGTCATGGTGTCCGTCTGGGGGATTTTGAAAATCCTTTCCACCACACTGGGTATTGATGCCACGGTGCCAATGCTGCAAACCGACTACTTGAGCCCCAGTAAGGCTTCCACCGGCTCGGGCACCACTACCGCCAATAATCCGACTTCCACTTCTACAGGTTCCCAATAATTCACACCATAGGCGGGGATTTCATGGTATACTGCCAGTACCTGTAACATAACCAGGAATAGTATAAATAATCATCATTATGAAAAAAACAGTTTTTAATGTTAGTGCACTCACCGCGTTATTGGTGCCCGCAATGGCCTTTGCGCAAAATTTTGTTTACGTGAATACATGGCTCAATCAAGGTATTTACTGGTTACGTTTGTCTATCACCGTCATCATGATCTTGATGACCGTATTCTTCTTGTACAACGTATTACGTTTTATCATGGATAAGGGTGAAAAGCCGGAAGATACCGCTAACAAGCGAAAAACCATGATCAATGGCTTGATCGGACTATTCATCTCTGTAGCGGTCTGGGGCATTATTAATCTTGCCGGCAGTATTACAGGTGTTGATACCAACCAGCAGGGTGTCTCACCAAACGTCACCTGTCCTCCAGGATTACGATATATTCCACAAACGGGGGTCTGTGGTAACTAATCCCTCTCTCGATGATTGCTTACGCCGACTCATTTGATGTTGTTCTATCAAGAATAAACGCCAATATCATCAATCCCGCGATCGAGTTCGCATTTATTGTCGCTACGGTGATCTTCTTGTGGGGAGTATTCCAATTCATTCGCGGTGCTGACAACCAAGAAAAGCGCCAAGAAGGGAAGGATCACATGCTGTGGGGATTCGTCGGATTCCTGATCATGTTCGGAGTGTTCGGCATCATTACTATCCTGAGCAACACCATCGGCGTGACCGGATTGACCGTCAACCAAAAGCAGCAGACCTTCACCCCGCCGGCCATTCAAACATTGCAAGTGCCAAAATAATCCAAAAAAAATCAGGCATAAAAAAAGCCCTCTCGATTAAACGGGAGGGCTTTGCATTTTACTGTTTCAACTTAAGTTTGGTACTGATGACATTTACACTATCAGACATGTTAACTGCCTGAACCGCGTAGTATGCATCGCCATCGCCCAGCATGGTGTCCCTGATGATCGTCTCATCATTTTTGTGGACGAACCAATGTTTGCCTTCCTTTACAGAAAACTTGTACCACTTACCTTTTTCAAAGTAGTGTAATCCATAACTCACCTCAGGCTGAGGGAAGTTTTGTTCCACAGAGCTGTGGGCGGGTTGATACGAAACATTGTTTTGCACATGCGGTTTGCTGCCGTAGTCATCATGTTGATACCGCGGCCATAACCATAAGACAAAAAGCACCACTGCAGCTAATTTCCACCATGCTTTAGCGAACCAACTCCAGAATGAGGAGAAGAATGAGTCAAGACCGGAGAAACCCTTACCTTTAAAGCTCGGGAGATTAAAACTGCCTTTGTACTGGCTGCGTATTATGGCAGCAAGCAGTATGATAGCAATAATGCTCATTACCCACCAATTAGCAGATCCGTCATTATGATGGCCTCTAAAAAATAATAAATAGAGCATCAGCAGAATAACAGATACTGCAATCGTAGGGATGAGCCAGGTCTCAATCGTGAAGGTAGAGCGGGATTTTTTAGCCGGTGATACTTTTTTGTTTCTTATCTTATTCCATCTTCGTAAGCGCAGGCGCCTATCAACATATGGTTTCAAATAATAGCCAATGGTAAAGATTCCGATGAAGGCGCACGCAGTAGCGGCGCATCCCATCAGAAAATCACCAATGTTTGGGTGAAAACTCATGGTTTACCTCCTTTTGTTTTTTTACTAGGATCCTTGTCTTCACTCTCATCGTTAATTTCTTTCACGATATCCAGATTGACGACCCCTTGAATGATTTTGTCTACATCAACGGATTTTCCGGATGAGTTGGATGATTCATTTTGAGCGCCATCAACATATACCCGAATGTTTGAAGTAGCCAGTGATGCAAACTTTTTGACGGTTGTAGCATCCTCTGTTTGTTTCAAACTTTTTCGGTTTACCGTATCAAGGTTCATGATAGTTTTTGCGGCAGTTACTTTAGGAGCAAGCAATAATGCTATTGCGGCGCCCCTGTCAGCTGCAGCAGCTTTCTCGATAGTGGCTCTGACGGCATCTTCTTTTGCTTTCACAAAATCCTTAGACTCATCCATTACCTCATCGGCCAAAAAATTGATATCACTCACGCCTTGCCCCAGCTTTTTTATCTGTAACATTTCCGTATCGACTCTTTCCAAAAATTTTTTACCGTCAGCTAATTCAATATCATTAAATTTTGCCGTACGCAATTTTGAAATATCATCGAAAGAATTGGCACCGAATATTTCACTCAAGGCCGACATGATTACACCTTGCAAAGTAGTAAGCCATTTACCGCCATCATCTTCTTGATAGCGTGATTGGAAAATATTGCACGCGTAGGTGGTAACATTTAATCGCACTCGCATCTTAACATTTTGGGCGGGAGAGTCGGCAACCCCTTGGGTTTCGCCGGTGCTTAAGCCGTCAAAATGCATTTCATACGTGAACTGTTTGCGATAGTGATTAGAGATACTGGTTTCCGTAAGGGAAACCTCGGTATCTTGTTCGGCCTTACCCCAAGCCAGATTTTTCTTTTCTAATTCGGTAAGATCGGCGGAACTTTTACGCACAATTTTTCGCATTTGGTATGTAGAAATTTGTTGCAACGGCCATAAAATGAAATCAATGGAACCGTTATCCTTGCCAAGGATAATATCTCCGAGCAGGATAGTAGGATTTCCTTGCGCATCTTTCTGGCTGTTGTCTTCATCTTTTTGAGTGGCAACACGTTCGTCTTTACTTCCGGATATGGTGCGTATATAACGACCAGTCCATCCTTCGACGACCTTGAATCTGTTTTCGGTTACAGTGACAGTACATTTGTACAGCCAGTAGCAAACGAGGAGAAGGACAAGAGTTTGTCCGATAGTTTGAATGTCCATATTTAATGTTTTTAAGTTACAAATTTTTGTGATTTAATTTTGTTGACATTATAGCAGAAAAGTGTCAAATTGTCAATCGTTCTATATGGTCCACCTAGCAGGGCTCGAACCTGCGACAATCTCCTTAAGAGGGAGCTACTCTACCAACTGAGTTATAGGTGGAAATGCGAAAAAGTTTTTATGTTGTCGATCGTGTTCCGTTCAAAGTGCTGGGAGGGAGACTTGAACTCCCAAGCCTTGCGGCATTAGTTCCTAAGACTAACGTGTATACCAATTCCACCATCCCAGCACTTTGAACAGAACGTACAGCCATAGTACCGTATATTTATTCTTATTTCAATCATTAAGTACCGGTGCCCAAGGTGGGACTCGAACCCACACCTACAATGTAGAGAGGATTTTAAGTCCTCCGTGTCTACCATTCCACCACTCGGGCAATATATTCGTATGTCCGCCTTCGCTGAAGCTTCAGCGCGACGAAGGAGGTCTGGGCGAGAATCGAACTCGCGTATAGTTCTTTTGCAGAGAACCGCCTTACCACTTGGCCACCAGACCGGCACAATTATAGTACTATTCTTTCAACAGCTCGTCGATAGCACGACGAGCCTTCTCACCCGTATCAATCGCGGCATCGAGAAAGGGGATAGTGCGAATGTTTAATCGCTGCTTCACTTCGTCTCGAATTTCCGCACGCTTTCTTTTCAAGAAATTAATCGCAGAGTCTTCACCTGTTTCCGGTAAGACGGAAATGTACAGCATGGCTTTGCGTCCGCGTTCAAAGAGTTCCACACGCGTGATGGTAATGAGCGCAGTCTTATTGCTCTCACGTTCCACTACGCGCGCGGCAATCTCTCGGATCTGATCTTGAATTTTCTCGGTACGGCCGCTTTGAATCGTCATACAATACTCTTATTTTGATTGAAAAATGAAGGCTTCCAATATATCACCCGGCGCAATGTCATTTTTACATTCGACCAGAATGCCGCATTCTCCCTCGCTCACTTCACGGACTTTCTGCTTGGCTTGCTGCAGCTCCACGACTGTACCCGTTGTTAAGGCAAAGTCGCGGCGCATAACAGATACTTTTGCACCATCAGTGATAGTGCCGGACTCAATACGACAACCCAGCACTTGTCGTTCCTTGGTTTTTGAAAATGTTTTCAATACCTTGGCAATACCGATGACTTCACGAGTTTCGACACGAGGGCGACGCACCTCCAATTCCGTTTCCAGCCACTCTGTCAGCTTGTAAATGATATCAAATGTTTGAATGGTCGCTCCTATTTTTTCTTGAATATCGCGCGCGCTGCTATCAAGTCCGACATTGAAACCCAAAATGATCGTGTTCTTGTCCGACTGCGCCAGCTTGATGTCGGTCTCGCCGATCGTACCGATGCCTTTGCTGAGGATTTTGATGTGCAGTCCTTCCACGTTCATTTTTTTGATTTCACGCTCCACTGCTTCAGCCGTACCATAGACATCAGTCTTGATAATGATCGGCACTACTTTCTCACCCTCCTGTGGTCGGAGCTCGGTCACACGCTCCGCATCCGCCAATTCCTCAATATAGTCTTCCGCCTCACGCTTCTTATCAAAGACGACAACCGGTATACCGACTTCCGGCAAACGATCAAAGCCAACCAGTTGTACCGGTGTACCGGGATCTGCATCAGCAATCGTTTTGCCGAGGAAATTTTCCATAATGCGAGTGGTGGTAATAGCTGTACCAGCGACCACGAACTGACTTTTCTTCAAGGTGCCGTTTTTCACTACTAGCGTAGCAGTAATACCGCGTTGTTTATCCAAACGAGACTCGATAATGATCCCTTCAGCCTTGGCAGACGGATCAGCTTTCAAGTCTTCCACATCGGCTACCAAGAGAATTGTTTCCAACAGTTCCGCAATACCGGTACCTTCCTTGGCGGAAATAGCCACCCATGAGATGTCACCGCCGTAGCCTTCCACGAGCACTTCTTGTTCAGCTAGCATCTGCTTAGCTTTTTCAATATTTGCCCCAGGACGATCAATTTTATTAATCGCGACAATGAATGGAATGTTGGCATTACGGATAGTGTGCAACGCTTCAATGGTCTGCGCCTTCACGCCATCTTCGGCTGAGACCACCAGAATGGCAATGTCGGCGGCAATGGCACCGCGCTCGCGCATGCCGGTAAAGGCCGCATGACCGGGAGTGTCGAGGAAGGTAATACGTCGCTGTTGAATTCCATGGGTACCTTGATAGGGAATAGTGATCTCATACGCACTGAGGTGCTGCGTAATGCCACCGGCTTCGGTAGCGGTGACATTGGCTTTGCGAATATAGTCCAGCAACGTGGACTTGCCGTGGTCGATGTGACCCATGACGGCTACGATTGGCGGACGGGAAGTTGTGTGTTCAGTGGTATTCATAAATCAATTGCGTGCTTAGCGTCCGTTAATGCTGCCTCCTCTTCTTGTGTCAGCGATGTCTCGGCTTTGCCGACATTTATTTTCTTGGCATAGACACCGACATGGTTGCGATTGGTAATCACGGACAGCACATAGCCATCACCGTGTTCATCGAGCAAGCCTGAAGCGAAGCTTTGCTCGCCGCCGGCATTGTCATACGCATTATATCGTACCAATGAGTACCCGCGAATGCTACGCTTCACGCGACCGTCGATATACTCAAGCCCTTCCTTGTGGGCCTTCAGGGTATTTTCTATGCTTGATACTTTTTCGGTCAGATCAGTGAGGGTATCTTCGAGATTGTTGGCATCTTTGCCATTCATGAAGGTGCGGAGCTTTTTTTGCAGCTGTACCACCAAAAAAATCACCGCCCCGAGGGCCAGTGCGAGGAGTATCAGAATACCTATGATAATTGGTGATATACTTAGTGACATAGGTGCCTATTATACTACTTTTATGAATTTTTTCAAGCAACGCTGCTATCTCGACTATGCTTCCAGCACTCCCGTTGATGCCCGCATGATTGCGTCATTTCCCCGGCTTTCGCCTGCAGTATTGCAAGCCAATCCCAGTGCCCTTCACAAAGAGGGGCGACTGGTTAAAGTCGCGCTCGAAAATGCCCGACAACTGGTAGCGGAGACACTGTTTGCTCGTGCTGATGAAATTATTTTCACTGCCAATGCGACGGAGTCGGATAACATTGCCTTACAAGGAGCGGTGACTGCATTGCTGAAAAAAAACAGTGAGGCCCGCATCGCAATCGTCACGACTGATAGTGAACATGCGGCGGTGTTGGAAACAGTGAAAGCACTCACCGACCAAGTCCATGTAATTATTCTGCCGACAGACATGGGTGTGATTGATCCGAAACAAATTGAAGTGCCGGAAGATGCTACTGCCATGATTGTGTCGGTCATGTACGTCAATAATGAAATCGGTACTGTGCAGCCGATCTATGATATTGCCAAGCGCGTGCGATTTCTACGCAAGCACCATCCTGACATGACAATACTACTGCATGTCGATGCCACACAAGCGCCGTTGCACTACGTATTGAATGTACAGAAGATGGGCGTCGATATGATGACATTGGGTGCCACGAAACTATACTGTCCGAAAGGGGTAGGAATGCTCTATATTAAACGTGATACGCTGATGGCGCCGATACTGCACGGCGGTGGGCAAGAGCGGGGACTGCGGCCGGGAACAGAAGCGGTGCAGCTCGTACATTTTTTTGCACAATCATTGGCATACGCGCAAAAAAATGTCGTCGCCTATACGGAGAACATTTTATCATTACAACAGTACTTCGAACATTTGATACAGAAAGAAATTCCCTCGGCTATCATCACTGCATCATCACAAGAACGCACACCCCATATCAGCCATATTGCAGTACCGAATTTTGAAAGCGAATTGTTGGTATTAGAATTGGATGCGCGCGGTATTGCTGTCTCCTCAAAAAGTGCCTGCAAAAATGAGGATGCGAATGAATCTGAGCTTCTCGAGCGTATATATGGAAAGGGATGGGGAGCAATCCGCGTATCCTTCGGCAGAATGACCACAAAATCAGACCTGAAAAAAGCCGTAGAAGCTCTTAAAAAAGTAATAGCAAAATATAACCACATCGGATAATTACAAAGAAAAAAGAGTCACGAAACCGGCTCTCGCAGGACGACTGGTCCGAGGGTGAGCGAATTTTCAGCAGAAAATTACGCGACGGTTGAGGGACTGCTTTTTTTGACGTAATTATCTGGCCGCTGGAAAAAAGAACCTGTTTCTGCTATATTGGAAACATACTGATGTCTGAATTGCTGTTACGGTTGCCCGAGGGAAATCCTTTTATTAAATTGAAATTTTATTATGATGCCACCACTTAATCAATTCACTACCAAAGCCAAAGAAGCGATCAAGCGGGCGCATGAGCTGGCGATCGAACGCGGTCAAAATAACGTAAACACGATGCATTTGCTGGCATCGTTATTGGTGCAGGAGGACTCAAATGTCATCACGTTACTTGATCGCATGGAACTCGACACCATGTTGCTCACCGACTCCGTGCTTGAAGCGATCGAAGCTGCCGATAGCAGCACTACTGTCGCACCATCCTATCAAATGTTCTTGACGGGAGACTTGGCGCAGACTATCGAACACTCATTGAAAGTCGCCGCGGAGCTGAAAGACAACTTTGTCTCGACCGAGCACCTCTTCATCGCCTTGCTCGATATTAAAAATGACGCATCGGAACTGCTCGATCAATTCAAGATCGATCGCCATGCCTTGGTGCAAGCCGTCGGAGAATTTCGTACTACCAAAGGCAACGATGCCGGCGGTAACAAGAAAATGCGCATGCTGTCCAAGTTCGCCCGCAACCTGACCAAGCTGGCCAAGGAAGACAAGCTCGATCCGGTCATCGGTCGCGACAAGGAAATCATGCGCATCATGCAAATCCTTACCCGTCGTACCAAAAACAACCCTATTTTGATCGGCGAAGCCGGCACTGGTAAAACCGCCGTGGTGGAAGGACTAGCCAACCGTATTGCCAAAGGTGACGTGCCGGAATCCTTGAAAGACAAGGAAATTGTCTCGTTGGACATTGGCTCATTACTGGCCGGTACCAAATACCGCGGTGAATTTGAAGAACGAATAAAAAATATCCTGAAAGAAGTCGAGAAAGCCGACGGTAAGGTGATTTTGTTTATTGATGAAATTCACAACATTGTCGGAGCCGGCGCCGTAGACGGTATGGGGGACATGGCGCAGCTGTTGAAGCCGGCCTTGGCCCGTGGCGAACTCCGTGCCATCGGTGCCACTACCTTGAAGGAGTATCAGAAGCATATTGAGAAAGATCCGGCCTTGGCGCGACGCTTCCAACCGGTCTATATTGATGAACCGAGTCCTCAGGATGCGATTGCCATCTTGCGTGGCTTGAAGGAAAAGTACGAGCTCTATCACAGCGTCCATATCACCGATGATGCGATTGTGGCAGCGGTGCAATTTTCCATTCGCTACATTACGAACCGACAGTTGCCGGACAAGGCAATTGATCTGCTCGATGAAGCGTGTTCAGCACTGCGCATGCAGTTGGAAAACAAGCCGACTATTCTGGAAGATTCTCATCGCAAGATCATGCGTTTGGAAATTGAACGTCAGGCGCTGACTAAAGATGTTGAAAAAGATACGACACAGAAAGGTGGATTGAAAACAACCAAGGATCGCATCAAGGCGATTGAGAGTGAGATCGCCAACAACCAAGAACGCACGAAGGAATTGGAAATGAAATGGAATACCGAGAAGACCTTGCTGCAGGAAATCAGCAAGATCAAGAAGGATTTGGAAACATTGCGCTTTGAGGCGGAGTCAGCCGAAAACCGTGCCGACTTGGGACGCGCGGCGGAATTGCGTTACGGGCATTTGCCATTATTGCAGAAAGATCTGGAAGGAAAAATGGCCCGCTTGAAACGATTGCAAAAATCCCGTCGTATTTTGCGCGAAGAAATCACCAGCGAGGATATTGCGGAGGTGGTAGCACGCTGGACCGGTGTACCGTTGACCAAGATGCTGGAAGAAGAACGGGAGAAGCTCATGCACATGGAAGACGAGCTGCACAAGCGCGTGGTGGGTCAGAATGAAGCCATTGAAAAGATCGCGCATGTGGTGCGACGCAATCGTGCCGGTATCGGCGATCCTAATCGTCCGATCGGCTCATTTCTGTTCCTCGGCCCGACAGGGGTGGGGAAGACGGAACTGACCAAAGCCTTGGCGGAATTCATGTTCAATGATGACAAGGCGCTGATTCGCGTTGATATGAGTGAGTACATGGAGCGGCACAGCGTGTCGAAGCTTATCGGTTCACCGCCGGGCTACGTCGGACATGATGAGAGTGGTCAGCTGACAGAGGCAGTGCGTCATCGTCCGTATTCAGTCATTCTGTTTGATGAAGTGGAGAAGGCGCATCCGGAAGTCTTCAATGTGTTGCTGCAAGTACTTGATGATGGGCGCATGACGGACTCGAAGGGTCGCGTGGCGAACTTCAAGAACAGCATCATTGTCATGACCTCCAACTTGGGTTCTGAATACATTCAAAAGATGGAGAGCATGGGCTTCCATAACAACAATGAGGAGAAGGAATATGTGCACACCAAGGAAAAGGTGGAAGGCGCGTTGAAGGATCATTTCCGACCGGAATTCCTGAACCGTATTGACGAAATCATAGTCTTTGATATTCTTAGTCCCGAGGCGATCAAGCAGATCGTCACCATCCGTACCAATGCCGTCCTGGCACGCTTGCAGGAGAAGGGTATTACGGTAGCGGTCGGTGAGGACGTGCTTTCATACTTGGCGCGAGTCGGGTATAATCCTCACTACGGGGCTCGTCCCCTCAATCGGTTGATTCAGACCAAGATGCTGAATCCGATTGCCGAGCGGATCATCGCACGTACTATCAATGACGGCGATACCGCCCATGTTTCCATGAACGGTGACGATGTCATCGTGACTGTCCAGACCAAAAAGAAACGTGTCAGTTCTTTCCGCACTAATACGAAAGAAGTGCAGACTTCCTAGTACAATATCCGTCGTAATGACGGAAGAGCGTCGGTGGTAGAGCGGTCAATTACATCAGACTGTAAATCTGACGCCTTCGGGCTACGAAGGTTCAAATCCTTCCCGGCGCACAAAAGGAAAATCCCCATACAAATTTGTATGGGGATTTTCCTTTTGTGCGCCGAAATTCAATAGTCGCACTGTAGCTAATATAGTACAATTCAAGCATGGATAAAAATCAAATACTTGAATTTATCAAGACAAGTAAAGCAAATGGTTTATCTGATGAAAACATTCGGACTACTCTCCAGCTTAATGGATGGAGTGATACTGATATCAAGGCTGTGCTATTGCCCACGAGTAAGCCTGTAGTAGAGAATAAAAAGCAACCCAGTACTTCTCATCGCAAAAAAATTATAATCACAGCAATAATTTTGATAGCCTTGGTTATTGTTTTTCGAGTAATAAAATTGCCTCAAAGAGCTTTATATTCGAATGATAGTCCATATCTAGAAACATGTATACAGTCCAATAATTTTATCCAGGATGCTACTACAGGCAATTCTCTAAAATATGTGGAGTGTATGAAGGGGTATAGTCATATTTCTGGTGGTTTTAGCGGCGGTGAAAGCATTGTTTCTGAAGTAACTGGGGGATATGTTATTTCAGATAAGAATGGAAAAACTATTTCAATTATTCAAGCAAATCAACATAGTAATGGAGGTCCACGCTCGGGCGTATCGCCGGATGGGCACTTTATTGATAACAATTTCTTTATCAATGCTACTAATGATCAATCTGGAGTGCTTGAAAATAACCAACTTTCTGAGTTCGATGGCAATGCGGTCAAACAATTAGGACAGCTCCCGTTTGACGCTCGACAAGATATTATCATCTATGATAATAGTGAGGTTTATTACCATGATTATGTCGGCAATGTTATTTCAAAATATGACCTTGCTACTGGACAATCCACAAAAATTGTCGATCTTAGTAATATACCCAGAGATAGTTTCTATACCAACGTATACAAAATTAATGGAATAAAAAATGACAGAGGGCTATTAATGGTCTTTGGTATAATTACTTCTTATAATTCTACTACGAGTCATCAACAGTGGGCTTATTACACACTTGACCTAACGACGGGTCAAGTACAAAAAGATCCTACAGAAATGGCAGATCGGATAAAAACGAATAACACTATTATTCCGGTAAAATATAGTCTCACTTCAGGAACTGCAGAAACCTACGGTTTACAATATATCACTAATCCAGATATGAATATCTATCAAGATCTTTTAGCTACACACCATGCTGAGATTTGGCATTATACACAACATTCAAATCAGTAGGAGTAAAAACCATTTAATTTCTTAGTATTGGCATATAACGGATTATTAATGATTTCACCTAAAACACCTATCCGCCCGCTCGTCTCTATTGGAAAATATTTAGTCCTGTCACAAACGGCGCTCGCGCATTAGTACTTTTTGATAATGAAATACTGCTGATAAAAAACCTCAATCTGTCATATTGGACCATGCCGGGCGGAGGAATTGATAATGGCGAAACACCGGAGCGGTGCATAGTACGAGAATTAAAAGAAGAACTCGATCTTCATGATTTGAAAATCACATACAAGCTCGGTGAATATCGTTCCACAAAAGAAGGGAAGCGAGACACAGTTCATATATTTATCATTCACTGTCTATCCAAAGAATTCAAGCAGCAGTGGGAGATAGAAAGTGCGCAATGGTTTAACCTCGATAATCTTCCAAAAAATATCAGCGCGGCTACGCTACGAAGAATTACCGAATATAAAGAAGAGAAGAGGGATTTGATGAAGGTGTGGTAATAAAAAAGACCCGCCGCATTGCTGCTTTGGGTCCTTGTCCATCTTTAACTTTTTGCCATTTCCAATGGCTCGGTGATTCCGATTGTACACGAAATGGTAACTGGTACCACCACACATCCTTCTTGCTGAAGCAGGGTGGATTTTGCCAGCCGATCATCCTGGATGCCTCTCTCGCTATGTAGTGAGGTATTGTCGAGATCAACCTCATTGGGGTTGTTTTCATTTGGATAGACTGGTTCGCCGTTTGAAAACCCGAGTAATCCTTTTATAGGATGTTCAATTCCGTACTTTACTATACTGCTCATATTGTTTATTTCTCCCTACCTTACCCTCAAACCTTTACTTAGTCAATCCGGCGAGGCCGGTTTTTTTATCCCCACCGCTATTTTCATTTAATTTTTTCTTAATGTTAGGGATTTATAATTTCCCAGTAAGCTTAGAGGTTTAAAAAAACTTGGGTTTACATCCACGAATTAATTAATTTAACATTTAAAAAACAATAATAATATGAGAAAAATCCTAAAATTAATCCCGATCGGAGGAATGATCGCAACCCTCCTGCTCGGTGCCAGTACTTCATTTGCAGACACGATCACGGTATCAAATGCCAATCAAGCGGTCGTTAATAATTCAGTCAGTGTCGGTTCCAATACCGGCGGTAACAGTTCATACGGCGCAGCAGGTGCCATCGGCGGAAACGGCGGCGGTATTTCAAGCACCTCGTCCACTTCCAACGGCGCCAGTGCGTTGACTGCCGGCAATGGCGGCGTGGGCGGTGACGGCGGCAGTGGTGGCAGCATCACCACCGGCAATTCAATTTCCGCTGCTTCATTGACCAATGACATCAACACCACCGATACTGAAATTCAAGACAGTACCAGTGCCACTCAGTATGATTCAGTGCTTGATGTAAATACAGCTGTTGGTGCGTCACAAAGTGCTTCAACAAATGCAGCTACTTCACATGATGATCACTCAACAGCACTTTCCACCAGCGGCAATGCAAGCAGTGTGCAGAGTGCGAACGCTGATGCGACGCAAACCAATCAGTACAGCAATGTTGCTTCATCAGGCACTTCAGTCGCCTACAACAATGCGGTAACCGATACCACGAATAATGCCGCTGCCAATGCGTCTGAAAATCACAACAATGCCTCAATGCATTACACCCACACCTATACTGGTGGCGTTAATTCCGTCATTGTAAACAACGGCAACTCAGCCACACTGGGTACCACCCTTGCTGCGAATGGAGCAAGTGGTAACAACACCAGCCAAGGAGCGGCAGGCGCTGCGGGCGGATTTGGCGGCAACCTCACTGCTTCCGCCAACCTCAATAACAACCCAGCATCCACTTCAGCGGGTAATGGCGCTGCGGGCGGATTTGGCGGCTTGGGCGGCGTGATCAATACCGGTGCTTCAAATTCAAATGCACAGTCAGTCACGATCGTTGGACGCACACTGACACACATCATGCGCCAGTAATATTCTGAAAAAATCCCTACTCGAGAAAACAGTTCATCCTGTTTTCTCACCTGCTCTTCCTACAGAGGGTAGGTGAGAAAACAAGAATTTTTATCACCTAATACAAATCATTCATGAAAAAAAATAATCTTAAAAAATTCTGCTCGCTCATTATGATCATGATCTTCATGATCGGACATACCATGTGGCCGTTTCTGGTATACGCGGATGATACCTCAATTCCAACGGTAGTAACCACCACTACTGATACCACTACACCTCCATCTGATCCTGTCACTCCTTCCGACACGGTACAAAGTCCGGACG